>CAXBRK010000007.1:0-38179 GCA_963978155.1 uncultured Phycisphaera sp. | reverse complement strand
TCGGCAATGAACTCGCTTCCGTGTGCACCGAGTGTGCTTCGGTGTCGGCGGCTGGGTTCTCCTTCAGCATGCCCATCTTGGCCGCGGGCGCGGCTTGTGTGCTTGGATTGATGTTGATGCGTTCGGTCTACCAACGCGCTCGCAACCAATCGGCAGTTCCGTCCTTGGCCTGATGCTTCGCTGAAGCTCGGCTCGCTTCGGAGCACCCGCTTTCTTCGATGATCGAACCCGTGACCGATGTCACGGGTTTTTTCGTGGGAATACGCCAGTGTCTCGCAGCGTCTTTCACCGGTGGCATCATGCGATTGGTGCTGCGAATTCATCACGAATCTGGAGAGCACTATGGATTTGGAATCACGAATTGTCGCTTTGGAACGGTCGCTGAACCGTCAACGCAAGATCAGCACCGGCCTCCTTTGCGTGCTGTTTGCCGGGTTGGGTATGGGGGCGACCTCTGCGGTCAAAGACTCAGTGGAGATCACCAATGGTGGCTTCGGACGACCGCTCAAAGTGGTGTTGGTCAATGGCACCTCTTCAGGATCCCCGTATTACAAAGTGGAGTGAACCCACGGGGAGGTCATTCTGCTTTTGATTTGGTTGGTGCTGAACAGGTATCCTTCGAAGCACCACCATGCATATTTGTTTGCTGACCACTCAAGACCTTGATGCTGATCCGTTTCCCGAGGACGATTGGCCGTGCGATCCACGCCCGTTTATGCCGGAAGCCACCTGGACCGTGGCCACTTTGACGGGGAAGGTCAACGCCGTGAAGCAAGTCGAGGCCCTGATCGACAGCGGCAAGTACGACCTCTTCTTCAATCTGTGCGATGGGGCGGCCGACCAAGACATTCCTGGCATTGAAGTCATTCAGAAAATGGAAGAACGCCAAGTGCCGTATGCCGGGGCATGTTCCACGTGTTACGAACCCACTCGGGTCGAAATGAAAGAGGCGTGCGCGAAGATTGGGATCGCAACCCCAAACTATGTCGTGGCCAAGACTCCCGAAGACGTGGAACGGGCGGCCGAGACGTTGAATTTCCCCTTGTTCGTGAAGCACCACAGCAGCTACGCCAGTGTCGATTTGAGCCGCCGGTCCCGAGTGCAATCTCCAGAGGGTCTTCGCATCCAAGCCAAAAAGATCATGTCTCGCCATGGTGCGGCCCTCATTGAGGAATACATCGACGGGATTGAATGCACGGTGCTGGTGGCAGAGAACCCGGACGATCCCAACCGGCCCAAGACGTACACGCCCGCCCAGTACCAATTCCCCAAGGGGGAAAGTTTCAAACACTCTGATTTGAAGTGGGTGGACTACGAAGGGCTTTCGTCGTTCCCCGTTCAGGACCAACAACTGGCGGACCGTTTGCGTGACGAATGCGCTCGGTTCTTTGTCGAGTTGGGTGCAGCCAGCTTTGGACGCTGTGACATTCGCGTCGACCGCTCCGGGACGCCGTACATGCTTGAAATCAATCCCAACTGCGGGGTGTACTACCCACCCAAGGATTACGGCAGCGCCGACATCTGCTTGTCCCTGGATCCCGAGGGCCACGAAGGGTTCACGCGGCAACTGGTGGCCGCGGCGTTTGGCCGCCACCGTCGCTTGACGGAATCCTCCTGATCGAAATCGACAATTCTCTGCATCGCTTTCCAAATCTGGCCGTACATTCGTCAGGACGGAGGTGTTTGATGTCCCGCGGCGTGCTGTTGCTTGTTTGGAGCTTGCTGTCGATCAATGCCACGGCCGAGGGCCCACGGGCAAGGCCTGTCATTGACTCTACCTTTGGCTTCAACACCATCGTGACCGACCAGCACACCCGTTTGAGAGGCGTATCGCTTTCTTGGGATGGAGGTGATCCGTATGGGAGCCAGCCCAAGGTCATCCCGACATCCGCGCAACTGCAGCGGCTGGCCGACACCTTCGGATTGAACACCATTCATGTGTACCTCGAAGGCAATGCCTCGCAAAACCCAAACCCGGTCGGGGTGAATCTTGCGGATGCAGATGCTTTGGTGGCGGCCACCCGGGAAGCAGGGCTGTATGTGATCTTGACCATCGGATGCAATGGTGAGAATGGTTCCATTCACAGTATGGACTTCGCGCGAGACTTCTGGTCGCTGTATGCCCCGCGGTACAAAGATGAAACGCACGTCATCTTTGAAGCGCACAACGAACCAGCCTTGTACACCCCAAGCCAGTGGACGGTGCAAGATTGGAATCGACAGGTCGAGCTGTACCACCACATCCGTGACCGAGCGCCAGAGTCTCTGATTTTGCTGGGCTCATTTATGGGTTTCGCCGGGGACCCAACCTTTGGCATCAATCTTCTCGAAGCCAATGGGGTGACTTGGGACAACTGCGCTCTTGCTCATCATGGATACGAAAGCAAGGCCGGTATCGAGTCCACCATTGCGTCGGTGCAATCTGGCCCGAATGGTCCCGCTTTGTTGAATACGGAATTCTGGCCAGGGGATACCGAGGGTCAGGGCTACAACAGCATGTACGAGAGCCACCTGAATGGGTGGATGCAGTTCCAGTGGTTGGGGGCTGAAGACGCAGAACTTGATTTGTTCCGGGCCAAGATCACCCAAGCGGGCACACTTTGGACGCCCGATGCCCCGGAAGCCACGTGGCCCGCAAAAGGTGCCGCAGCGTTCCCCAATGAAAATGAAGAGTTTGGTCTGTACCAACGGGGCGCGGAGCGTTTTGTCAGGATCAGTCCCACCAATTTCTCCGAGTTGAAGGCCGACCTTCTGGTGTACACCGGAGGTGCCGCTAGCGGTGGCTTCTTCTTCGAACGTCTTGAAGGTCCGTACGGAAGACTTCGTGTGCCAGGCAACGCTTACGTTGAAGTGGAAGACGAGGGCACCAGTCTGAAGGTGGGGACGGCCGATCCTGAACAAGCAGCGGTGTTCGAGTGGATCCAGCGGCCCAACGGCGATGTGATTCTGCGTTCGGTGGCGCGCAGCGGACACCTTGTTCGTTGGCAACCCGGTACGAATCGGCTGTATGCCGATGCCGATGATGGATCACATCCGGCTTCGCACTTTGTGGTGGTTCGCACTCCGGGTGTGATCCCAGAACCCGTGGTGGGATTCCCTTATCACGGTGTGCCGGCCCAGCTTCCTGGTCGGTGGCAAGCGGAAGATTTTGATCTTGGGGGCGCTGGGATCAGCTTTGTTGATCAAGACGCATCCAACAATGGGGGGGCGTATCGGCCGCTTGAATCGGTGGATATTCAACCCACGTTTGATCAGGGCGGCGGTTTCAATGTCGGCTGGATCGAACCGAACGAATGGATCTCGTACACCATCGAAAATCCGAACGAGAGCGAGATCTCTGGTGTGATTCGTATGCGGATCGCCACCAACCAAACTGGGGCCACGGCGGGCTTGACCTTTGATGGTGCGGACCCCCTAGGGGATATTGTTTTGCCGTCGACCGGGGGGTATCAGAATTGGGTGACGGTCAACCGCCCGCTTACGGTCGCTCCTGGGACCAGCATCATGCGCTTTGAAAACCGCGGCGCAGTGGCGTTCAACCTGAATTGGTTTGAATTCTCTTGTGACACATTCGATTGCCAACCGGAACCCGAATGCCCTTGTTTGGACAGTGGTGACGTGGATTGTGACGGTCAGATTGGCTTCTCAGATGCACTCTTGGTACTGAATGACTGGGGGCCATGTTCGGCGTGCGATACCGACCTGAATGGTGATTCAGCCGTGGAATTCAACGACATGTTGCTGCTGCTGTCGAACTGGGGTGTGTGTTCGAAATAAGCAAGGTCTCGGGGCTTTAGCAATCGCCCCAGAATGAAAGAATCAACTGAAGGTCTTCAAAGTTGGTGACCCCGTCGCCGTTGGCATCGCCGGCGTCACTGGTGTTCCAACCCGAAAGCACAGAGGCCAGATCGGTGAAATTCACCTGCCCGTCTCCGTTGAGGTCGGCGGGGCATTCGGGCTCGCCGCAGATGCCCGGGAAGCAGGAGCCTGGCTCCCAGTTCTCTCCACCCGAAAGTTGGCATTCCCAGTTGCTCAGAAGAACGCAATCGAAGCCGAGACAACACGCGCCCAGTTCAGGACAATTGTTGCCGCAGTCTGTGGAGTCGTCACCGTAGTACGTCCCGCCCATGTTGTTGCACTCGTTGAGAGGGACATCGGTGAGGCATTCCTGTTCGCCAAGGCAGCAAGCGCCAAAGTTCGCCACACATTCTTCAACGTCATCCAAGAGTTCGCAGGGGTCAAACCAGAAGATGCCGCCACTGCTTTCGCAGTTGCTTTCCGAGACCGGGTACTCACAGGATTGGCCAAAGCAGCAAGAGCCGTAATATTCCACGCACCAAGGGATATCAGCGCAGGTGGTGTTTGGACCGGCAAATTCACCACCAGACCACCAGCAGTCGTCTTGATCGGTTTCCCAGCAATCCGTTCCATTGAAGCAGCATGCGCCGAAGACGAAGTCGCACTCTGGAATGTCAGCGCAGGTGGAGTTTTGACCGGCAAAATCACCACCGGAATTGAAGCAGTCAAACTCGTAGGTCTCAAAACATTCCACCCCGCCGAAGCAGCACGCGCCGTATGCGGGCACGCAATCTGGAGCGTCGGTCGCGCAGGTGCTGCCATCCCCGTAGTACACCCCACCCTGCAAATCGCAGTCTTCGGCATCAGTTTCAAAGCAATACGGCTCGCCGAAGTCAATGCAGCAGGCACCGAACCCCATCGCCTTGTGGGTTCCCAAAGCAGTCACAATCAGTGGCAGGATCAGCTTCATGGTTCCAATGTAACGGTGGTTGGCTCAAGGGCGAATAATGGTTTGGGTATTTGCCATTTGTTCTGGTGTTGCTCGATCTGGAGGCGAGTTTTGGTGTCCGGTGGCCATGCTTGTACTCCTCAGGGGTGAAAAAATCATGTTCTTGAGGTGAACACCGGGCATGCCGTTTTATGGAAGGCCCGGTGATTCGTCACTCGTGTCCCGATCTGGAGATAATCCACGCATGACTTTCTTGAATTGCTGCATTTTGGCTTCTCTTCTGCACACCCCATCTGAGACCAATGAACTTCGAGTGATGGTTTGGAATGTGCTTCGTGGTGGTAACTCTGTGCAACAGGGGCCGGAGAAGGCACTGCAGGTCATCCGAGATGCCGCACCCGATGTGGTGTTGCTTCAAGAGAGTTACGACATTGAGGGCGATCGACCAAAGCTCGGCGCGTGGTTGGCTGGTGAGTTGGGGTGGCGCCAGTTTCAAGGCGACAGCGCGCATCTGTGCGTGCTGACCCCGTATGACATCGAGGCCACGTATTTCCACCACGAATGGCACGGGGTCGGCGCTAAACTGAAGGACCCTCAGGGGCGATCTTTTGTCGCTTGGAGCATTTGGCTCGATTGGCGTTCTTTCGTGGGGTACGAGCTTCGGGATCATCCTGAGATGTCCGATGCCGAACTGATTGAGGCTGAGACCAAGCGATCGGGCCGTGCCACTCAAGCTGAGGCGTTGCTGAATCATCTGAAGAAGGCAGGGCACTTCAACGAGTCTGTCCCCGTGTTGCTGGGCGGTGATTTCAATTGCCCGTCTCATTTGGATTGGACCAAGGACACCCAGCGGGTGTTCGAGCGGCGGCGCGCGTTGGATCTGCCCGTAAGCCAGTTGGTGCTGGAAGCAGGATTTGAGGACTCGTTCCGGAAGATTCATCCCAACCCAGTGCAGCATCCGGGAATCACCTGGTCACCGATGTACCGCGGGAGCCTTCCTCACGAGGAAGGCACGCCGCAATCTTTTGAACGGATCGATCGACTGTACGTCCACGAGCAGAACGGGAAATTGACATCAAAGCTGGTGCCGGTGGCGGCTCATGTGTTACCGGTGGTTTGGGAGTCAGATCAGATTCCCGCCGAGGAACGGACGTTCCCTTCTGATCATGGTGCTGTCGTGATTGACTTCCAATGGACGAGCACAGCCTCCATGTCGGAGTGATCTGCTACACATCGACGACACTGCCGATGCACTGGTCGATTTTGACAAAATTGAGATGAACCCACTTGGTGTCGGGTTACTCTTAGTGCATGCGATCCGTGCAGTATTTATTCGTCGCCTTGATGCTCTTGCTGGGTTCCCGCGCAGACGGACAGCAACAGTCGTTCCAAAATTTGACGGTGAATGGCGAAGCGCGGAGGTATCTGCTGTACCTGCCCACAAACTTTGACCCCGCGGAAAACCTTCCCGTCATGATGTGGTTCCACGGTGGTGGCGGCAACGCCAACGAGGGATTGTTCGAAGCGGATTTCCGATCGTTGGCCAACACCGAACGGTTCATCGCGGTGTACGCCGAAGCGATTCCTGATGTCCTTGAAGGCTGCACCTGCTGGGGATATGACCTTGGTGGAGAAACCAACGGCAACTACGAAAAGGATCTGGCCTACGCCAGTGCGGTGGTTGATGATTTGGTCTCCTCGTACAACGCCGATGCACGCCGTATGTACGCCGGCGGATATTCCATGGGCGGGAGTTTTGTCTGGGACTTGGCGTGCGCTAAAAGCGACGAATTTGCCGCGGTGGCCCCAGTGGCCGCCAGCATGTACCGCTACACCTTTGACAACTGTTCGACCGGTTCTCCCACTGTGATTTGCCACATCCTCGGAACTGCTGATTTTTATGCTCCGTACGACGGTGCTTCTTGGGTGGCTTCGGTGAACGAGCAAAATGCTTTCTGGGTCAACAAGAACCAATCGGAATCCACACCCGAAGTAGTGAACCTTGGCGGCGGTGTGACTCGCTACACCTGGGGACCCGGAGTGGGTTGTCACGGCGTCCAACATTTTCGTAGGCAAGGCGGGGGACACGACGTTCCTGGCTTTGCATCTTCTGCAATCTGGGATTTTGTTTCCGCTTACGACATTGATGGGGAGATTGGGTGCGGCGGACCTCGCCCCTGTTGTTTCTTCGATGGCAGTTGCACGGTGGAATTGCCCGCGGATTGCTCCGCCAGTGGTGGCACCAGCAACGCCGGTGATTCTTGCGATCCGCAGCCGTGTCCTGAGCCAACCACCGGCGCGTGCTGCTTTGGTTCAAGTTGTTCCCTCCTCAGCCCAGAATCGTGCGCCTCCAGCGGCGGATCGTTTACGGGTTTGGGTTCGGTGTGTGAAACAGGCTGCGAACCCGGAGCATGTTGCCTCGGTGACTCTTGTGTGACTCTGGTCCCGGGAGTCTGCGCTTCGGTTGGCGGCACCTTTGGTGGTGGTGCTTGTGCGAAGAATTCGTGCTCCGTCTCGATCCCCGGCGATGTGGATGGCGACGGTGTTGTCGGCTTCAACGACTTGGTGCAGGTCCTTGGCGTTTGGGGCATCTGCTCTGGTTGCCCAGAAGATTTGGTCGAAGATGGTGTGGTGGGGCTCAATGACCTCCTGGTCGTCCTCTCCAACTGGTCGTAACTGACGCCTTCCCTATTTTCTCCTCCCATCTCATTGCTTTTTGAGCGAGACTGATGGCATGACCTCTTTCTTGTTGGTGATGCTGTCTCAATTGTTGCCCGTGGATTACACCGACCATGCGTTGGTGACGTTCACGCCGCAATCCACGCTCGAAGCCGAACGAGCCCGCAATTTGGGCCGGTTTGCTGGATGTTGTGAACCACGAGGCTTAGGTCCGCAGCACCGAGTGCTAACCCAAGAGGAACTGAATCTGGCCACGCAGATGGGTCTTTCTTTTGAAGTGACCACGCACAACGTCGGGCAAGCCATTGAGGAGGCCCGTGCGCCCCAAGGCTTGGCGGGGGCTTCCTTCTTTGACGACTACAGGACCAATGAAGAAATAGACGTGTATCTCGATCAGCTGGTGGCCACCTATCCCGGGGTGAGTCGGTCGATCGCGGGCGAAAGTATTCAAGGCCGACCCATCCATTTCCTCCGCTTTGGGTCGGGGCCTCAAACCGTAGCAATTACCGCAGGGCAGCACGCACGCGAATGGATCAATCCGGCCGCCACCCTTTGGATGGTGGAGGACATCCTGCGCCGGGCGAGTGAAGGCGACCGTGAAGTTGTTGATTTGTTGGCCCGAACCAATTGGTTGGTGGTACCCATTTCCAACCCAGATGGATACGCCTACTCCCACACCGGCGACCGTCTTTGGCGGAAGAATCGGCGCAATATCTTTCCCGATGTGGGGGTTGATTTGAATCGCAACTGGGGCGCTGGCTACGGAGGGCCCGGAAGCAGTTCCAATCCTTCCGATGAAACGTATCGAGGACTGGGTGCGTTCAGTGAGCCGGAAACAGCAGCACTTCGAACCTTGCTCGAAGCCGAAGACAACCTCCTGATGTGTTTGGACATTCACAGCTTCGGTCAACTGGTGTTGTCACCGTACGGCTATCAAGATTCCGAACCGACCGAAGGCATGGGCCCCATGCTGTCCGGACTCGCGTTTGACGCCGCACTTGACATGCTGGGCACGCACGGGTCGTTGTACACACCGATTCCAGCCCATGACCTGTACTTGGCCAGTGGGATCGCGTCCGATTGGTCTTGGGACGACTTGGGCGCGCCATCTTGGACCTTTGAATTGCGTCCCGTTGGGGGGGTTGGCTTCTTACTGCCTCCAGACCAGATTGTGCCCACCGGCGAAGAACTGACCGAGGCGGTTCGTTCGTTGGCCGAGCGTTTGCTGTTGGGCCGTGGTCGACCGATCGCCGGACCATCTGGCGTGACCAGTCAATCAGATCTGCGTCTGGTTGGCGTGGTAGAGCCGTTGCCCGGACGCACCATGCAGAGTGCCACGTTGTATTTGGATGGTCCTGACGGTCCCCTCGAATTCTTGACGGAAGATCTGGGAGACAACCGAATCGCGACCGACCTTGAAGGCGTGTTGGCGGAGTGCACGGAAGAAACCACATGGTGGTTGGAAGCGTTCGACAATGAAGGCACCACGTATCGGATTCCATTGGCTGGTGGGTATCCGATCCGGAAAGGTTCAGGCACACTGTTGTTCAACGGTGACGGTGAAGCTGCCCTTGGTCTCGAAGTGATCAACAGCCCTGGCTTGTCCGACGGCGCATGGTCGCGTGGGGTCCCGGCGGGCGCTGGAGACCGTGGCGATCCGACGAGTGACGCCGATGGTTCCGGTTCGTGCTGGTTGACCGACAATGTTTCCGGTAACTCTGACGTCGATGGAGGCAGCACCACCTTGCGAACCCCCGTGGTGGCTGGCGTGGATGAGAACACTCGCGTGAGCTACAGCCGCTGGTTCCACACTGTGGCCGGAGGCAATCCCGGTCAAGACTTCTTTGTCGTGGAAGCCAGCTTCGATGGCGGACAGACTTGGCAGCAAGTCGAGGAAGTTGGTCCGGGCAATGCCGATTGTGGAGGCGGTTGGCACCAAGTGACGGTGCAAGCTTCGGATCTAGACGGATTTGTCCCAACCGATGTCTTCCAACTGCAGTTCACCGCGCGAGATGACAATCCCGGGTCGGTGGTGGAAGCCGCGGTGGACGCAATCGTGATCGATCGGGTGAGTTGCAATGGGCTGACCGAAGATCTCGACGGCGATGGCACGGTTGGGTTTGGTGATTTGGTCCTGCTGCTTTCGAGCTTTGGGCCTTGTGACAGTTGTCCAGCCGATTTCAATGGAAATGGCTCGGTTGATTTTGAGGATCTTGTGCGTCTTCTCTCAGCGTGGAGTGCGTAATTGACATGGCGCAAGGCACCACGATGGTTTGTACGAATTGCCAGTTCTCCCTGGAGGCATGGGAGGATGGAAATCCCTACGGGATCGATGCAGACAAGTTGCTCATTGAAGGCTTAAGCAGACAAGAAGCAAAGGTGCATTTTTATCATCCGCAACCACCACCGGTTGGCGCGTTTGAGTTTGGTGTTGATGTGCCGCATCTCTGTCTGGCCTGCGCTGCTGAATTCTGCGTTGATAGTGAAGAGCCCACTTCGACTTGTCCATCCTGCCAATCGTCCAAGATTTGTGCTCTCTATGAACTGGAGTCCAAGACGTGTCCCAAATGCGGGCGAGGGACGTTTGTTTCGGATGGTTTTATGATTTCCTAGTGGGTCTGGGTTGGCATTCGGTGATCCAAGTGCCGCTGGTGCTGCGATCACTTTCCTCGGCATCTCCGGTGTTGATGAGCCCAGCCGGCTCGAACAACAGAACGTGGCACTCGTGTTCGGCGACAGGGCGATGCTCCACGCCTCGGGGCACGACGATCATCTCGCCTTCACGCAATACAACGGATCGGTCACGAAAATCCATCGTGAATTCTCCGTGAACCACCAAGAAGAGCTCGTCCTCGTTCTCGTGGGCGTGCCAATCGAAGGCGCCTTGAAATTTGGCCAGTTTGACTTCCTGCCCATTCAGCGAAGCAACGATCCGAGGCGACCAATGCTCGTGGAAGGAAGAGAGTGCGGTTTTGAGGCACAGGGGCTGATGGCTCATGCCCAGACCTTAGCGGCAACGGTTAGGGATAGACGATGGTTCGAGGACCAATCGTGAGCACTCGGTGTTCGACATGCGAACGGACCGCTTCGGCCAGCGCCACCCGCTCCAAGTCACGACCCTTGAGCCGAATGGTCTCCAAACTGTCTCGATAGGACAGGGTGTCTGTTCGTTGGGCAATGATGGGCCCGTCATCGAGGGTACTGGTGACGTAATGCGCGGTCGCCCCAATCATCTTGACACCACGTTCCATGGCCTGTCGATAGGGGTCGGCCCCAGGAAAGGCGGGGAGAAAGGAGTGATGCACATTGATGATTTGTTCCGGCAGACGGTCCACAAACCACGCGGGCAAGATCCTCATGTAGCGAGCCAGCACGAGGCATCCTGCTCCTGATTCGAGAAACAGATCGTGCATCTTCTGAAAATGAGCCGCTTCGTTGTTGGGTTCAACCGCAACGTGGTGAAATGGAATTCCTACAGCAGAACATGCGCTGGCCGCAGTGTTGGCGTTGGAGGCCACCCCGACAATCTCAAGATCCAATTCACCAGCCGCGGATCGTGCAATAAGGTCATGGACACAATGCAATGAACGGCTGCAGAACAGAAAGACTTTGGCTTTCTGGTGGTGATCGTTGATGGTCCATTTGGACTTTTTGGCGAGAGCACTGTCAGCCCATTTCGTACGGATTGCATCCAGGGCAAGATCACCCACCTCAAATTCTGTTCGTAAATGAAACAGATCGTGGTCGGGATCACTGTGCTGGTTGAGATCCGTGATGTTGCACCCGGTCTCCGAGAGGAACCCAGAGATTTCCGCGGTCAGCCCAGGGCGATCCGGGCACCACATTGTGAGTGAAGCATCTGACACTCAAAGAGCCAAATCAGGCGGCGACGCGGTTGGCAAAAGACGCCAGAGTTTCGTCAACACTGGAGACGGTGCTGAAAATCGGGAAGATTTCGTTGCAATAGAACTCTTGTTCAAACGCTGATCGTCCCGCGGTGCAATCTGAAAGGATGCTGACGTTGTATCCCTTGTCCGCCGCCACTCGAGCGGTGGAATCGATGCAGACGCTGGTGACTACGCCGGCGATCACCACGTTCTTGATGCCGCGTTCCTGCAACAGACTGTCGAGCCCTGTATTGGAGAACGAGCAAAGTCCCTGCTTTCCTGGAAGTTCAACGACGCGATCTCTGAATTTCTGCAATGCATCGACCGTACGAGAACCGGGAGAGGATTTCCGGAACGCACCCAATTCTTTGATGGTCTTCAGGATGCCTACAGGATTTTCCAATTCGCGATAGTCGTCGGTGAAAGCGATGGGGGTGGAGACCACCGTCACGCCCGAGAACAATGCCCGTTCGAGAAGACGAAGCGTGTTTGGCAGCACATTTCGGTTTTGGATCTCCTCACCGACGGCCCCGTGCAGCAAACCGTCTGCCCGGAAGAAGTCATTTTGATAACCGACAAGGAGGATGGCTGTTTCTGTGGGATTCATCTGCATGTTTGATGAAGTCGGATCGATTTCATGCCGACTTCAGTGCCATGTCGGAAAACGCCGCCAATTCGGGTCATTCCACCGAGGAGCTGTTGCTCTTCTTGGATACACCCGGCCGCTTTCCGTCATGGATTGCTCCCCTGGACGGTTTGGCCGCCAAACGAACGGTGGTGGCCGAGGAAGAAGCGGTCTTCCCGTATCTCTCCATGCACCCATGTTCGGCGGTGCTCACCACCGACGACTCGGTGTTGCGGCTTGGCACCCGTATGCCAGAGTTTTTCCGAGAGTTGGTGGAGACGTACCCCGGACTCACCGTGCTCGTGGTGTGTCACCAGCACGTAGATCCGGCCCTGAAAAAAGCTGTTCTGCACGCCGACCGAGGCAAGGTCATTTTGGTGTCCGCGCAGGAGGATCCCACGGTTCCAGTGGAGTACCTGCGTTGGGTCTTGGGTCTCCAAGAAGCCATGGGCGAACGACCTGTGGTACAAATTGTTCCACGAATTGAGCAGTTCCTTCAAGAAGACCGACTGCAGCCACACTTCCAACCCATCGTTGATTTGAGCACCGGATCAGTCCGAGCCTATGAGGCGCTGGCACGTTCGCGAAGCCATTCGGTCTTGGGCAATCCCGGCCTGCTGTTTGCGTATGCCGCACGGAAAAATCTTCACCGCCGGCTCGATGCCATGGTGGCACAGTTGGCCATCGAAGAGGCGCGTCAGCTCTCCAGCCAGGCGATGCTGTTTCTGAACATTCAACCACGATCGTTGACGGATGTCGATTTTGCCGAAAGGCTTCATGCCGCCGTGATGGCCGGTGGACGCCAGCCCAGTCAAGTGTGTGTCGAATTGACGGAGCAAGAGGACAGCCGGAACCACCAGCGGTTCCTTGGTTCCGTCCGCACCCTTCGTGAACGTGGTTTCCAATTGGCGGTGGATGACTTTGGCGAGGGCAATGCCAATCTCGAATTGGTGCACGAGGTTCGCCCTGAGGTGGTCAAGATCTCAGGACAAATCTGCCGCCATGTGGAGTCGAGCGGCCTAGCCCGATCCATGATTCAAGCGGTCACTTCGATCGCGCGAGATTCCGGCGTGCGCACCATCGCCGAATTCATTGAATCCGAGTCCGCCCGACAACTGCTGCAGGATCTGGGTGTCGATGACGGGCAAGGCTGGCACTTGGGCCGACCGATGCCGGCACAGATTTGGGCCGAAGAACGACCGGCCGCCTGAATCAGCTGGTTCGCCTGCGTCTGTTCAAACGAGATCCCCCGAGGAGCAGGCCGAGCCCCACCCCCGGACTTGGCACCAATGCAATCGACCAGTATTCCACGTCGATTTGCAGCGGGGGTTCCTGTCCTTGTCCGGCGAAGGAGAGCGTTCCAGTCCCCTCCAGGAGCTGTCCATCCCAACCTTCGGAAATATTGGTTCCAGTGAGGACGCCGTCCACGCTGCCAGACTCAAGACTTGGGGGGAGGATCGGCGGAAGGGTGTCGTTTTGGGTGTAGTTGCCCATGGGCCAAGAGAAAAACGGCCAATGGCTGAGTCCCATGGACAGGTCCCCGATTTCAAACCACAAACCAGGCACAAACTGGTACTCGAGGGTGCCAGAACCCGAAAAAATGAACACCTCGGTCCCTGCATTGTCTGGATCTTCGACCAGTGCGCCATCCCCCAGCATGGTGATGCGCAGGTCATGGTTCGATCCATTTTGCTCATACGACAGGTTGGCCGTGAATTCATACAGGTCGGCCTGGGCGAAAGCGGTGAGACCGAGGCCGAGAAGAATGGTTGCTCTGGAATGCATCTCTCTCATCACATTCATTGTGGCAGGATTTTCGCTCCACAAAAGCGTGAACTTCCACAAAATCAACCCGCTACACTTTGCCATTCGTGTCTTCTGCTCGCCCTGCCATCACGCTCCTCGGTGCCGCAGGCGAAGTGACGGGTTCATGCTCGTTGGTTGAAGCGGGACGCAGCCGCATCGTTGTGGACTGCGGCATGATCCGTGGTTCGTGGGAAGACGAGCAGCGAAATCTCACGCTTCCGAAGATCGATTGGCGCTGGGTCGATGCCGTGGTGCTCACCCACGTGCACTTGGACCACTGCGGCCGGTTGGCCATGCTCTTCCGGCATGGTTTTGAAGGCCATGTGTATTGCACTCCGGCAACTGCGGAGATTTTGCCGCGTCTGGCCAAAAGCAGCGCTCGTCTCCAGCGAACGAAGTTGGCTGAATTTCATGCTGGGGTGAAGACCGGACTTCCAGAAGACGCCGACGAGCCCCCGGTTCTCTTTTCCGAACGTGAAGCTCAATTGCTGGCGGAGCGGCTTCGTCCGATTCCCTACGGCTTGACCGAACAGTTGACAGAAGATGTCATGCTTCGATTTGAACCTGCAGGTCACATCGTTGGGGCCGGGGTGGTGCATTTGGAGTGCGGCACCGGGACGGAAAGTGCCCGCGTGGTCTTTTCGGGTGACGTGGGGTCCAAGCACGTTCCGCCCATGGCCGCGCCGGCTTCTCCCAAAGCCGCTGATATTTTGGTGCTGGAATCAACCAACGGTGGTCGAGTGCGTCCGAAGGATGCTGATCCCGACGCGCAACTTGCGGAGATTGCTGCCGAAGCTTTTTCGAAAAATCGAAGAGTGCTGTTCCCCACTTTCGCCATCGGCCGCGCTCAAAATTTCTTGTACCGCTTCGGCAAGTTGAGTCGTGCGAACAAACTGCATGTTCCGGTTCTTTTTGATGCGCCAACCGCGATCTTCGCGACGGGGGTGTATCGACGCTACAGCGAGCAATACCGACCCGAACTTGCCCGACAAGCACAAGCGGGTGATGACCCGCTTGATTTTGATGAACTTCACTACATTTCCAAGCGGCGCGAGATGAAAGAGATCAAGCGCTCTCGCGAACCCGCTTTTGTGATGGCCGGCAGTGGTTTTTGTGACGGGGGTCCGGTGATGGAGCATCTCCGTCATGGTTTGCCCAATCCGGATTACACCGTGGTGCTGGGTGGATTCACGGCTCCCGACACTTTGAGTCGTGCTTTGGCCAACGGCGAGCGTGAAGTTTCAGTCGAAGGCACCAAAATTCAGGTGGAAGCGCAAATTCTCTCGCTCGAGGGCATGAGTGGACACGCCGACGGCGGCACGATTGTGGACTGGGTGCATGGGATCCAAGATGCCCCAAGCATCATCATGTTGAACCACGGTGAAGATGAGTCTCGCTTGGCGTTGGCCAAGCGGTTGGAAGCCGTTCGTGACTGGCGGGTCCTTCGCACGGCTGGCGAAGAGCGGGTTGAGCTCTAAACTGACTCCACACCTTTATGCCTGAACTTGTGCAACAACTTCCAGATGGCCCCATCGATTTCATCGGTGATGTGCATGGTGAGCTCGAAGCGTTGCAACAGTTGTTGTCCCATTTGGGATACCAAACAGATGGCACCCATCCCGAAGGTCGACGATTGGTCTTCTTGGGCGACTTGGTGGATCGTGGTCCAGATTCACCGGCGGTGGCGTTATTCGTGCGCCAGTTGGTGATCAATGGCAACGCCAGTTGCATCCTCGGCAACCATGAAATGAATGTGCTGCTGGGGAAGAAGCGCACGTACAACCGCTGGTTGGGCCACCAAGAGGGAATGCCTGGACCTTTGGAGCAGGCACCGCAGCGCGTCGCCACCGACACGGAGCGCACCAAGATTTTGGACTTCTTCCGCACCCTGCCCGTCGTTTTGGAGCACGATGCCTTGAGAGTGGTGCATGCGTGTTGGGACGATCGTGCCGTCGAGGTTCTTCGTCGATCCGGCCCTGATGCCGACGTTGTTTCGTGTCTTCGGGTTGCGGACGATGCGCTTCGTCGAGCCGAGTTGGTTGGCGCATCGGACCCTTGTGCCAAAGCCAATCTCAATCCCATCCGGCGACTTTTGTGTGGTCCCGAGATCCCGGCGTTTGAGGGGGCGTCGCGGCGGACCGTGCGTACACCATGGTGGGAAACCGATCACGGCGATGATCGAGCTTGTGTCTTTGGCCACTACTGCCGGGTCTTTTTGGGGGAAGGATCAGCCGCGGCAATCGAGAGACGCGAGCATCCATTCGGGGGAATGCAGCGGCGCTGGACGTGGGCCTCCAAGCGGACGATCTGTGTTGATTTTGGAATCAGTCGGCGTTGGTCTGAGCGATTGTCGGGTCGAGATCCCGATCTCTTCCAAACCCGTTTGGCCGCTTTCCGTTGGCCCGAAGAGGTCTTGGTGGATGATCTTGGGCACGAAATTGAGCCCGGTCCGGCCGATGCGGGCGTTTTTCCCTGATTCATCCCTCGACAATTCAGAGCGCTGTCTTAGGATGAACCCAGAGAGAGAATCTCCCAGAAGGTGCCTTCTGGGGGTTGCCTGATTGTTCAGATCTTCCGAACTGAGTCGAGAGCCTCTCCATGTCCACCGCATCCTCTACTGTTTTTTGTGTGTCCTCTCTGGTCCTTAGTGCCTCAGCATTTGCGGGTACTTCGACAGACGACCTGGTCTACAACGGGGATGGCACGTGGACGTATTCCGCCACGATTGTCAATGAGTCCTTTTTCCAAGATGGTCAGTTGTATGGCATTGGCGACGACTTCCTTCAGTTCTCGGGAGAAACGGTGCTGTCTTTCGGTTGGAACAATCTGACCATTGATTCCACCACCGGGACCACCAACGGTGACAAATTCAAACTGCTCTTTCTGTTTGACTACACGGCGGGTCCAGGTTGGTACAACCTGACACCATTTGGAGGAATCGGGGATTCTTTCGGTCCTGACGACGCCCTGTACGAAGGATTTGCGGATCCCATCACCTTGGTCCCTGGCGGTGCCGTCGGCTTCTCTTGGTCGGATCCATCGGGCACTTCAGGCATTGAATCAGGGTTGATTTCGGGGGAAATGTTCATCACATTCACCCCGGCCCCCGGAGCATTGGCCCTTCTGGGCCTCGCTGGGCTGGCACCACGCCGCCGAAAATAAAAAATATGGAAAACTTGGCGGACTGGCCGTGATGGCCTCGCCACCTCTTTCAGCAACCGAGCCGAAAGGGGTTACTTTCCATGTTTCCATCTGCAAATACTGTTTCTTCTTCTTCCGTGACCGTGACCGGTCAGAATTCAGACCCGATGGTCAATCCTCGCTTTTCCATGGGGATGTGTGCCACTCTGGCCGCCACCTTCTTGGTGTCTTCGGCCCACGGCGTTGATGTCGATGGGGTGATTACCGTCGACAACGCATACGGCTTTGCCTTTGGCGATGTCAATGGCATTACCACTTCCAGCTATTACGGGGGGCTTCGCAACACGACTGCCGGCGAGATCGCCAATGGCGCTCCGGTGTTGTTCTCGGGACCCACGGGTCCAGGCTTTACCAACCCTGGGGTTGGTCCCGAGCTGTATGACCTTCCGAGTCTTGCGCCACCCGATTACATGTACTTGATCGCTTGGTCGGACGACAGTTCGTATCAAGGGGCGATCGGATCGTTCACCATTGGTTCCACTTCGGTGGGCACTTTGCCCAACACGGGGTGGGAAGTGTTTGCCACAGGCATCGATCTTGATTCCACGGTGGCCTCGGACACCTTGACCACCGATCCGGCCGATGTCCAACTCATCAACGACCAGATCGCGATTGCCAACGCCAATGCGGGGAACGCCGGCACCAGCATTGGTTGGGTTGATGAGAACGGCATGTTGCCCAACGGGTCGCTTGGCTTGGGGGAATTGGCTTTTAGTATCGACGACAACACCGGAGGCAGTGGCGGTCAGCTTCCCTTTGGTGCCATTCAAGGGATTCCCAGCAACGCACGCTGGATGTGGTACAACGAAGATCCCGTCAACATTTCCAATCCCTTCGGAGCATCTTTCGGCGGTGGTCCCGACGGGCACAAAGAATTTTTGATCTTCCGCATTCAAGTGGAAGAAGTGTTGCAGCAGATCACGGGCTGTTGTTGTTGGGTTGATGATGCGGGCAACCAAGTTCAATCGCAAACCAGCGAAGCGGATTGTCACGCTTTGAGCGGGGTGTACGCCGGAGACGGTGTGGACTGTGAAGATTTCAACTGCCAACAAATCACCGGCGCTTGCTGCTTCTTGAAAGACTTTGGTGTCATGTGGTGCCACGACAATTACACCGCGTCTGATTGTGCATCGCTGCCCCTGTCGACGTTCTACCCAGGCCAAAGCTGTTCCGACATTCCTTGCGACATGGATCCCATCCTGGGCGCGTGCTGCTACGAAGATCCTGACTTGGGTTGGAACTGTGTTGAGACCGACGAAATCAAATGTTTGGAATCCTTTGGCGGAACTTGGTACGTCGGCCAACCGTGTTCTTGGATTGATTGTCCAGCTGCTCCTCCCACTGGTGCATGCTGCTATGAAGATCCTGATTTGGGGACTTTGACCTGTGCGGACAATGTGGAGGAATTCAAATGCCTCCATTCCTTCGGCGGGACGTGGTACCCCGGTCTGACTTGCGTGGACATCGCCGATGAGTGCATGGATCCTCGTGGCGCTTGCTGCTTCCAGAATCCAAACGATGGGTCCTACGACTGCATCGACAACGTCACCGAGTTTGAATGCGGCGAGTACTACAACGGCATCTGGACCGGTGGTGCAACGTGTGCCGAAGTGGATTGCTGCCCCAAACTCGGCGCGTGTTGTATCAAGGATGTTTGTGTCCAAACCACCACAGACAGCTGCGATGCGGCCGGTGGAACTTGGATGGGCATGGGTCTTCCTTGTGACCAAGCCGACTGCCCGGAACCCTGCATCTTTGATGTCACCGGAGATGGTCTGGTCAACTTCAGCGACCTGATCGCCATCATCAACAACTGGGGACTGGTCTGTCCGTAACTTCCAATCCAATTCTCTCAATGCCAGGGCCGGTCGTTTGACCGGCCCTGGTTACGTTTGGGCCCGCGGCAACTCTCGCCAGCAGGTGGTGTATTTCGGCGAACAATGTTCACGCTTCATGCGCCAACCTTTGGGCGTGACCCCAGTAGCAGCCGGTCGCAGCGTGCCCGCACCCATTTTTCGATTCACCTCATCAAGGGCGGCCATCAGTCGATCGTCACGCGGGTGATCCCGAGTATCAAACAACCCCCCTTGAACTTCACCAAAAGAAAGGTCGCCGAGCATGACGCCAGCTTTCTTGTAATGAAAGCCTTGCCGCCATGCGAATCGGGTCAGCCGCATGGCTTCACGAAGAATGATGGGCGTGGACGCGGTGGCGGGGAGAAACGCGGCCGTGCCTCCCCCGTGGTACTGGGGCAAATCGTCTCGAAACCGGTTGGTGGACAAAAAGACCGAAACCTGGCCCGCGGTTCCTCCTTCGTGGCGTAATTTTTCGGCGGCCCGGACCGCATGATTGGCAATGGCTTCTGACATCTGTTCAAAGTCGGTCACCATGTCGCCGAAGGATCGGGAACGCACCAATGTCTTTCGTGGTGGCGCCATGTCTTCGAGTTCTTGGCACACCAGCCCTCGAAGTTCCAGCGCCGTTCGTTGGGCCACGACATTGAATCTTTTTCGCAAGTCATCGGTGGACATGCGGGCCAAGTCCAAGGCGGAACGGATGCCAAGGCCTCGAAGCTTGGCGCCCCAGCGTGAACCAACACCCCAAACATCTCCCACATCGACCGAATCCAGCGCCAGAGCGCGATCGGGATCGGTTTCGGGAAGTTGGAACACACCTTGGGTGGTGGGATCTTTTTTGGCAATGCGATTGGCCAGCTTGGCCAGCGTCTTGGTCGGCGCGATACCAATCGAAATGGGAATCCCAGTCCATTGCTTGACTCGCTCTCGAATGGTTCGGCACAGCGACTCAACGTCCAAGTGCTGCAGTGGTCGAAGGTCGAGAAACACTTCATCGATGGAATAAATTTCAACGTCTGGGACAAATTCCAAAATGGAACGCACCACCCTTCGAGACATGTCGTCGTACAGCGTGTAATTGGATGACCGAACCACCACTTGATGACGATCAAACCGATCGCGGCACTTGAAGGCGGGTTCGCCCATACCGATACCAGCATCTTTGGCTTCTTGTGATCGCGCGACCACGCATCCATCGTTGTTGGACAACACCACGACGGGGCGTCCTTCAAGCCTGGGCTCGAAGACTCGTTCGCACGACGCGTAAAAATTGTTGCAATCCGCGAGGGCGTACATCGCGTTACGGTCGGTGGACGACAAAGGTCACCACGCCCCAAATGCGCACATCGGTGGCTTCTCCGACCGCAATCGGTCGGTAGTTCGGATGCTCTGCTTCCAAAGCCAGTCCATCACTGGTTTGGGACAATCGCTTCAACGTGAAGTCGCCATCGACAATGGCCACGACCACCAATCCCGGTTGGGGCGTTGCGGCTCGATCCACGATCAACAGATCGCCGTCGTGGATGCCCGCTCCGACCATGGAGTGTCCGGCGGCCCGGAGAAAAAATGTGGCATGGGGGCGATGGATCAACTCTTCGTTTAAATCGAGCGAGCGCTCCATGTAGTCGTCGGCGGGGGAGGGAAAGCCAGCCTGCACGGTGCCAGCGAGCAGGGGGCGGGACAGCGGCGACGCCCCTGGAGCGGGGGCGTAGGGGGTGGAGGGGAGCATGGGCGAAACCCTAACAAGCACCGTACAAAAGGCAAGATGAACTGGTGAAATCGGGCCTTATGGGCAAATTACGCTGGACAAATGAGTCTAAATGGCCTAAAATCGTGTCACAAGCATCATGAGCAGGGCATTTTGCCCTCACCAACCTGCCCGCCTCGGGCAAGGTGGTCTCCGGAGAGATATCCGGGATGTGGCCGAAGGGCAACGAATCGGGGCCGCTCGAATTCCGTTCTTCGATCCACCCCGCGGGCTGTGTGGGTCCGTGGTGGAGACGGCGTTGGTGGTGCTTTAAGTTTGGAGAACATCATGCGCGTCTATCCGCCGGTGGAGCGTTGGTCCCTGTGGGGTCAAAGCTGGAACTATGAAACCAAGTTTGTCCCCCTGAACAATGGTGAGGTGATTCGGTTGGACTACCGTCCCCCGCTGCAGTGGTTGGTGCGAAAAGATGTGTCCACCAAAGAGGGATGGACCACCTCGGTTGTCCTCAATGCTTTGGGAAACCCAGAGGGCAACCTTCAAAGTGTGGTGCGTTGGGGACGGCGGCTGTGGCATGAGGGCCAGCGCCGGGTACCACTTCGTTTGAATATTCGGATCACTGGTCGGCCGGACGATCAACTTCAAGCGCTTCGTCCAGGGGCGTGCAAAATTGCCGAGGGCTCTTTCTCAAATTGGGGCGGCATGAAACGGGGTGAAGTGTGGTCGGAGCCCGATGGATTTGGAGGGTGGCTGTGTTGGCTGCGGCGGAGCAACAGTCGTCGAAAGGAACGATCCCCGCGTTGGTTTTACAGCGCTTACCCCGCGGTGCCTGAGAGAATGTTCAGTGCCATGGTGAGATGCTCAGGCATCCGAACTCGGGATCATATGACTCGAGCAGCGGATGCTTTGCTTCTGGAGTCAATCTCGTACCAAAGGGACGACGAAGCCATTGAGGCCGCGATCGCCCGGGTTGGGGGATCGGCATGACCTTTCATGGACAACATCACAACGACGATTTTGATCCGGAAGTATGGCGGGCCTACACCCAACACAAAATTACTTTAGATGTCAGCAATATTCGAGCTCGAATGACTTTTCTCAAGCTGAGTCTGTTCGCTGATTTTGCCGACTACCAGCCCCGGTCTGGTCTTCCGTTGACGTTGGGCCTGGATTGGTATCGGCGCACATTTCTTGCCAGCCAGAAAAGAGGTCCGGCTGAGTTCCCAGATCGGCATCAGCCAAGTCGGAGCGAAGCACTTGCTCAACTCAAAAAGAGCATCGAGCGGGAGCTGCAATACGAGTTAGAAATCAATTTGAAGCAGACTTCTTGGATCATGAGCTGCTGGCAGCCCGAGCCTGACGTCGCGCGGTGGATCGAGTGTGCTCGAATCGGCCAGCCGCGTCAGCGGTACATGAACCTGCCGTTGTATTGTCGAAAGTTCCCAACATCGTTGAGCGAGAAGCAAGTGGATCGCATGCGACATGAACTCTCGCAAAGAGCCTCTCAGCATTGGGTGCAGTGGTTCCGCCAAACCATGAAGTATCCGAGATTGGAATGGTGATGGTTCAGCCGTATTTTGAAATGTACTTCCGCCAAGTGAGGTTGAATCAACACGGCCCCCACCGTGCCAGCAAGAACAAGATGTCGGCAAACTCCACGGCTCCGTCGCCATTGGCGTCGGCTTCGGGGTCGGTCGAGCCAAAAGCGCCCAAGACTGAGAGCAAGTCTGTGAAGTCCACGGCGCCATTGCCATCCAAATCTCCAGGGCAACACTCGTAGTCTTCGTCCCACAAATCCAGCAAGAACTCAGCGGTGGCGTATGAGCCCAAGTTCAATTGGGTGGCGATGTTCTGCAATTGAGACAGCGCGACAATCGGGTTGCAGGCTTCGCCTGCGCGCTTTCGATTCTGGAACAGGCGGAAGATGGATTGGTACGCGCTGGGCGGGGCGGTGCTTCCGGTCAGCCTTTGCAAGGCGATGAGGTCTTGGAAGCCACGTTCAACGGTTGGCTCGAAAATGGTGCCTTCACCGAAGTCATTCCAAGTGGTGAGCTGCACCATCTCGATCTTGTCTTCGTTGGCCAGCGCGGCATCGATGGTGTCTTCGAGCGTTCCACCATCTTCGTAGGGGATCTCAAATCCAATGATGTCGCCCACTCCACCTTCTTCGTAGAAATCAATGAAGCTGGGGTACACCGCGCCCACGGACCGATTCAAAATTGGAGCACGGTTGTTGTAGAAGATGTTCAACAGGGTGAGGTGGTTATCGAGGTCTTCATCTTCGGTGGGCCAGTAAAACTCCCCGTCTCCATTGATGCCCACTTCACCGCTTTGATACTGCAGGGGAAGAAATTGCACCGGCTCTCCAGCGGCCGACAGAATTTGGTTCCATGCGCTGGGGAACTCGAAAGTGATGGGCCCAAAGTTAAAAAACCACGGCTCGTTGGTTTGGTTGTCTCGGGCGTAACTGGGCCGGTTGAAATAGTTGTCCCGGCAGTACCCCACGTTGGCCACGGCATCTCCGATGTTGGCGCTGAATCGATCCTCCAGCATCACCGCAAACTCAAGACCGTAGGTGGAGACCGCGTTGGCGATCGCATCGGAGTTTCGAAGCAAACCGCCGATGTCACCGTTGGTGCCTTGCACCCCGTACCAATCGATGATGATGCCATCGATCCCCGCGGCTTTCATAAGCAGCAAGTGATACTCGATCACGTCGGGATCACTGGAGGCGTAGGGCTCGATCAAGGGGTAGAAATGGCTCGCAATGTCGCGCTGTCCATTGGGCAGAATGATGTTTGGGTTGCGATTTTGCAGCGTCCAGTGGTACCCCCACTGCCCTGGCGCTTCAAGGTTGGACGCTGGTGTCTCGAACCACGGCATGTAATGGGCGAACACCGGGAGGTCGGTGCCGCCTGCCACAAGACAAGCCGTGATCGTTGCCCACATGCTTCCAGTTTACGACCCCATCGGTGGACGCCAAATGGAATCAAGTCAACTGATGCACAAATCCCGCACAACCCGACCATGCACATCGGTCAATCGCATCTCGCGACCGCCGTGGTTGATGGTGAGTGATTCATGGTGCACACCAAGCAGGTGCATCATCGTCGCGTGCAGATCGTGGATCTCGAGAGGATTTTCGATCGCGTGGTAGCCAAAATCGTCCGTCGCGCCGTAGACCGTCCCTGGTTTGGTTCCGCCGCCCGCCATCCAGATGGTGAAACCATGTGGATTGTGATCGCGTCCGTTGTTGCCCTGGGCAAACGGGGTGCGCCCAAACTCTCCAGCAAAGACCACCAAGGTCTCGTCCAGCAGCCCCCGGACCTTCAAGTCCTCCAGCAGGGCGGCAATGGGCTGGTCGACCGCCCGCGCGTTGTTGTCGTGGCCAGCTTTGAGGTTTGAATGTTGGTCCCAGCGGTCTCCATCGACCAAGGGACAGGTCAATTCCACAAAGCGCACCCCTCGCTCCACCATGCGTCGCGCCAGCATGCATTCGGCGGCGTAAATCCTTGTGGGTTCGTACCGGTGGTTGAAGCCATATTTTTCTTTCAGCCAATCCGGTTCGTTGGCCAAGTCCATGAGGTCGGGCACTTCGGCTTGCATGCGGAAGGCCAGTTCCCAATTCTTGATGGCCGCATCGACTTGGGGATTGTCCATCTCGGCCGCATGCAGGGCATCCAGTGCCCGCAGTGCCTCCAATTTTCGGCGTTGGTGGTCGGGAGTCTCACGCGGCTGGATGTTGGGCAGACCGTTGCCTCGCGGGACCATGCGCTGGGCCTGGTGTTCGGGGGGGAGGAAGCCGCTGCCAAAGCAATCGAGTCCCCCGGGAGGGGTGAGGCCACCATTGAGGACCACAAACGCCGGCAGGTTTTCGTTTTCATTTCCCAAGCCATAGCTCATCCAAGATCCCATGGAAGGGCGTCCCGCCAACCCATGACCGGTGTGCAAAAAGTAGTTGGCGTTGGTGTGCTCGGTGAAGGGGCTGGTCATGGAACGCACCATGCACAACTCGTCGGCTTGGGTGGCCAGGTGGGGGAAGAGCGAACTGATGGTGTGGCCACATTCTCCGTATTGCTTGAACGACCAAGGGCTCGGAAGCACGCCGCCCACGTCTTCAAACTGTGTCGCGCTGCGTTCCCCCGGGAAGGGCTGGCCCGCCCACTTCTTCAATTCCGGCTTGGGATCAAAAGTATCCATCTGCCCCGGGCCGCCGTCCATGTACAAAAAGATCACACTGCGGGCTTTGGCGGCGTGGTGTTTGAGTCCGAGGCCATCCGAACCAGTGATCCCCTTGATGCTTCGCGCGAACGTGTTCTCTGACAGCAGCGTGGGCAGAATCGCGCCGGCGAAACCCGCCGCACCGCGAGCAAGCATGTCACGACGGGTGATGGGACCAGTCCGAAATTTTCCGCAGTGGGTCATGGCACTAGTTCCGGTACAGGAAGGCTTTGGCGTTGAACAAGATATGAGCGAGGTCGGTGGTGTCGAGTGGCTCCAAAATGGCTTGCTCTTCTGATGTAGGTGGTCGACCAAAACAAAGCTGCACCATCACGCGAAGACGCTCGTTGGGATCTGACCAGAGCGATTGGGCGCGGGCTGCAAACGCTTCGGCTTGTTCGTGCACAAAAGGATCGTTCATCATGGTGAGTGCTTGTGCAGGCACACTGGTTTCTCGGCGTTGCCCCGCGGTGGTGGCGGGGACCGGACGATCGAAGACCTCTTGAAAGGGATCCAAGAAGTTGCGGCGAACCTCGAGGTAAATGGAGCGCCGTCCGGCGCCGTCCAGGGGACCCGAAGCTCCGGGCCGTCCTCGGCCGGTCATGGCACTGGTGAGGTGCTGGGCCACTGAAGGGCCGTAGCGCGTTTCATCAAGTGTTCCGGCCAAGAGCAGCATTGTGTCTCGGATGGCTTCTGATTCCAATCGCCGCAGTCGCATGCTGTGCAGTGAGTCGTTGTTGGGATCTACTTCCAACGCGTTGGGATCGGCCGGAAGGGAAGACCGTCGATAGGCCTCGGTGTGCACCAGCCGTCGAATCATGTGTCGGATGTCCCATCCATTCTGGCGGAACCAGAAGGCCAAGTGATCCAGCAACTCAGGGTGGGTGGGCGGTTGCCCCATCCCCCCAAGATCATCAGGTGTGGCCACCAAGCCCCGGCCAAAGAGATGTGCCCAAATTCGATTGACCGCGACCCGGGCGGCGGTGGGGTTGTCTTCGCTGGTGATTTCTTGGGCCACCTGCAACCGTCCGGACCCCGGACCGACCGATTCGGCCCCCAGTGATTTGATGTGCCCTCTTGGGACGGAGGACCCAAGGTTGGTGTGGTCACCACGGACGAAGACCCGTTCATCTTCAGCACTCCCTTCCACCATGATCAAACCGCGGGGCGGTGGGAGCAATTCTGCTTCCAGCCGATTTCTCTTTTGTCGGAGCTCGGCAAAGTTCGGACTGGCTTGCACCGCCTTGTCCATGGCGTCTCCACCTTGGACGGGCAAGAAATAGTCATCTTCTTGGAGAGCGTCGTGGTCGGAGAGGGCCACAAAATCAATCTGCAGTGATCGATCGCCCGAGTCGGTGGCTTCAATCCACGCTCGATGCCCCTGAGTGCGCACGTTGTGGAAACGGATGAGTTGCCAGCGATCGGAATCGATGTTCTGAAGGTGATCTCCGAACAGCAACGCGTTGTGCTCGTTCATCCAATACCCGTCGACCATTTGCCGAATGGTTCCCGTGCCTCGGACACGCACCCAGGTGTACGGCCGGGTCAATTGGTACGAGGGCGATCGGGTCGCGCCTTGGAGTTTTTCTGAAATTCGTCCAGAGTCCAGCATGGAGTACGCCGCCGGCTCGAAGCGTCCGCGGAACGTGCTGGGTGCATCGGCGGGGGTGGTGGGGCCGAACGCCAGACCATCGTGGAACCACTGTGGTTCGTGGGGCTCGCAATCAAAGAGCACCTCGAGGGACTCGGGTTTGGGTTTGGGAAGACGGGTTTGACGACGAAGCAGCGCGTCGGCCATCTCGTGTTCTTGCTGCCGGACGAGTTCCAGCTCCCCGGCCACTTCCGAGATGGTCTGGTTTGGATCCAAGAACCCAACCGCCCTTCGACTTGATCGGAGCAGTCCGGAAAGGGCGGCGTAGTCCTCAGCTGAAATGGCATCAAACTTGTGGTCGTGGCATCGAGCACACGCCGCGGTCACTCCCAAGAATGCTTTGGACATCACATCAATTTGGTTGGACACCCGATCGGATTCCTCCGCCCGAACATCGGTTGGTCCATGCTTTTCTTGTGTGAACCACCAGAATCCGGTGGCCAATTCGGATTGGTTGAAGCCCGATGCATCAATACGAGGATTGGGCAACAGGTCCCCGGCGAGGTGCTCGGCGATCATGCGGTCCCAAGGGACGTTCTCTTCGAACGCTTTGATTACCGAATCTCGATACCGCCAAGCGTAGGGAATGCCGTAGTCAAACTCGTGGCCGTGGGTTTCGGCGTAGCGCACAAGGTCCAACCAATGCCGGGCCCAGCGTTCGGCGTAACGCGGTGAATCCAGCAGCTCGTCGACCAACTTGGACCAGCCCATCTCTTCGTCGGGTGCGGTGAGGAAGGTTTCGAGTTGCGCGGGAGTAGGAGGTAATCCCGTCAGGTCAAAAGCGACACGCCGGGCCAACGTCGACCGACTGGCCCGTGGTGCAGCCTGCAGTTGTCGTGCATCGAGACCGCGCTGGAGAAATCCATCAACCGGGTCACCTGGATGTTCGGGAAGCGGGGGATTGGCGATCGGTTCCCATGACCAATGTTTGCCGTAGTGCGCGCCTTGTTCGATCCAGCGCCGCAAGACTTCAATTTCATCATCGGGAAGGGGTGGGCCTTCCTCCGGCATGCGTTCATGGGGATTGGTCGTGATCAGGCGGCGAAACAATTCAGAGGCGTCGGGTTGCCCTGGAGTGATGACTTCAGCGGCATCATGGGACGTGTGCAAGGCAAGTCCGGCTTGACGTCCGTCGGTGTCGGGTCCGTGGCAGGCGAAGCAGCGCCGGGCCAAAATGGGACGAACTTCCAAGCCGAAATGGACCCGGTCTTCCAAGGTGCACAGCAAGGCGGCCAGCAGAAGCATCGAGATTGATCCTAGCGAGGATCTTGGGGCGTGCCGAGGCTCATTTCTTTGGCAGGAGGGTTGAGGGGGATCACCTCTTGTTCACCGGCCGCGAAGAGTGCACCATCGTTCCAATTGATCTCAAAACCGCCCGTAAACGATCCGAAGGCGGGCAACGTCATGGTTTGATGTTTGACGTGGAAGCAGCGCGTTCGGAGATGCGGACCACCTCGGGTTCCCAGAATTGCAACGGGGTGGACGTGCCCAGACAGCATGGGTGATGTCGACTTGGGGTCGGGTTCGTGACGCAGTCGTAATCCATCCACCTCTCCATCTTCGGTCGCGATGGTCAGTTCCAGGCTGTCGAGGTCTTTGGTGTGCAGGTCATGGTTCCCGGGAACCAAATGGATGGGCACAGGAAAGTCGCTGATCCCTTTCCGAATCTGGGTACCGAGCTCGCCCCGAAGTGTGTTTCGGTCGTGCAACAAATCGCCCAACACCACGACAGTCTGGACATCGATTGTTTGGGTGAGTGAGGCAAGCCGCTGGAGATCCGAAGTGCTGGACTCCGGGACAGGCACGCCATGGGCGCGGAAGGTTCCTGATTTCCCCAGGTGCATGTCGGCCACAAACAGCGTCGCGGTGTCCGGTCGATAAGCAACCCTTCCCGGAAGCAGCTCAAGCACGACACCACCAAGTTCAATACGGACGGTCATTCCTGTTCCATCATCTCCGACAATCGCCGGACCCGCTGCTCCCAAGTCTGCGTGCTCACGGTGGTGGCCCGAAGGCTCTCCGCAAACAGCGGGAAAGACAACGGTGACAATTTCTCTAAGGCAACGATGGCCATGGTTTGTCCTTGAATGCGTTCAAGCGCCAACTGAATGCGTTCAAATTCCAATTGTTCATTCAGCACTTCCCGCTGCGCTTGCTCCAGCAGAAGATTCCCGGGATCAAACTCGTGGAAGACGTCGTAGAACATGTCGCTGGAGGCTTGCAGGTGGCGTGATTTCTGTTTGGCACCCGGCATGCCTTGTTGGGTCAGTCCGGCCACGCGGGCAATATCCCGAAATCGGCGGCGAGAGAACTCCGCTGCGTTCATGGATTCAAGCAAATCGGGAAGCAGACCTTCGGGGGTCAGCAACTGCCGCCAAGTGGATTCGTCCAGTTCGAGGGGTTCATCGCAGGACAGTTTGATGCCGTCATCGTTCACCACCGCTTGCACCGACCTTGGCGATTGCCGAGCCAGCCGAAGCGAGAGTACTGCGCCCAAGCCTTCATGCGCGAGTCGGCCGGCGTAAGGGAAGAGGAAGACATAATGCCTTCGGTCTCGAACCAGATGCTCCAGAAGCAGGCACGTGGGGGTGGGAATTTGACTGCGTTCTGCTTGCAGTTCCAACAGCGGCTGCAAACTGCGTCGCTCTTGGGTGGACCAATCTCCGCTCGCGCACGCACTGAGTTCCTCTTGCACACTTCGCGCAAGTTGTGTGGACAGTGGCATGCGCCCACCGTTCCAGCGCGGCACCACGCCCCGGGTTCCCGAGGCCTTCTCAACGATGGCCGTCATTTCTCGAACCCGTTTGAACCGGAGCATTTTGCCCGCGAAGACAAAGCGGTCTCCTGGACGAAGGCGACTGATAAAGGTCTCTTCGATAAACCCCAGTCGCTTTCCGGTTCGATAGGCGACCGCCACGGCATCGTCGGCGGTGATCGTGCCGATGTTCATGCGATGGCGGCGGGCAATGAGTTTGGATGTGACTTCGTACCGTTCATCCTTGGAGGCAATTCGGGAAAATTCTGGATAGACCGACAGGGCGTCACCCCCATGCCGGACAAATTGCATCGCCCATTGCCATTCATCATCGGTGAGGTTGCGGTAGGACCAGCTCCCTCGGACCTCTGCTTTGAGTTCTTCTTCCCGAAACCCGTCGGCCATGGCTGCGGTCACGAGATGTTGCACCAGAACATCAAGCGGTTTGTCGAGCGGCGTCCGTGATTCCAGTTCGCCGCGTTCGATGGCTGCTCGGGCGGCGGCAAACTCCAAAATCTCCATGGCGTGGGTTGGCACTCCAAGAATGCGTGACACCGCTCCAGGTTGGTGCCCAGATCGCCCGGCCCGCTGCAACAACCGCGCGACCCCTTTGGGGGAACCAATTTGGATGACTTGATCCACCGGTGAGAAGTCCACCCCAAGGTCCAAGCTGGAGGTGCTGACCACGCACCTGAGTCCGCCGTCTTCACCTTTCAACATCGATTCGACACGATCTCGCAGCTCCCGTTCCAGCGAGCCGTGGTGCAGGGCAATTTCAGTAAGCAAGTCAGGCGCTGCCAGAACCAACGCGCGGTACCAAATCTCGGCCTGGGCCCTGGTGTTGGTGAAGATGATGGTGCTGGTGGCTTGGCGGATCCGCTCCAACACCAGAGGGACCAGCCGCACCCCGATGTGCCCCGACCAGGCGAGGCGTTCCACTTTTTCGGGCAGAAGACATTCCACTTCGATGGTTTTCTCCGCCGTACCACGCACCAACTCCGGTGGCGGACGGTGGGGTCCCACCAAAGCCTGCGCGGCTTCCTGAACATTGCCCAGCGTGGCAGAAACCCCCCACACGCGAAGTTTCGGAGCAAGATTTCTCAAGCGGCTGAGCGCGAGGTCGGTTTGGACGCCACGTTTGCTCGCAAGCAACTCATGCCATTCATCACACACCACAGCGCGAAGGCCTTTGAATTGCTCCAGCACTTCTTGGTGGGTCAGCAACAACGTCAGGGACTCCGGAGTCGTGACCAAAATGGAGGGCAGTTTCTTGCGCTGCTTTGTTTTCTCTGCCGAGCTCGTGTCTCCAGTTCGCAGCGCTACCGAAAAGGGCACGCCCAACGCCTCGACCGCTTCCCGGAGTGCGGCGGCGGTATCCGATGCCAACGCCCGCAAAGGTGTGATCCAGATCACTCGAATGGGATCTGTGTCTTCTGATGATTCTGGTTCGGCCAATCTCTCCAGCAACGGACCCACGATGGCGGCCAACGTTTTCCCGCTGCCGGTTGGTGAGTGAATCAATCCATCTTTGCCCGCCAAGAATGCTTCCCACGCCGCGCGTTGGAACGGAGCAACGTCCCAGCCTCTCTGGGCAAACCAAGTTGTGGCAGGCTTCAGCACGAAGATTCTGGCTCCAACAACACTTCCAGCGCGGTCACCCGGTCGGCTTCGTGGGCCGGCTTGTCTTCGCGCCAGCGCAAGATTCTTGGGAAACGCACGGCGATGCCTGATTTGTGTCGGGGTGAGCGTCGCAACCCTTCAAATCCAAGTTCAAAGACCAGCATGGGTTTCACCTGCCGGAAGGGACCACGCTGGGAGAGGGTGTTGGCGCGGATCCAACGGTCCAGCCGCTCGATTTCTTTTTGCGTGAGGCCGGAATAGGCCTTGGCAAAGGTCACCAACTCTGCGGTAGGCGAATCGTCTTGCCACACCGCGAACGTGTAGTCGGTGTACAAATCGGCCCGGCGCCCCGAACCCGTTTGAGCGCCGATCAACACGCAATCGACCGCGTAAGGATCCAGCTTCCATTTGAACCATCCGTGTCGACCGGAAGACCGCCCGCGTCCGTAGCTGGACTGGCGGTGCTTCAGCATGAGACCCTCGGTTTGTCTGGATCGTGCCCCATCCCGTTGTTCTCCCAGCGCATCCCAAGATCCATCCAGAACCTCAGAGAGATGAAAATGATCAGAGGTGATGCTTTGGAGCACTTGCTCAAGACGGGATCTTCGTTGTTCCCAACACTCGTCCCGACGATCGATGCCATCCGATTCCAACAGGTCGTAGACCATCATGATGGGAATCGTGGTGTCAAAGAGATCAAACTGAGTTTGGGGCGAGGGGGAACGATGCAGACGGGTTTGCAATGCAGCAAAGGGTTTGGGTTGGCCTTCCGACCAGAGCAACAATTCCCCGTCGAGCACGGTGCCTTCGGGGAGCGCTCGGGCCGCGCGCACCAGTTCGGGGAATTGTCCTGAGATGGGTTCTTCGCCCCGGGTCCACAATTCGACGCCGTCGCGCCGCACAAGTTGCATGCGAATGCCGTCCCATTTCCATTCGGCAGCCCAATCTTTTCGATCACCCAACTGATCCGCTTCGCCCTCAAGCGGGGGGGCCAAAAAGAAGGGGTAGGCCCGGAGGGCGTGTTCTTGGTCTGATTCGGGATGGATCAGTTGTTGGAACGCTTCGGGCGTGGCGTCGAGTCCGCCCATCAATCGGTGAGCGAGGACCGCTTCCTCAAGACCCGATGCTGCCGCGAGCCCTTTGATCACCAGTGCCTTCTTGACCCCCATCCGAAACCCACCACGAATGATCTTGAAATACACCTGCTTCTCGGGAGCGGACAGTTGATCCAATGCTTCCAAGATGCAGGTGCGTTGCCCTGATCCATCAAGATGACCCAGGGGCAGGACGTACTGTTGGATCGTTTGGGCCAACGAAAGTTCGCAGGTCTTGGATTGGTTTGGAAAGAGCAATGCCCACGTTTCGGAGCTGTCCCCCACTGCGGAACGACAGGCTTCCATCAGCCAGTCCGGCAGACCAATGTGTTCGTGGACCAGCTTGCGAAGATTTTGACTGGCCCCGAGTTTTTTGGGCCGCTGCCCGGTGAGCAATCGAACCGCCCACGCACCGTCGTGGGCGTCGACTTCTTGGAAATAAGAAGACAGCGCGTTCACCTTTCGACTGGTGCGCACCGTTTGTTCCAATTCCAAAGCGAGCTGGACAAAGCGCTTCATCCGTCGTCTCCGTCGCTGGTGGCTCGTTGGTCGCCGAGGACAAAGCTTTCGAGTCCTTCAAACTCTCGGAGATATCGAGAAAAAGCTTCGGTTGATCCGTGGGTGACCCCCACCCGCTTGGCGTTGCTGTTGCGGACGATGTTGAGCAGTCCGTCCCAATCGGCGTGGTCGCTCAAAATGAATCCGCGGTCCACCCCGCGCCAACGTTGGCGACCTCGGACCGCCATCCATCCCGAAGCAAATGCTGTTTCCATGCCATCTTTCCCCGAAAACCTTCGAATCCAAGGGGTTCCGGCGGCGGAGGGTGGACACACGATGATGCCTTGGCCTTGCAGTTCGGTGGCGGTTTCTCGGCCCGCGCGGATGGTCTCAGGCAGTTTGATACCTGCAGCGCGGTACACCTCGGTGGGTCCAACCAACGCACCATGAATACCGATTGGTCCAATGTTCGGATCAAGCCCGGCCAACAGGCGCTGCGCTTTTCCCACCGCATAGGTCATGACCACACTGGTGCGCTCTTGGGCGGCGTTGGTGGCCCACCAATCGTTGATCTGAGACAGAACGGACTCGGGTTCGGGCCAATGGTAGATCGGGAGCCCGAACGTGCTTTCAATGATGAGGACGTCACACGGCACCGATTCAAACGGTTCGGTGGTGGGGTCGTCATCGTCTTTGCAGTCGCCGGTGACCACCCAGACCGGCCCACCATCGAGCGCCTCGATGCGAATCTGCGCGGAGCCCATGATGTGTCCGGCGGGATGCAAACTGACCATCACCTCGCCGAACTGATGCGGCGTGCCCCACTCGAGCGTGAGGCAGTTTTGGTCTGGTCCGTATCGGGATCGAATCAGATCGGCGGTCCGCTTCGTGCACACGTACTGATCGCATCCGGGTGGGGCATGGTCGGTGTGGGCGTGGGTGGTGATCGCCCGTTCGACCGGACGGCGGGGATCGATGAAAAAACCACCTCGTTCGCAATAGAGCCCTTTGGCGGTGGGCACCAAGAGGTCCGTTGGGATGGGAGTGGACGAGGACATCGGTCTGAACCGATCCTAGAACCCATGGAGCAGCAGCATGCACGCTATTGGCGGCGAGTTCTTCGCCTGACGGGAGTTCTTCTGGGGGTGTGGTTCGTGGCCGGTTTGGGGGCCGGCGTGCTGTTCAAAGAGCAGTTGGATGCGATCACCATTCCGGGGACCGGCTTCCCGCTGGGATTCTGGATGGCCCAACAGGGTTCCATCTTGGTTTTCGTTCTCATCATTGGGGGGTACGCCAGGAAGATGCGAGTGCTCGACCGTGACGCCGGGGTGGAGGAGGACGACCAATGACCGTGCAGGTGTGGACCGCCATCTTTGTCGTACTGACTTTTGGTTTGTACACCGCCATCGCGTGGTGGACTCGTGCCTCCAGTACTCGTGAATTTTATGTGGCGGGGAAAGGGGTCTCCCCTTTGGCCAACGGCATGGCGACCGCGGCCGATTGGATGAGCGCGGCCTCTTTCATTTCCATGGCCGGAATCATTGCTTTTGCGGGATACGGTGGCTCGGTGTATCTGATGGGATGGACCGGGGGCTATGTGTTGCTCGCGGTGTTGCTGGCGCCGTTTTTGCGGAAGTTTGGCAAGTTCACGGTTCCTGATTTTGTGGGGGATCGGTACGAGAGCAACACGGTTCGATTTTTGGCGGTCGTGTGCGCGCTCTTTGTCTCATTCACATATGTCGCGGGTCAAATGCGGGGCGTTGGGGTGGTCTTCGGACGATTCTTGGAAGTGCCGGTTGAGACCGGTGTGTTGGTGGGGATGGCCATCGTGCTGTTCTACGCCGTCCTTGGCGGTATGAAAGGCATTACCTACACCCAAGTGGCGCAGTATTGCGTGCTGATTTTTGCCTTCATGGTTCCCGCAATCTTCCTCTCGCTGCGCTTTTCGGGACTTCCCATTCCACAACTCGGCTTCGGATGGGGCGGTGAAGAAGCCAGCGTGCTGGCCAAATTGGAAGGACTGGATCGTGAGTTGGGATTCACGCCCTACACCGAGCAGGGCGGGGGGAATGTTCTCAATCTCTTCGCCATCACTTTGGCGTTGATGGTGGGTACGGCGGGCTTGCCCCATGTGATCGTTCGGTTTTTTACGGTGCCAAAAGTTCGCGATGCGCGGACCAGCGCGCTGTGGGCGCTGCTCTTTATTGCGTTGCTGTACACCACCGCTCCCGCCATTGCGGTTTTTGCCCGCTACAACTTGATGGAATCTGTGCGTGACGCGTCGTGGTCGGTCTCGGCCGAAACCAATGACGACCCGTCCATCAAGCCATTGCCCGAGTGGGTGCGTTCTTGGGAAGACATCGGGTTGATCGCTTGGGTCGACAAGGATGGTGATGGCGCCGTGGACTACGCGCCCGGGGCGGCGTTCGTGGGCAAGCCTTCTTTTGCTCCTGACGAAGCGCGGGGCGACCATGGCGAACGGGTGTTGGTCAATGAACCCACCGACGCCAAGAACGAGCTGTATGTGGACCGTGACATCATGGTCTTGGCCAACCCTGAAATTTCTGGCCTTCCCGATTGGGTGGTGGCGCTGGTTGCCGCCGGTGGTTTGGCGGCGGCCCTCTCCACCGCGGCGGGTTTGCTGCTGGTGGTGTCGACCAGTATTTCTCACGACCTGCTCAAGCGCGGGCTGCTTCCCAACATCTCTGAAAAGGGAGAGTTGCGGGCCGCGCGAATTGCCATTGTGGGTGCGGTGGTCGTGGCGGGTTGGTTGGGGATCGATCCTCCAGGATTTGTCGCGGAGGTGGTCGCATTCGCCTTTGGCTTGGCCGCGAGCACGTTCTTCCCCGTGATCGTGTTGGGCATCTTCAGCACCCGCATGAACAAGCAAGGCGCGGCGGCGGGAATGGTCACGGGCCTTCTCTTTACGGCCAGCGCGATTGTCTGGTTCCGCTTCTTGCATCCCGAACTCGATACCGCGGAACACTGGTGGTTCGGGATTGGCCCCAAAGGCATCGGATCGGTGGGCATGCTGCTGAACTTTGTTGTGAGTGTGGCAGTTGGCGCGTGCTTCCCCGCGCCGAGTGCCAGCACGCAAGACATGGTGCGGGCCATCCGGGTTCCCAAAGGAGCGGGTGCCGCGGCCTCGCACTGACCTAGAATCCATGAATGCAGCCCGCACGCCCGCTGCGGGCCGCCGATGTTCTTCGTGATTGGATTCCCCTCGCCCTCAGCTGGTTGCTGATGGCGGTCGAAGATCCATTCGTGGTGGGTGCCGTGACCAAGCTTCCCGATTCCACCGCGCAGCTCGCGGGGCACGGTGGGCTTTCGTTCCCGTTGGCCATTCTGATCGAGACGCCGATCATCATGTTGCTTGCGGCCAGCACGAAGTTGTGCACCGATCGCGCGGCGTACCGCCGGTTGTTGTTCTTCAGCCATGCTTTGGCGGCGGCCTGCACGGTGGTGCACGTTGCGGTGGCCTTCACACCACTCTTTGATGTCATCGTGGGGGACCTGATGGGGGCGCCGGCGGAGACGTTGGAGCCTGCCCGCCGCTCGCTGCAGTGGATGACGCCGTGGACGTGGGCCATTGCGGACCGCCGGTTCCACCAGGGCGTTTTGATTCGGTTTGGACACGCCAGTTCCGTCACCAAAGGCACCGGCGTTCGTTTGTTGACGCTGTGTTTGTTCTTGGCGGTGGGACTTTGGACCCGTTGGCTTGATGGGGCCGCCCTGGCCGGGGGCGCGTTGTCGTTTGCGGTGTTCTGCGAAGCCATCGCCGCCCGCTGCTTCATGCGAAAGGTGCTGCGAGGCCCATTGGCAGAACATGCTTCTCCACCTCCAGGTTGGAAGAGCATCGCGGTCTTCTATTGGCCTCTGGCCATCACCCCATTGATTGGGTTCATTGGTCGTCCCATTGGTTCCACGGCAATGGCCCAAATGCCCAATCCCGTCGACACCTTGGCGGTGTGGGGTCCTTTGATGGGATCGACCTTTTTGCTGCGCAGTGTGGGACACGCGTTCAATGAGGTGGTGGTCAAACACGCTGGCGCTCACGACGCACGGCGCACGTTGTTTGGAATGGGACTTGCCGTGGGAGGAACGGCGTCACTGATTTCGCTTGGCTTTGCCACACCACTGGGGGCGTGGTACTTCGAAGAAATTCTTGGTCTCGAGCCGCGGTTGGCGGAGTTGGCCCGCTACGCCGCGTGGTTTGTGGCCCCAATTGCCATTTTGAATTGCATGCATTCGTATTGGCAGGGCTTCTTGGTTCACTTCCACAAAACCAGAGCCATCACCGAAAGTGTGGTGTGCTTTTTGGTGGTGGACTGTTCGTTGCTGGCCTTGGGTGTGTGGTCGGGCAAGTTCGGCGGCTTGGTGGTTGCCGGAACGGCCACCAGTGTGGGCTACTTGGCCCAAGGCCTCTGGCTGTGGTGGCGAGCGCGTGGTTTGGGGCAGGCTCCGTCAGAGCTTCAGTGATCCGCCCGCGCGGTACGCCTGATTGCCCAAGAGCACCGTCTGGGTCAAGTTGCCGCTGTAGGCAAAATGGCACGTGGTGGGACCACCGGTGCGGATCGCTTCGAGCCATTCACGGTGGTGACCAATGGAACTGGGGATGCTTGCTGGCGGCGGTGTGAAGCCCACGAACTTTTGTTCGGGCAGCAGATAATGGCGTCCGTAGTCGGCAAGAACCATGCCGTCCTCGCCCACGAACAGGACGCCTGAATTCCAGTTGACGGGCTGACCCTTGTCGTAGGTCAGCTTGGACAAGCAGTCTGGGCGTCGGGAACCGTCGTACCAATGGAAGACCAACTCGTGCCCTTGGTGGTCGAACGTCCAAGCGCAGTGGAGATCTTTGGGCGTGCCGACGGGATGTGCGGGCTTGGGCGCGTCGGCCGTGACAACCTTGGGCGTGCCAAGTTCGAGGGCCCAAAAAGGCAAGTCCATGTAGTGGCAGCCCATGTCGGCCAAGGTGCCGCCGCCAAACTCCCAGAAGCGTCGCCAGCTTCCTGGGTGCAAGCCGTCCTGGTACGGTCGCTCGGCACGGTCCCCAAGCCACAACTTCCAGTCGAGGTATTCGGGAGCCGACGGTTCTGGTGCACTGTTTCGTCCGCCGGACCAATCTTTCCCGCACCAGACATGCACTTCCGTGACGTTGCCGATGGGCTTGCTTCGCATCAATTCCACGACCCGCCGGTAGTTGTCTCCGGCGTGGATTTGCGTCCCCATCTGGGTCACCAGATCTTGGCCCAATGATGCCATGGCCTTGGCTTCTTCCACGCTGTGGGTGAGCGGCTTTTCGCAGTAGCAGTGCAGCCCCCGTTGCATGGCGGCCATCGAAGCGGGGGCGTGGGTGTGGTCCGGCGTCGAAACCACGACGGCATCGAGATCGAGATCTGCATCCAACATCTCGCCGTAATCCCGGAACGTTGCGGCGTCTTGGTATTGATTGGCCGCGCTCTTCAAGTAACGGTCATCCACATCACACAGGGCGACCACGTGTTCATGCCCCACGGCAGTAAGGTTGGCCGCACCTCGGTTGCCGACCCCGATGATGCCCAAGCGCAACCGGTCGGTCCGGAGTCGGGGCAGATCTCCATGGCGCACAAAGGGCATGGCGCCAGTGAGCAGTGAGAGTTTGAGGGCATCGCGTCGGGAGAGATTGGACATCGAACTCAGCCTACCCCTCTTTGTTCACGATTGACGCAACATCTTTTCGTCTCGGTCGGGCTCACTGAACATGAAACACTCGGAATGCTCGGTTTTGCCCTGGTTCTCGACCTGCACTTCAGATCGGGATACCCTTTACGGATGTCCAAGCTTGTCAACTCGCG
>CAXBRK010000006.1:0-39508 GCA_963978155.1 uncultured Phycisphaera sp. | reverse complement strand
ACGAATGGGATCAATTGCTGCTGGGAGTTCTCCAGCGGGGACAACACGCTCGATGGTTAGCCCAAGACTGTCCAGTCTGTCGAGAAGGGCGATTCGTACCGGTGTTGGTTCACCATCAACCAATACCAATCGGGTGTACAACCCAGGCGCAATCTCACCGTTACCAATGGATTGCACCCGTTGGGCGTAAGGGCACTGCAAGCCAAGTTCTTCCAACTTCTCAGTTCGTGCTTTTTGCCAACACAAGAGCACTTCCCAACGCCGACGCTCTTCTCCGCCCGCAACCCCTTCAGGAACCATTTCCATGATTGACGAAAAATCCACCATGGCCTCGCAAGCGTCCACATGCAATTGAGCAATACGCCTGATCAAAGCCTCTCGACCAGTCTCTGTGGCGTTGCCACCTTCCACAATCTGCCTTTGAGACGAATCCAGATCCAACCAGACCTGTCGATCGATCAACTCAAGCGCTACCAACGATGCTGGTTGTCCCGTCGGTGGGATGAATTGATCAATCATCCGACCTGGGGTACTGATCTCTGGTGGCACCACCAAGACTTCTTGCTGCTCGGCAGCATCAAGTAAGAAGTGCTCAAAAAGACGCCGCGCTCGCTTCGTGGGCAATACAACCAGCGTCGATTCCAGATTCACTTCTCTTTGGACAACTTCTGCTCCGCCCACCAAGTGTTCGGCCAATCCCTTCAGGATTGGATGTTCTTCAATGGAGAGTAAACGACTCGGCATAGTTGATCGTTATACGACCACTCGCTTCAAGCGTCGAACCTGTTCTTCAAAAAAGAAGTTGTCTCTGACAAAATGTGTCAGCAAGGTCCGAAGCTGGACAGGACTTCAAGAAGATCGGCAAAGTCGACCGTCCCTTCCCCCGTCAGATCTTCGGGACATGCAGCGCAGGCGCCCCAACTCGACAGCACTTGGACGACATCGCTGAAGCCAACATCACCGTCACCATTCAAGTCGGTGGGACATGGCACCGGCACACTGGACGGATCACGAGGATCGCTGCCGGCCAGCCATTCGTCGTGGTTGAGGACACCATCACCATCACGGTCCATCACCAATCGAACGGCGTGCCCGGCCGGGGCCATGGTGACCACTGCCGTGGTGCCTTCTGGTCGATTCAACAGCTCAGAAATGGACATGGTTTGCCCCGCGCCATCGAGCAAAATGGTTTCACCCGAAAGCACCCCGCCCCGGGCTCGGCCATCGATTTCGATCGTGGCCATCAATTCCACGCGGTCTGAACTTGCTGCTGCCAATGACATGGCACTCAACGTGTCCAGTGCCTCCGCTGAGGCGACACCCGACCACGCTACTTGGCGACCCACGCCAGCATGGGTGTCGAGGCCCGGATCGACAACATTGTCAAACGGGTTGTCGGCGTCCCACCCAGGGAAATCGGATCCCGAAAAGGCGAACATCATGGCCAACACATCGGAGAGCCTTTGTGCGGTTCCCAGATCAAACAGGGGCTCGGCAAAGAACCGCACCAGAGTGTCCACGGAGCCATCGTGGAGGTAGCCGAATCCAGAGGTGTTCTCCAAGGCCTCCAAATCAAAACCCGTCTTCTTGTACATGTTCCGCAACTGTGGAACCTTGAAGTGTCTTTGGGTGGAGCCGTCCACACTGACAACCGCATGGTGGCGTTCTTGGTTGGGCCCCAGCGGAATTGGATCAACTCCAGGAGGGGAAATCCGAAGCACTCGGTCCGGGCCCATGCCGGTAGGCAGGGCGTGGCAAGTCACGCAACTGAACGGGTCATCGGTGATTTCTGAGGTGTAGATTTCAAGACCACGCAGCGCGTTGCCATTGGGCATCGCCGAGCCCGCTGGTGCGTACCGACCGGTGCCCGGGAAGGGGATTTCCAAATCTGTGGGCAAGGTGTTGTCGACGTTTCGATAGGGATTGGGCGGGAATCGCACAGTGGCCAGGAAAGTTCGCATTTCGCCCATATCGATGGGGTTCAACGGCTCGTCGCCACCAAGCAGCTCATGGAAGGCACCATCGAAAGCTTCGATGGACAAACGATCACCACGCCAGTGCAACGGTTCTTTGCCGATCAAATCCTGCATGGTCTGGGTGGTCATCGGTCCCTTCATGGGATGGAAATCTGGGCAGTCCGGCCCAAACTGATCCACGCCCATGTTGCAGTTCACGTCGATGGTCTGCATGAAGCCGCCTGGGTTGCCAAGATCCCACGCCAAACGATCCATACGGGAATCAACGTGACAGGTCGCACACGAGACCTCACCCCGAGCCGAGTGCAAATGGGTGTCGTACATGTGCGCACGACCTTGCTGAACTTCATCAGGAACTGGGTCAAACAGTGAGACGACAGCTGCCACCTCGCGCTCGGTTCGGTCCACCACGGCCAACGTGCCTTCAAAATGGTTGTGGACGAAGACCACGTCTTCGTTCAACGCCAGTCCGGTTGACCCAAAGCCAACCGGAATGGGATCACCAATTCTTTGTCCCAACGCGTCCACCACCAAAACGTTGTTGGACCCTTTGGATGCAATCCAGGCCTCTTCACCGGTTGATGAGAAGGCAATCGCGCGAGGGTCCCCAACCGACTTGGCCCGCTCCGCCGGGGGAAGGGTGTGTACACCCTCGGTATGGGGGTTCAAATTCACAATCGTGTCTTCCGATCCCCATCGGGCCCAACGAACCTCAGCAAAGACGCCTTCAAGCACCGGCTCAAACCGGATTTCGTTGAAAGATTCAATGCCAATGGCCACGGGGTCTCCGCTGTTCGGATGCACCGCCACTCCGGTGACCACCGACAGCGCGCCCCCGACATAGGAAACCTGATTGTTGTTGAAGGTGTCGACCACCGCGAGATCGTGGTCCAGAACATCCCAACCGGTGGGCCGACCGCTTCGCCAAGCCTGAGGGCCACTCACAAAGTCGGCCCAGTCGGTCCCGTTGTCATCAACCCAGCGCCCGTCGGAGAGCCCCCGGACAATCAACCCCACTCGGGGAGGCGTCGGTTGACCTGCGGGCCGAGAAGGCATGAACCCATTGCCCGCATTGGGTGGAGGGTTTTGTCCCCCATACGGGGTTGCAGGATCGGACACCACATTCGGAGGTGTACTGCCGTTGAAATCTCCCCCGCCCGCGAGCACCGTGGTGCGGTTGCCGGAGCACAAGAATGCCGCGTACACAAATTGTCCGCTGGGGTCCACCGCCAACGCTTTGGGTTCTTCCCCCAGAAGATCAATCCGACCCGGAGCGGCATCGAGGTTGTTGGGGTCAAACACCAACAAACATTCATCGGTCGCGCACGAGACGTAGGCTCGTTCTGGGCTCCCCGCAAAGACAACATCGCCAGGCTCGTCGAGCACTGGCAACACCGCCGTGGTCACCCGACGATCCAGATCGATCACCGACACTGAATCGGACACATGGTTCACCACCCAAGCTTCGCGACTGTCTGGTCGCACTCGAACGGAAACAGGGTCGAGTCCGACCGAGACCGCATCAAGCCACACCGGTGGGGTGGTGGCTGAGAAAATCTCGAGCGTCGCTTGGGCCACGTTACAGACAAGCACCTCACCCTCGTCGGTAAGCGCGACCGAGTGGACCGGGGCCGATTCCCAGTTTGGAAATGGATCGGTAACAAGGAGCAACGAAAGCAGAACTGACATGGTTCTTAATGTACGTCAGTTCAATTCGGGAACATCCCTTATTTGCTGGGAAGCTGCGGAACCAGCCAGGAAACAAAGCTTGGGCGGCTTCGGGAAGACACCAATACGCGTCCCTGACCGCTGAACCGCATCACCACCCCTTCACCACTCTTCATCGATCCGCCAATCTTGGACAACATTCCGCCAGAATTTTTGGTCGAAAGGGAAGGGGTGTAGCTCAAGGTGTCTTGCCAGGCCACCACGTGTCCGTTGTCCACGATCAATTCGTCTTGGCCGTTCAGCTCCACTTCAGTGATGGCGCCAAACGCAGAAACTGCCAATGACCCAGTGCCCGTGGCTTTCAGAATAAACAAGCCACCAGTGCCGCCCAACAAAGCGCCACTTAATTTTTGCCGCGAAGTCTGCAACGTAATTTCGTCGTCGCAGGCCAAGAAGCCGCCGTCACCCACGAGCCAACATTCATTGGCCATGTCGATCACCCGAACTTCGCCCGGGACCGACGGGGCCAGTCGGACGGTACCGGGCCCCTGCTCGGCGGAAATTTCCTGCATAAAGAAAGACTCGCCAGAGAGTGCTTTCCGCATCAATCCGCTCAGCATCCCCCCGCGAGCCTTGCCTTTCAGTTCCAGCGTCGAGCTCATGCTCGCCATAGCGCCGGACTCGGCATGAATCATGTCCCCCTGGGTGAGGTCAACGCGGAGGAATGGGTCGGTGGAGCCTTCGAGAATGAATCGTGCCATAAAGAGAAGGGTACCGATTTTTTTTGACTTCTTTGGCGGACCCGTGGGATTCCTCTCGCCACGTTTGGTGAAGGGGCGATCGACGCCCAAAACAACCCAAACCCATAAGGAATTTACCCATGAAAACGCAACTCCTCATCGCTCTGACCTGCTCATCCCTGGCCTTCGCCGATCGTGGCAACCAGTACTCCGGAGGTCACCAAGGTGTCCTCAAGGGCAACGAATTCTCGAACTCCATCGGCATCGTGGTGGGCAACCCCGGTGACGAAGTCAAAGGTCGTGATTTCTCAAACGGGAACTCAACCGCCAGGAAGGGAAACGATTTCTCCAACGGGAATTCTCCCCCCAAGAAAGGCAACGACTTCTCGAACGGCAACCCTGGTTCCGGAGGCTACAGCTTCCAGAGTCTCCTGGAATGGCTCAGTGAATACGGCCAGTCCTCACACACCGGAGACCGTCGGTTGAAGGCCGACAAGAACCGCGATGCCAAAGTGGACTTTCGAGATCTTCTGATGATCCTCTCCGGTTCCTAAACCCCAAAAAGCATGTTCCTCCTCAGCCGCGGCCCGGATTTCCGGGCCGCGGGCCGTTTCATTCCTAATCTGTACACCATGATCGCAACCTTCTTGCTCACCATCCTCGCCCTCCACGATCAACACGATTTCGGATCACTGCCGCCCATGCCCGACGGGCCCTATCTGCGACCAGAAAAGTTTGGTGAGCCTGACCTGTTCCGACAGCTGGAATACGACCTGCCAACTGCCAACACCTACCGAACCGCGAGTGGAGCCCCTGGACATCTGTACTGGCAAAACCGAGCCGATCACGTCATTCACGTCAGGCTTGATCCGGAAGTACACGGTGTGGATGGCACCGAAGAAATCACGTACCACAATGAAAGTCCAGATGCATTGCGGTACCTCTGGATGCAATTGGATCAAAATCGACACGCGCCAGACTCGCGGGCGAATCTCTCCCGGCGGGGTCCAGACTTGGACCAGCCCCAGTCCATCGGCTGGCTTGAGAGTTTTGCTGAAACGTTGGCCCACCCCGGGGGTACGACGATCCATCACGTCAAAGATGGTCAGGGACAAGAGTTGCCCTTCACCATCGTGGGATCCATGATGCGTATTGATCTTCCTGAGCCACTGAACAGTGGTGAAGTGTTCCAATTTGAAGTGAAGTGGTCACACCGAATCACACCCGATGCCATCCGGTCACGCAGTGGATACGAAATTCTGGACGATGGAACTGGCTTGTACGAACTGGCCCAGTGGTTCCCTCGAATGTGCGCGTACACCGATACCCGCGGGTGGCAGCACAAAGATTTTGTGGGTCGTGGCGAATTCACGTTGGAGTTTGGCAACTACGAGTTGCACATCACCGTCCCCGAAAATCATGTGGTGGCGGCATCTGGGGTACTGCAAAACCCTGAAGAGGTTTTGACCAGCGAGCAACAACAACGGCTGGAAGCTTCCAGAACATCAACGGAGCCCATCATGGTGGTCACCGAAGAAGAAGCAGTGGCCAATCGATCTGCTGATGCACAAGAGGAGCGAACCTGGGTGTACCTCGCCGAAAACGTTCGCGACGTGGCATGGGCCAGCAGCCCCGCCTTTTTGATGGATTCTTGGGGCGTCATCGTTCCCGGCACCACACGCACCGTCATGTGCCAAAGCTATTTCCCAGAAGAGGGAGAGCCGATCTGGAGCCGATGGTCGACCCAAGCCATTGCCCACACCATTGAGGTGTATTCACGGTACTACCCCTATCCGTACCCAACCTCGTTGAGTGTGAACGGTCCCGTAGGCGGCATGGAATACCCCATGATCACCTTCAATGGTCCACGTCCCGAGGAAGACGACACTTATCCAGAGCGCACCAAATACCGGCTGATCGGCGTGGTGATTCACGAAGTGGGCCACAACTGGTTCCCCATGATCATCAACTCCGATGAACGGCAGTGGACGTGGATGGACGAAGGGCTGAACACGTTTGTGCAATCCATTGCCGAAGCAGAATGGTCACGAACCTACCCACCTCGGCGGGGCGACCCAGAGAACATCGTGCCGTTCATGACCAGCGAAAAACAAGTTCCCATCATGACGAACTCCGAATCCATTCGTCAGTTTGGAAACAATGCCTACGCCAAACCGTGCGCCGCTCTGAACGTCCTGCGTGAATCGGTCCTCGGTCGCGAGCTCTTCGACTTTGCGTTTCGAGAATACTGCCACCGCTGGGCGTTCCGCCGACCGGAGCCAGCTGACCTCTTCCGCAGTCTGGAAGATGCCTCTGGTGTCGACTTGGATTGGTTCTGGCGCGGTTGGTTCATGACCACCGACCACGTTGACATTGCGATTGAAAATGTGCGGCGGTTCGAGCTGGCCAATGCGGTTGGAGATGAGATGGCCGAGGCACGCCGGCTTGACGCTGAACGCGGGAATTCGGCGGCCCAGCGTCGCAACGACGAATTGAATGTCCCCCGGCGCGTCGATCAACATCCGATGATTGTTGATTTCTATGAAGGTCGAGATCGATTCATGGTGACCCCAGAAGACGAACGAGCTTGGGCCAGCATGCTGGAGCGTATGGAAGACAAACAGCGCGCCATCTTTTCGCAGGATTGGATTTTCCACGAAATTACGCTCCGCAATGTCGGCGGAATCCCGATGCCGGTCCCCTTGCAGTTGACCTATGCCGATGGCACCACGGAACTGTTGCCCCTCCCAGTGGAAATCTGGACCAACAATGAGCCTGTCGTGACAAAGGTCATTGCCAGCCCCGCCCCCATTCAACAGATCCGCTTTGATCCCACACGTGACTTAGCAGATGCGGATCGGGACAACGATGTGTTTCCACGAGAAATCAATACCGGCTTGGTCACCATCACAGTGCCCTATGACCAGCGCAACCCAATGCAAGCCGATCGCGATGAACGTGGGCGACGGGACAGCTTGGCCGGTGTTGAAGCCATTGCGAAGGCATTGTTTGAAGGTTGGGCACCCAAAGAAGGTGCCGCACCGAACGAAGCGGCGGCGGCTCTGCTCAACCAAGAAGCGGTCGCCAATGCTCTGGACGCGTTTGGGCAACCATTCACCGTCGAACTGTCTGGCGAAGCTTGGACCGAATCATCGGACGCACCGCTGGCCTACGTGACCTCGGTTGGCTTTGACGGCAAACCCCGAACCGACGATGACTTGGCCTGGCGCATTGAACTGGACGGCACCGTGACTCCGGTGAACGCCAACGATTCACCGACTTGATCCACGCTTACTGAAGCGGTTCGGCCATCCGGCGTTCGAGGCTTTGGAACCGTTCACGGAGTTCCGTGCCTTCAAATCCCCGCAGTGGGGGCAGTTCAAGGGTCATCAACGCGCCGAACGCTTCAGAGCCGCGGCGAATCAAATCCGCGGTCTCCAAAGAGAGGTCAACCGTACGCCACGTGTTGGCCGCCAAACGAAGGTCTTTCTCGACTTCCAGATTGCCACGCTCAACACCCTCAGCCTGGATCTTGAGGTATTCGATGTATCGCACGGCTGCGGTTTGGGTGAGTTCCAGCTGATCAACGTTCCGTTGAAAAGCTTCCGCACGGTCAGGATCGGCAGCTTTGCCCGCCAAGGCCTCTTTGCGCTGGAACTCGGCGTCCTTCAAAATGGTGTCAAGCTTTGGGATCGCCACCTCCCGGACCCAACGAACATAATCGTCCTGGGCGACATCAACGAGGCGGACCAGCAAGACGTAGAGGCCGTAGTACTTCCGCGTCAACTCGGGCGCTTCTCCACTTTCGTCGGCCAATCGGTGCAACTGCTCGGTGACCAGACGCACATTCGCAATGGTGATGGCCAAGTCGCTGAACCGCTCTCCCGCCAGTGTCCCCAAGAGCGATCGCGCTGCTTGATCTTCGATCTTCAGACCGGTCCGAGACAGGGCCTCAATGAACTGTTTCTCCACTTCGAGCAGCGCCAAGCGAAGATCCTCTTGCTTCGCTTGACTGTCCGAAATCATTTCGTCGTACTCTTCGCGGCTCGTGACAATCAGATCTTCCGCTTTGCCCAGCGACTCTTGGGCCGGAGCGGTGTCTCGTTTGCGTCGCATTTCGTCTTGATCGAAATTGGCATCACGGATGGCTTTTTGAATGGCTTTGGCTTCTGCCCTCAGATCACCAGCGCCTTCTCCAGCCAAGACCATCGTGACGGCCCGGAGCAGATCTTCGATGGCTTCGTCATTTGAGATCTTGGTCTCTTTCACCCCGATGACATCCCACCAAGGGCTCTTTTCTGGAAGCGCTTCGTGAGATTCGAACTTCCCCAGTGCTTTCCCAAGGTCCCGTTCCACCCGGTTGAACAGTTCCTGCCCTGTGGCGATTGGGTCTTCAGCATCAACAAAGGTCGGCAAGAACGACAAAAGCAGAAGCGAAATCATGGCGTATTCCTTGTATCGGCATCGGATGGAGCTGACGGCGCCGGTTCAACTTTGGGCATCGGGCTCATCCGGATGGCCTCAAAAACCTGTTCTTCGCTGAACAGGGCGACACACGCCAAAACGGCTTCCCGCTCGCGCTTCGCACTCCGCTCGTCTTGGGCGGTCAGCACTGGCATCAACTGCTGCATCATGCGTTGCTGCTGGGCTTGGGTGAGATCCAGCTTCTGAAGTGCTTTCGCAAAAGTAGGAATATTGGGCAGGCGCCGCAGGAGTGACTCCCGAAGGCGGACAGATCGTGTCGCCATGGTGGCCCGTATTTTGAGGGCACGTGGTGGGAGCTCCACCCCAGCATCGGCGGCCACTTCTTCTTCCAACAGCGTGCGATACGACCGCACCGCGTCCAACGCAATTTTGGCTTGCTCAGGCGTGATCAAGTCTTTCAGTTCATAGACCAATGAACTTCTCTTGGCCACAACGCCCCAGCCATCAATGGCCTCTCCCAATGAGACTTCGCCGCCCTGACTGGATTTCAAAACCATCTCTTTCAGCCGGTCCAAATTCTCATCAACGTAAAGGTCAAACTCTTTGTCCCGGTCCAAGATGAAATATTGAACCCGTTGCCGTACTTCTGGTGCAAGGTTGAGCTTCTGCACCGCAATATGCGATGGCTCTGGCCAGCGAAGAAGGCGACCATTTTCAGCTCTTTGCACCAAAGTGATCGGAGGGTTGGCAATCAGCGCTGGTGGTGGTGCGCTAACCTCTTTCATCAAAGGAGGCTCGGTACAGACAAGCGACAACACAGCAAGAAGATCGAAAATCACCAACAAAGTGTACGCTCAGAGCCATGGGACGCCTCTTTTCTCCCTCCGAAGAGCTCACGATCCTGCACCAAGAGGATGACTTTGTTGTTGTTCACAAGCCATGGGGTATGCGTTCAGCCCCAGGACGTCCGGAAAACACACATGATTCCGCGGAACTCCGCCTGCGGCATCTGATTCCCACTGCTGAGGGTCCGATGAGTGTCCATCGGTTGGACATAGAAACCAGCGGGCTCATGGTCTTCGCGCTGAATGCATCCACTCAATCCAACCTGTCCAAACAATTCCAAAAGCGCCTCGTCGGCAAGCGTTACATCGCCCTCGTGGAGCGTGCACCGGCTGAAACTCAGGGAGCGGTTGAAGCCCCACTGATCAAGGACCCGGAACCCAGCCGCTGGCCTCGGCAAAAAATCTGCCACGATTCGGGGCGGCCGTCCCGCACACTTTGGCGCATCCACGACCGCCCCATCGAATCGCCTTTCGATCGCCAGGGCCAAACGGTGCGTTTGGAACTTCGACCAGAGACCGGCCGTACCCATCAAATTCGGGTGCACCTCGCTTCCCCCCCTGCCGAGGGTGGATTGGGTACGCCCATTCTGGGCGACACGCTCTATGGCTCAGAGTCCACGGCCCCTCGGCTGTGCTTGCACGCCGAGGCCTTGGCGTTTTGGCGACCCAACACCGATGAATGGCTGAAATTTGAGTCTCCGGCTCCCTTTTGAAAAAATCGAAACAATCTGGCGGGGAATTGGTCGCCCCAACGCCACTTCTGGTGGACCGGGTTGGATACTCGGCTCACCAGCCCGATCCGGGCCCCGTCGCGTGTGCGGCGGGGCTCTTCATTTTTGAATCGACCCAAGGCTGCAATGCCTGAGGATCAATAGGCTCGGAGGGACTCGAACCCTCAACGCTCAATTTGAGCCGCGGATTTTAAGTCCGCTGCGTCTGCCAATTCCGCCACGAGCCCGGGGCTTGACTCTACCAACTCCGGAAGAGAACGCATCCCCTAAGAACCTTGTCGTTCGGGCCCTGCGTTTGATCCCTCATCCTGAAGATCCGGGCCGGACCGCAGGGCGTCATGGATCTGTCGGACCGGTGCGACCCGATAGTCCGGGAGTCGGTACAACCACCGCGGCCAACGACTCCACTCCGGCTGGATGTTCTGTCCTGGCGCTGGCTCAAAATCCAATCCGCACCAAGCCCCGGATCCCTCTTCCTCGCTGAGATCAAGAGAAACCGTCAGCTGGCCCTCCTGCGCACCGTAGGTCATCACAACGGTGTCACTGGACCACTGATGTTGACTGCGAGGAAGCACGTCTTCGAAGGTGAGACGAGTCGGCCAGCTTGGAAGATCAGCCTTGGCCAACTGCAGAGCTTTGTCGGGAACGGATTCCAGATTCTTTGTCGAAACTTGCCAAATTGGCTCCCCCCCCTCAGGTGAATCATTCGGTCGAACAAGTTCCATCGGGCCGAAGTTTATTTGAGTGATACCGGATCGTTCCAATGTGCAAAACGTCGTGTCCAACCAAGCAACAGGATTCAATTCCACCTCAACGTGGCCCTTGCACTTGAAGGTTTGATCTTCTGTGGCCAAACGTGCAAACGTACTCTTCGGTGACCACTGCCGCTTGCCCAAAACCACATGGCTCACAAGATCAGAACCGGCGAAGAGTTCGATCTCGATGGCTCGCCCCTCTTCAACTGAGGTGTCCAAGTCAACCGCAGCGTGACGTGCCGGGTCTTGGGTCTTGGCTTCCCAACGCTCAAGCTGGTCCAGTTGCACCAGAAGTTTCCGAATGCGATCCCGTTCGACGGGGTAGTCGGCCGCGGAGGCGCAGTACCACTGTCCCCCGTCGCGTTGAAGCGAGATAGGGACACCCCCCTGCCGAATCGTGATGCCGTCAATGGCTTCGGCATTGGCCTTGAGCTCTGGAAGCATAGGTGCTTCGACGCCATCACTTGATGTGGCATCGGGACTGGGACGTGTGATCACGGCTAGGAACAAAACCGTGGTGATCGCGGCCAACGGCATGAGGCTCTTGTTTTTGCTCACGACACTTTTCTCCGCATCAGAAAGATCATTCCAGACAACGCCGCCACAACGAGGGGCCAAACGATGGTGTTGAACAACATCAAATTGGTGCCGAGTTGTTCAATATCCGTGCGAAGGTTGAGCTGCACCAATCGGAGTTGCTTTCGGGCCGCGATAACTTTGTCCTGCAACTGATCCACTTCCGCTTCTTGCTCTGGAGAAAGCAGCAAGGTGTCTTGACTTCCTGCTTGAGCCTGCTGAAGTTGGGCAAGGCGACGCTCGGTCTCTTGAATTTCAGACTCGAGGCGCTTCTGCTCCGCCAGGTACTCGCTTTCCGCCGCTTGACGAAGAGCTTCAACTCGGTCGAAAGGCCGCGTGTACTCACCGCGGCCCCGCAGTCCAGCGAGAACAGGATCACCCGCCATGGTCTCAATCGCGTTCAGCATGAACGAACCGTTGTCGGCGAAGGTGCGGTACCCCAAACTGATGGAGCCCAAACGCTCTTCGCGGATCCAGTTGCTGTCCGACAGGAAGTCAACATCACCCAATACCAGAATGTTGGCCACCCCGGTTGGCGCCTCTGACGAGTTGTCCAAGATCGCTTCGAGCGCGGGGTCGACCGCGACTTCAGCTTTGACCGGTGGGTACGCACTCTTGATGGGACCGGTGAATCGGGCGGCGACAATCTGATGTTCCCCACTGGACTCAAAGTTCTGAATCAAGGTGCCAGGATCAATCTGAAAACCCAATTGAGCCGTCAACATTCTTTGGCTGTTTTCACTGGAGCGAACCACCGGCACCAAACGCGTTGGTGCATCTTGCTCAAGTGAAAAGGCACCGGCCGTCGCGAGATTCAAATTGGTCAGGCCCTTGGTGATGGGATCGTCCCCATTGAGATTTTCACGGCGAGCATTCCACCACGCGATGAAATCCATGACCTCCATGCCACGGTCCGTCATCGCTTGGACCCGGAGGGCGAGGTCACGATCGGCCACGAAATAGCCACGACTCCAATTCAAACCCCAAGCGCCCAAGAAGGCATCAAATTGACTTGGGGTGGGCTGTGGCCCCTGCATTCCAAATGCAGGCTCGGCAGATTGGGCATCCGCCTCACACCACGGATCCAAACACAAGAGCAGTGGCTTCTCCTGGAGCACATATGTATCGATCGCCACCGCCAGTTCGGGGGAAATCGATCTCGGGTGCACGATCCAGAGCAAGTCCAAACCCTCAGGCAATTCGGTTTCCGACTCGGCAATGGGCACCACATCGAAGAGCTGCTCAACTTGGGACAAGATTTGCCAGCCAGGCCTCATCTGCATTGTCTGCTGATCGAGAGTTGGCGCCATATCAAGCGAGGTGACCAAGCCAACCGTGGGGCGTCCCAGCCGGCCAATAGAAACGACCGACCGCATCACTTCGTATTCCAAGAACCGTTCTTGCGTTGGGTCCAGATACGGGATAACACTTTGTTCATCGACGCTGTTGACCGCGACCAGACCAAGAGTCAGTTCGCGACCTGCGCCATCGATCTGGATTCTGGAAAGCTGCGCGGCTCGGGCCATATCCTCCGCTTCGGAAAACGGCTCGGGATCGAGCACTCGGAGAGAGAGCTTGCCATTGGAGGCCTGAACCATCTCCTCAAGGAACTCTTGGACGCGCTGGCCATACGTGCGAAAGTTCGGAAGATTCTCGGCACTCTTCTTTGAGTAATAGAAGTCCAGTCGCACCGGCTCATCAAGCTCCCGCAAGAGTGGGCTCACCCCATCCGACAGCGAGTACAGCTTGTCTTGGGTCAGATCCAAGCGGAGCCCAGGAAGCCCGGTTGAAATCAAAATGTTCAACGCAAACACAGCAATCAGCAGCAGGGCCGATCCAAACAGCGCGGTTTGAGCAGATGTGTTGTTCAATTTAGGCCGCCTTTCGCCAATCGATCACAGCCGTGTTGATCACCAAGAACGCCACAATCAAGCTTGCGAAGTACAACACATCGCGAAGATCAATCACGCCTCGAACCATCGAATCAAAATGCGTCAAGACTCCGATCGCCGAAAGACCTTCAACCACCATGTTGGGAGCCCAGCTTCGGAAGAAGTCAAGCACCACTGAAAAGCCGGAGAGCAACAGCAAGAAGCAGGCGGCCGCACAAAGGACAAACGCCACCACTTGATTCTTGGTCAGGCTGCTGATGGCGCTGCCAATGGCCAAGAACGCGCCCGCGGTCAGCCAAGAGGCCAGGTAGGAGCACACAATGACGCCGTGGTCCGGCTCTCCAAGAAATGAAACGGTCCACCACATGGGCACCGTGAGGAGCAGCGCGAGACCAGAGAAGGCCCAAGCCGCAAAAAATTTGCCCAGCACCAAATCCTGCATCGTGAGAGGCAACGTCGCGATCAACTCGATGGTGCCTGTCCGTCGCTCTTCGGCCCACAGTCTCATGGAGATGGCCGGCACCAGAAAGAGATACAGCCAAGGATGGAACTGAAAGAAGGGCCGGAGGTCCGCCTGCCCACGGTCAAAGAACCCGCCAATGTTGAAGGCAAACATGCTTGCCAAAAACAAAAACACCACCAAAAAGATCGCCGCCAAAGGGGTAGCGAAGTATCCGGAGAATTCTCGGCGAAACACGATACTGACCCTTCTCACTGGCCTGCCTCCTCAAGGTCACCACTGGTCACGGATCGGAACACCGAATCCAGGGCGGAGCCACCAGACCGTTCAGGCGCCATCGCCACCAAACGCTCTGGTGTTTCATCAACCACCACCTTCCCCTTGTTGATGATGACCGCTCTGGTGCACACAGCTTCGACTTCTTCCAAGATATGCGTCGACAACACAATGGCTTTGCCTTGGCTCGCGCTCATTTCAGAGATCAAATTCCGAACTTCGTGCTTTTGATTGGGGTCGAGGCCGTCGGTTGGCTCATCCAAAATCAAAACCGGTGGGTCGTGCAGAATGGCTTGGGCCAATCCCACCCGGCGCTTGAACCCTTTGGACAGGGTGTCAATGGTTTGGCCCACAACCTGTTGCAAGTGAATCCTCTCGATGGCGTCGTCCACCCGGCAACGTGCTTCGGAACCCAAGAATCCACGAGCTTGCGCGATAAACATCAGAAAGTCTCGCACCGTCATATCCGGATAGGCCGGTGCGCCTTCCGGCAGGTAGCCCATTCGACGTCGAGCTTCGAGGGGGTCCACATCCAGCGCCACGCCAGCCAATTGAACCGAACCAGAGTCAGCTTCCAAGAACCCGGTAAGCATCCGCATGGTGGTGCTTTTTCCGGCGCCATTGGGACCGAGGAAGCCGAGCACTTCGCCCGCAGAAACGCTGAGGCTGATGCCGTCAACCGCCTGGATCGCGCCAAATCGCTTCCGAAGATCTTTCGCCTCAATCAGTGTGGCCATACTTTCCTCCACCGAAAATCATTGTTGAGTCCAAGAGCCAAAGGATAATTTTTCGAAGGGCGTTACGCCCCCTCTGCCGAAAATGTTCGCCCAGAAATGGCCTTACATTGGAGGTGGACCAGGTCGACGCCAGGGGTTCATTCGACGCCCCCGCTTCCGAACCTGCCGATTGATCAGCTCCACAAAAATCGAGAAGCCCATCGCGAAGTAGATGTACCCCTTTTCGATATGGAAGTGCACCCCTTCCGCCGTCAGCATGACTCCGATGAGCAGCAAGAACGCCAAAGCCAGCGTCTTCACGGTGGGGTTCTTGGACACAAACGTTGAGATGCCTTCCGCCAGCGCGAGCATGATGCCCACAGAGATCAACACCGCCACCACCATGACCGAGAGCGCGTCGGCCATGCCGACGGCGGTGATCACGCTGTCCAAACTGAACACCAAGTCCATCAACATCACTTGGAGCAGTACCGCGCCGAAACTGGCCGTTTTCCCCTGAGACGAGTGGTCGTCGTGGTGATCCCCTTCCACCAACTCATGCATCTCTATCACGGCCTTGGCCATAAGCACCAAACCACCGATCAACATGATGAGGTCACGAACCGAAGGCTCAAAATGCACAATGGCAAGATCCAGAGCGAACAATGGCTCAGTCAACCCAGTCAGCCAACCAATGGTGAACAAGAGGACCACCCGCATGGCCATCGCGGCGATCAGCCCGAGCCGGCGGGCGGCGGCACGCCGAGCCTCTGGCAAACGGTCACAGAGGACCGAAATGAATACGACGTTGTCGATCCCCAACACCGTCTCCATGGCGGTAAGGGTCAACAAAGCCAGAAGGCCTTCGGTGGTCAACAGTGCGGCAAAATCCATGGCGACAGCCTAACTGGGTTCTGGGCACCATAAAAAAGAGGCCCGGGCGGCGCAGAGCGCCGGCCCGAGCCCTTCCGGGGGCAAAATAATGTTGGCCCATTGTAAGCGTTGCATGTCCCGAACGGGACTTCTGCGTTGAATTTTGTGAGTATGTGGACAACCCATTCAGCAGCTGACAACGCGTTATCAAAAACGAATGGACCATCCCAATTTGGCCGCCACGGCTCGGCGCTCGGGGCGGAAGGAATCTTCCTCATCACGAAGAAGGCCTTCATCGACCGCCACAAAAAAGTCGCGGTCGGGACCCAACACCCAACGCAATCGACCAGACAGCCCAAGCAAGTCAGAAGCGTTGTCGTATTGCAACCGAATATTGAAAGTGACATCCTCACTGGGACTGACGTCTACCCGAGCTCTGATGACGCGAACGAGCTCACTTTGCCCGGCGTATGTCAGTTTGTTCCATTCCATGGTCACAGCGGCCGCAAGCCCCGTTCGCACCCGCCAGTCCAGTCTTCCTGAATACTGCAACCGCTCACCGTCGTAATACTCCCCACCACCCAAGTTGATGTTTCCTGAAAGCGCCTCTTGGTTGGGCGTGGACCATGAAACGCTGCCCCGCCAGTAGTCGTACTCACCAACGTCGACAGAGACACCTTCGATTGGACTGAAAGCATCGGCCAGTTGCTCTTGGTACCGCTCCACCTTGACGTTGACGCGATCGCCCCGTTCGGATTGAAGTTCCAAGGGCTCAAATGTCATGCGGTCGAATCGTGCATTGGGGCGGATCTCGTCATAGATCGAACCAAACATCCCGAACCTCACACGCCGGATCAAAGGGTTCTCGGGACGCCACGCGCGGTAGATCCCGTAAAACCATTCGTCAGCCTCCGGCACCCGAACAAACCCGAGCTTGGGATCAAAGCCCTCAAGCAGCCGCGCCACCCCACCACGGATCGAGAACGTGTCGCTTGAGTACGACAACTTGCCACCAAAAGCACCACCGGAGCTGTCTTCGTTGTCGGTGAATTGGGCCCACGCATTGCCCGTGGCCGTGCCCCCGTCTTCGAGATCACTTCGACGCCAGTTGAAATCAACACCGGCAGTGGTTGCCCGCCCACCCGCAGGATCACCCCAAGTCATGATGAGCCCGGCCGTTGACTCACGAAGAACATCCGTACGCAAGCGAAGGACGCCAAGGTTCTCCCCGTCAATGTCACCCGCCCCGTTCATCTTGGTGTTCAAGAACCCCAAACGGTACTGACCAAGGCGGCCGGTAGCTTTGACGCCGAGGTCCACATCTTGACGATTGCCACTGGCATCCAATCCGATCCGCCGGCTGTAAAAAGGCAAGGGATCACGGTTGATCCCCCCAAAGTCGTAGAGGTCGGAATCATCGAGAAAGAAATCACGACGCTCGGGAAAGAACAACGGAAAGCGACCCAAGTTCACCTGACGATCGTCCACTTCCGTTTCGGCGAAGTCGGTGTTGGCGGTGACCGTCAGTCGCAAACCCGGTCGCGGATCGAAGGACAAATCAAAGCCCGCATCACCGGTGGTGCTTTTGGGGTCGCCTTTGTTGTCTTGGTGGCGCACCACCCCGTAGGGGCGGAAGGTCCACTGGGTCGGAACTTTCACATCAGCAAATCCGCCGAGACCTGCGTCATCCTCGAAGGCGGTCCAAGACCGACCCTGTTCGATCACCCGCCAGCGCACCAGTTCGCGCGGTCGCCGGTGTTGCCGGGCAAAGTTGAAGTGCCACACATCAACCCCAGGTTGAATTTGCAGACCCTCCCAAGGCAATCTGATTTCCGCGGTCCAGCCTTCGTCATCGATCTGAACCGCCGCTTCCCATGGGGTATCCCACGCCGACCTTTGGCGGCCGCTGGCACTCAGCAGCGAATCACCCATGCCGCCACCGGCCCCAACGGAAAAGACCCGGCCTTCGCGGCGACTGCCAACAGGATCAACCGCGATGTAAACACAGTCGTCTCCAGAAAAGTCTGGATCACGCCCTCGCTGGACCGCACGGATGGTCTCAGGTGCACTGTCCCAGCAACGAAACAGAACCCAGAGTGCCTCTTGGTCCTTCACCAAACGAACTTCAATGGGATCAGTGGGATCGGCCCCAACGTTGGGCTCGATCACCCGCAGATCATCCAAGACCAAAGCTTCCGTCCAGGCCGAGTCGTCTCGGAGTCCGTCCACGACAGGTGGTTCCGCAACATACGGAATGACCGGTGGGGCAGAAAGAAGAAGGGCAAGGAGCATGCAATGCGACTCTAGGAGAGCGCAGAGGGCCGAAGGTCTCTTTTCGTCGGTTCAGGACTCAACTTTGGCAATTTGCCAGTACTCCAGTTCCACTGGAGCTTGACGGCCAAAGATGGTGACCAACACACGGACGATGCCGCGCTCAGGCAGCACTTCGTCGACGGTGCCTTCGTAACTGGCAAAAGGACCCTCGTTGATGGTGACGTTGTCGCCTTTTTCGAATTCGAGTTTGACCTCGGCTTCGCTGTCGGGCACCCGCGAGTCGAAAAGCATCTTCTCGACTTCATCAGGGGTCATGGGAGTGGGACGCCCCGCGGTACCGACAAAGTCACCAACCCCGGTGGTTTCTTTGATCAGGAAGAAGACATCCTGTTGGATGCGACCGTCGTCTTCCAACTTCATTTCGACGAAGACGTAGCCGGGATAAAGCTTGGTCTCGACCACCCGACGTTTGCCGTTTTGCAAGGTCTGGCTCTTCTCGGTGGGCACCATGATGCGGCCAACCCAAGACTCTTTCTCTTCGATCTGCACCTTCCGAAGCAGCGTCTCACGAACTGAGTTTTCTTTGTTGGAAGCCACACGAAGGACAAACCAGTCCATGCCCTCGCGATAGGCCGGCAAATCGGCGGCGGGATCGAATGGACGATCTTCTTCTGGGGTGACGGCGTCTGCTTCTTCGGTCATGGGGAATCTTTCAGCCAGAAATCAGGCGATCTTCTCGAGCACACCAACTTGCTGGAACAAGAATTGGAACCCTTTGTCAACCACGAAGGTGATGGCGGCCACCAAAAGGGTGAGGCCAATCACAACTCGGGTCGCGCCGAAGATTTCACGTCGGGTGGACCAATTCACCTTCCGCATTTCCACCTCCGTCGCGATCAAGAAATCGACGAACTTCTGATGGAAGGCGAGGTAACGGGCGCCAACGAGGGAGAGCGGGATCAGGAAGAGAAGGCTACCGGCAGCCTGAACCCAGACCTGCTCCACACCTTCGATACGAGGACCAGAAGCCAATGCACCAAACAGCCACACTGCACCCATGGCGACCACCAGCCCGTAGGCAATGGCGCTCATCACGCGGGTCCAGAATCCTTCTTCGGCTTTGTAAATTTGCATAGGCTCAACTCCGGTCTGGAGAGCACGCCAGGAGTGACTCGAACACTCGACCTACGGATTTGGAATCCGTTGCTCTGCCAACTGAGCTACTGGCGTATGAACGCCACCGTGGCGGCGGTTGTCAGAACAGGACACTCCCAAGTGCCCCAAAGCTGTTATTTCCGCTTGATCTTGTGAAGGGTGTGCTTGCGAAGGCGAGGACAGAACTTCTTGAAGCCCTCCTTGACCTTCTCATCAATGCCGCCCTTGACGCGGATTTGCGTGCGATAGTTGAGGTCACCGGTTTCGGTGCACTGCAGCCACACATATTCACGGTCCATCTTTTTGGCCAAGGTCCAACTCCAGTCTTGCGGAAAGAAAAGACTGGGGATCGGCTGTCGCCGATCCCCAGCAGAAAATCAATTCAAGATCACTCGACGATCTCGGTGATCCGGCCCGAACCGACGGTTCGGCCACCTTCACGGATAGCGAAGGTCAAACCAGCTTCCATTGCGATGGGCTTGTCACCCAAGTCAATGGCCATCTGGACGTTGTCACCTGGCATGCACATTTCAGCACCGATGAGGTCCAGCTTGCCGGTCACGTCGGTGGTGCGGAAGTAGAACTGAGGGGCGTAGCCGGAGAAGAATGGGGTGTGACGACCACCTTCTTCTTTGGTCAACACGTAGACCTCAGCCTTGAACTTGGTGTGAGGCTTGATGGTGCCTGGCTTGCAAAGAACTTGGCCACGTTGGACGTCATCCTTTTCAACACCACGGAGCAAAGCCCCGACGTTGTCACCAGCACGACCCTCGTCGAGGATCTTCTGGAACATTTCGACACCAGTGACGGTGGTCTTCTTGTCGTCGCCGAGACCGATGATTTCGATTTCGTCACCGACTTTGACAATGCCCTGCTCGATACGGCCGGTCACGACAGTACCGCGACCCTTGATGGAGAAGACATCTTCCACAGGCATGAGGAAGTCTTTGTCGGTCTCACGTGGAGGCTCGGGGATGTACTCGTCACAAGCAGCCATCAGTTCGTCGATGCACTTGTTGTTGTCGTCGTTGCTTGGGTCGTCCAAAGCAGGACGGGCTGCACCGCGAATCACGGGCAGATCGTCGCCAGGGAAGTCGTAGCTGGAAAGCAACTCGCGAACTTCCATCTCGACGAGCTCCAAGAGCTCTTCGTCGTCGACCATGTCGCACTTGTTGAGGAACACCACGAGGGCGGGAACCTGCACCTGCTTCGCGAGCAAGATGTGCTCACGGGTTTGAGGCATAGGACCGTCGGTCGCGGCCACCACCAAAATGCCGCCGTCCATTTGGGCCGCACCGGTGATCATGTTCTTCACGTAGTCGGCGTGACCTGGGCAGTCGACGTGAGCGTAGTGACGGTTTTCGGTCACGTACTCTTGGTGAGAAGTCGCGATGGTGATACCACGAGCTTTCTCTTCCGGTGCGTTGTCGATTTGATCAAACGCGCGAGCGTCTGACTCTTCTGGGAAGCGATGCGCCTGACGGCAGCAGATCGCAGCAGTGAGAGTGGTCTTACCGTGGTCAATGTGACCAATGGTTCCGATGTTGACGTGCGGCTTACCCCGCTTGAATTCTTCCTTAGCCATTCCGGGATGACTCCATCGTGAGGGGTCCAACTCGGACCCGGTTTGAAGATCTCGAACCGGGAACGGCCACCAAAGCCGCAATCCCGTTCACGAATCCGTTCGAGTGGGGGGACGCATCCTGCGAACCCGATGACAAGCCACCGATGGGATTTGAACCCACGACCTCGCCCTTACCAAGGGAGCGCTCTACCACTGAGCTACGGCGGCGATGTTGGACCAATGGCCCATCAGTGACAACCGCCCCCACCGAGGTGAGGGCGAAGAGTCATTGTACCAAGTCAGGCGACGTTGGCAACATCTTGAAAAAATCAATACCCCTCGACCAGGCGACGGATCCAGATCCCCCGGCCCAGATCCCAATCGTTCGGGTTGGCGGGCGGGTTGGCTTGGCCGCGAACCCCCTCCAATTCCTCAATATTGTCGAAAGGAGCGATCGATTCCGCATGGCCGTCGAGAAAAAGCATCAGACACGTCGGTTCGTAGCGGAAATCCACTTGGCCCGCAAAAAAGTTGCTGGACAGCATGTCAAAGGCCAATGAGGAGTCGGCAATCACCTCGCCCCGCCAGGAATCGACCAGATACATGCTCTTTGAAGTGTTTCCCAACTGGCTGAAGGTCCAATAACGTTGCCACTCCTGGTGCGATTCCGCGGCAATGGCACCAGCAATCGCCCAAGGTTCACCATCCAAATCTGGATCGGGCAGCCAACGGAACCAGTCGTTCGCCGCGAAATATCCTGGTGCCCCAACATCCTGAATGCCCGCCCCGGGACCGTAGGGAACCGGCGCCGTTCGGCCCACAGAGTTTGGACTTGTCTTCACATCCTTGGACTTCGAACGCAGCGGGTTTTCATCCCAGTCCGGTAACGTGCCAAAGCCCTCGTTTTGCGATTCCGAAGGGTCGTTCCACACCATGGAATCCGGAGCCCGAACCCGAAACAGTTGTGGGTCCGAAGGGTCCACCGGGTCGCGACGAGAAGTCACGTAGTCCGCTTCGGCTTGGCAGTTTCGCACCCAAAGAATGTCCGCCCAGGTGCCTCGACCAGCAGATGGTGCAATGTCACTGCTGCTGATATCAAATCTGGTGTTGGGAAGAGAGGCCGCTTTGCCCGCGAAGCGTTGTCCGCGGTAATCAAATCGAGATGGGAGCACCACATCGTTCGAATCTTGGGCGTACAGCTGCATCCACTGCCCAATTTGTCGCATTCGGTTCAAACTTTCGGCCTGCTCACCACTTCGCAGTACTCCGCCCAGAACTGGCAACAGAATGGCGGAGAGAATGGCAATGACCGCCATCACCGTCAGCAATTCGACGATGGTGAAAGCGCGGCTGGACGCACGGCGACCGAAGACTGACTTGCAGGATTCCATGGGGTTGAGCATACCGTGAGCCTTAAAAAGCTTTGAAAAAGTGCACTTAACCGACGCCCATTCCAACGAGGAACTCGGCATTGGAGTTGCTCTTGGCCAAACGGCTTCGGAGCAGTTCCATCGCTTCGATCACAGACAGGTCGCTGACCACCTTGCGCAACTTCCCGACCAATTCCATTTCACGAGGATCAAGCAGCAATTCTTCACGGCGAGTGCCGGACGCAGGAATATCGATCGCAGGCCAGACCCGCTTCTCGACCAACTTCCGGGTCAAGTGCAGTTCACTGTTACCGGTGCCTTTGAACTCTTCAAAGATCACTTCGTCCGCTTTGGAACCGGTCTCCACCAGCGCTGTACCAATGATGGTGAGCGAGCCACCATCTTCAGTGTTTCGGGCCGAACCGAAGAACTTCTTCGGACGAATCAAAGCGCCACTGTCGACACCACCGGTGCCGATTTTGCCGGAACCAGCACCAGCGTTGTTGTACCCACGAGCAAGGCGGGTGATGGAGTCGAGGAGCACCACCACGTGCCGACCACACTCAACGCGGCGCCGCGCGGTCTCCATAACCAACTCAGCCACTTGAATGTGACGCTTGGCGTCCTCATCAAAAGTGCTGGCCACCACTTCCACTCGATCGGGAGTATTGCGACGGAAATCCGTAACTTCTTCAGGACGTTCGTCGATCAGCATCACCATGATGTCGACGTCATCGTGGTTGTCACAAATGGCGGCGGTCATTTTTTGCAACAAGACCGTCTTGCCCGTCCGGGGAGGGGCCACGATCAAAGCACGCTGCCCGAACCCCATCGGTGCGACAAGGTCGACCACTCGCGTCTCGAGAACATCGGGCTGGGTTTCCAGCACAATTCGGCGGTCGGGGTGCAACGGCACCAGGTTCTCAAAAACCGGCAATTCCACGGCGGTTTCTGCCGCAGCACCGTTGACTTGCTCGACCTGAAGCAAGCTGAACCAACCCTGTTGGTCTTCTGCTGGTGCAAGGGCCCACCCTTCGATTTCCTGCCCCCGTCGAAGTTCCAATTCTTCGATGAACGCGGCCGAGACGTGAACATCATCCGCCGAAGGCAAGAACGAGTACGCGATGGTGCGCAAGAAGCCGTGGCCATCCGGCATGATGTCCAAGATGCCACTGACTTTGGCGAACCGGTCTTTGCCCGCCGCAGCTCTCATCAATTCAAAGACCAACTTGGCCCGAGGCATCGTGTTGGCACCATCAATGCTGAGCGCTTTGGCTTGTTCGATCAGATCGCGGCTGCTCAACGCTTGCAAAGCGGCAAGCACAGGACGCTCAGGCTGCTTCTTCTTCTTCAAAGCAGCTTCAAGATTCTCGATGCCTTCCGCCAAGGTGTCCTCATCGGGGATCATTCCGGGCAGGATTTCCACCGTGGCTACGGCGGCGGCGGCGGCGCGATCACCGCTGGACTTCTTACGACGACGACGACGGCGTTGGCCGGACTTTGGCGCTTCGGTTGACATGAATCAGGGTCCTGGTGCCACTTTTTGCCAGTGGCGAGAGAAACGGACAGAAATGACATCTCGGAGCAGGAGCCTCGAAATCGAGGACACCGTTATTCGGATGCAATCAGGTGAAGGAGGATGGTCTCAAGCTGCAAACGCAACTCATCGAGAGAGCCCTCGTTCCGAATCACATGATCCGCTTTCTGCCGCTTCACGTCAAGTGACCACTGGGCAGACTCCCGCCGATCAAGTTCCTCGCTGTCCCATCCACGCTCGGCCACACGGGCCAACCGGACCGCCCTCGACGCGTCAATAAAGATGGTTTGGACGCAATGCTCATTCATTTTCGCCTCGAACAGCAACGGCGCTTCAATCACAAGGGCTTTGGTGGCCGGGGTGGCGTGGGCAAAGCAGGCCTCTCGGAGCAGGTGGATCCGCGGATGAACCAGCGCTTCCAGCCGCTCCCGTTCAGCCGGGTTGGCAAAGACACGTTCGGCAACGGCTGGTCGTGCAACCGCCCCTTCGGCGTCCAAGACGCCTGCCCCCCACCAATCCACGAGGGTTTTGACCACCTCAGGATCACGCAGCACTTCATGAGCATGCTGGTCCGAGCGGCTGACCACGCATCCCATCGAACCCAACAGATCGCCCGCTGCAGATTTCCCGGCGGCGATGGCGCCAGTCAGTCCCAAGACTGGCCGTGACAACTCAGCCAACGCTCCTGGTCCATGTGGTCCCATCGGGACCATCTTTGATCACGATTCCGGCCGCAGTCAGTTCATCGCGAATGGCATCGGCGGCGGCAAAATCACGGTTGGCTTTGGCCTCAGCCCGGGCAACAAGTTTGGCCTCGATGGCGTCTTCATCCATGCCTCCACCAGTTCGGGGAGGTTCGCATTCCAGATCAAGAACGCCCAGTACGGCATTCATTTTGTGAAGAGCTGCGAGATCATCGCCCCAAGTCCCAGAACCGCACCCATCTTCAGCCGGAGGTGAGGTGGACTCCGTTTCGAACGGGATACCGGCGAGGGCACCATTCAGCGCGGCGATTGCACCAGCCACATTGAGGTCATGGCCGATGGCCTCTGAGAACGCCTCAAGGGCCGACTCAACCGGCCCAGGCGAGGGACGCTCCATGGAAGCATGGCGGCTCAGCCAATCTTCCATCCGCTTCCAACGCTCGATCATGCGTTGAGCATCTTTCAAGCCTTGGAAGGTGAAGTTGGCATTGCTGCGGTAATGGGTGCGCAACAATTCCAACCGAACGGCAGCTGGAGTCGCGCCACGCTCGAGAAGATCCTCAAGCACGTAACACGTGCCGGCGCTCTTGGACATCTTGGCGCCTTCGATCATTAAGAACCGCGTATGAAACCAGTGACGAGCGAAGAACTCGCGGCCGGTGAAGCATCGTGACTGCGCAATCTCACACTCGTGGTGAGGAAAAATATTGTCTTCCCCTCCTGAGTGAATATCGATTTCTTCACCAAGCAGTTCAATGGCCATGGTGCTGCACTCAATATGCCAACCTGGATACCCCTCACCCCAAGGACTGTCCCATCGCATCAGATGCTGACGATCTGGCTTCCAAAGCATGAAATCAGCGGGGTGTTTTTTCACTTGTTGAGTTTGGCTGTCAACCCGGCCCCCCTCACCAGAACGGATGGTGTCGAGGGTGTTGCCAGACAGCCGACCGTAGTCGGGGAAAGATTGGGTATCGAAATACACCACACCATCTTCAGCGACATAGGCGTGATTCTTTTCAATCAATCGCTGAATGAAGGCGATCATCTGCGGGATGTACTTGGTCGGCCGCGGCATTCGTTCTGGGAATTCCTCAGCATCGAACACCACGCGCAGGCCAAGTGCTTTGGCATCGTCAAGGAAGCGGCCCGCAAAATAGTCGGCAATGGCATATGGGTCGTTTGCGTCAACCTCGACTCCATCCGGAAGCGCGCCCGACTTTTTGGCTTCTTTCAGGCGTACGGCCGCGACTTCCATCTTGTCCTGCCCGCCACCATCCGCCGAACTGTCTTCGGTCATGTGACCGACGTCCGTCATGTTCATGACGTGGATCACTTCGTGGCCAAAGAACTCGAGGGTGCGCCGAAGAAGATCCGCATTCAAGAAAGAGCGAAAGTTGCCAATATGGGCCACGTCGTACACCGTTGGCCCACATGTGTAAAACTTGATGGGCCCGGATGGATTCCGTTGCCCAAGCGGTTCAGTCGTTCGGGTCAGCGAATTGTGCAACTTCAACATCAAGAATTTCCAGAAGTGTGGTTGGCGGCGGGGCGGGGTCGAACAGGTGTGGCTGGCTCACCGATCAAAAGCATACCCCCCGGTAGTTGGCCAAAAGCTGTCGAACGGGCCGCCAACATCGATCCGTTCCCGATATGACAGTCGGGACCAACAAACGCATCGGTTGCGATCCAGCAACCCTGACCGACGACGATGGGACTGGCCAGATAACGCATGTCTGGATCCCGGTAATCGTGGTTGGCTGCACACAAGTGGGCGTATTGCGAAATCAATGTTCCCGAACCAATGTTGATTCCACCGTTGGCGTTCAAAATAACTTGAGGCTCAACCCGAACCCCGTCGCCAAGAACCAAATTCCATGGCCGACGAATCCGGGTTGTGGCATGGATTCGAACCCCGGTTCCGATTTTTGCCCCGAAGGCTCTGAGCAGCAATCTTCGCCAGCCCACAGCAAACGGTGGAGAAATGCGAAAAAGCAAAATCCAGACCAGTCGCCAGAGCGCGTTTGCCACCTGGACTTGAAATCCAAATTTCAGTGGCAAGCTCTCACTCATTTCAATGTCCGTTCTTTCAAGTCTCGCGCCGGATTGCCGACATGAATACGTCCCGCCGCAAGGTTTTTGTACGCACTTGATCGTGCGCCAAGCACCGCCAGCGGTCCAACTTCTACCCCCGGACCAACAAAGGCATCGGCCCCGATCCATACATCCTGATCAATATGAATCGGAGTACGAATCAACTTGAAAGTGTGGTCCGCGTAGTCGTGGGTGCCTGCACACAAGTGCGCGTACTGGCTGATGATTGATCGTTCACCGATGGTGATCGGGCCCAAGCTGTACAAGATGGCATAGTCACCGATGGTGACACCTTCACGGAGATCAATCATCCACGGCACTTCGATGTGAGCGCTGGGTCGTATGGATACCCCCGCGGCAACCTTGGCCCCAAACCGCCTCAGAATCCAACGGCGGATGCCGTACCAGTTGTGAAATGTGGCGCGGAACAACGGTCGCCCAAAAATCATCCAAGCCGCGCGACCAAGCTTCTCACGGAAAGTCCAGGGGCTGCTCTCAGGCTGCATCTGCCGCGTTGGTGATGAATTCTCGCGGCTGGATGAAGACACCACTGGCGCGTCCGGAGTTGGCGCTGGTGGAATGGGAGCGTTGCCTCCAGCATTGGTGTCTCCGACCAACTGTCCACTCTTCCATCCACCTCTTCCTCCCCAAGAAGGAGCTGGATCCTGACCAGCACGGATGGCCCGCAACTTCATGGCGACGAAGTCGTCATAGGACCCAATGAACCGGCAGAAATGAAAACCAGCACTGCCATCCAAGAACCCCATGCGGAACACATACATGTAAAGGAATCGGAGCAACCCAGGGGAAGGCACCCTTGGGAGAATGTTTCTCTTGGCCCATCTTCGTCGACGAGCCGCCGGCTCCAGCGCACTGGATTCTTTCACGGGCTCTGCCAATTCTCGTGCAAGCGCTCGTGCCTCGAGGGTCGAGTACCGATTGTGCTTGGCCACGTAGTGCTCCAAGCCCCGTCGGTCATCATGCAACATCGGCGTTTCAATACGGCCAACAGGCCCCGTCAGCTCCACGTGTTCGTGGACTTCGCGTTCTTCGTACTGGCCAAGACCAGATTTAAAGAACCGAAGGTGGTAGGAGGGGAAATAACCACAGTGCCGAATCGGCTTCCCGATGAACCACGTCAGACGATTGATGTAATAACCGTTTTCGGTGACGTTCTCTGGATTCTGATCGGCAATCGAAATCAATTCTTCCCGAAGCTTCGGGGTGATTGATTCATCGGCGTCAAGCACCAATGTCCACGGGGCGGTGAAATCAAGATGTTGAAGAGCCCAGTTTCTCTGTCGCGCGTATCCCTCCCAATCGTGATGCACAACTTCAGCGCCCATGGATTTTGCAAGCTCTTGTGTTCCGTCTGTGGATCCTGAATCAATCACATGGATCTTTCGAACCCAACCCTGCAAACTCTCAAGGCAATGACCCAAATTCAATGCTTCGTTGTGAGCAATGATCAGCACATCAATGTTGCCACTCATGAATGGCCTCTCTTCCGCAGAACCTGAGCTGGATTGCCACCAACGACCTCGTCATCCTGAATGTCTTTCACCAAAACCGCGCGAGCCAAAGCGACGGCGCGAGCACCCACTTGAACTCCAGGCCCCACAAAAACTTCCCCGGCCACCCAGGCTCCCTCGCCAATCCGAATGGGTGAGGTGACCAGTGGATGATCTGGATCATCGAAATCGTGAGTGGCGGTGCACAGCCATGTGCCTTGACTCACCGTCGCTCCCTTCTCGATCACCACAATGTCGGGGTTGTAGACATCAACGCGTTCTGCGACACACGAGCACTCGTGCATGATCAGTCGAGAGGGGTGCCAAATGCGAACTCCGGGATACACACGAGCTGTGGAGTGGAGTCGAGCACCAAAGCAACGAAGCACAAAGCGTCGCCATCCATGGCAGGGCCGCGGTGACCATGTCACCAACGGTGAACAGATTTGCCAAACCAACCGCCCACAGCGCTGGCCCAACGAAAAGCTGCTCTTGCTGTGCCCGGTCCGGTCGGTACCGCGAATTGGATGAACGTGACGATTGGTCATGCCGCCTCCAATAAGCCTGAACGTTGAAGGACCTCAGAACAAGTTCCCCATCGATACCGATCCAACAACATGGTCAATTTGGACGCCGTTGATTTGGCCCCGACGTAACACTTGAACCGGCGATGAAGAGGCATGGGCACACGTGGACAATCAGGTGCAAAATCTCGAGGGTGCAAGTACACCACCGTTGGGATCCCCTGGTTTGCCAGTTGATCCACCCCCCGCCGAATGAGCCAACCCGGGAAGAGTCGAAGGTATCCCCCCCCCGAGAAGCACACCCTTTTGGGCCCAATCGACATGATGCTCATTGGAAGCTCAGGCAGCGGACGTCCACTCGGAGCATCGCCAAAGACATGAGCCTGGACAGGGCATCCGTACCCTCCGTGACCCCGTGCGGCGGGGAACAAACTGGCGTCGTAATCCAAACCGAGTTCATGAAGGACATCAAACGCCCACTCGGTGCCGGGGGTAATGGAAAAAGAAGGTGCTCGGAACCCACGGACCCGTGATCCCGATGAAGATTCGATGACGTCAATCGACCGGCGCATGTCCTCAAGGAACACCTCAGGCGTCAAGCTGTAGACCTTCCGATGCCAATAGGAATGGGTGGCAAGCTCATGGCCCTCGTCGGCGATGCGCTTCACCAACGCGGGGTACCTCTCGGCCACCCAACCAAGAACAAAAAACGTGCCACGAACTTTTGCCCGCTGACAGATGGCCAGAATTTCGTCGGTACGGCGCTCTACCAATGATGGAAGAGTGGGCCACAGCTTCGGATCTTCAACCGCCTCAATTTCAACCATGTGAAACCAATCCTCGATATCGAAGGAAAGGGCATGCAAAAGTGGGGCCGTGGGAATGCTCATGATTAGCGGAATCGATGGCCAGCGCGACGGAACCGGCGCACATCCTCAGGTCCAGGCATTGAAAAGTGAGTGGAACAATCTTCTGGGTTCTCCAACAGCGGAGGATCACCAGCTTCCACCAAACGTACACATTCGATGATGGCTTCGGCGGCCAAGTCTTTTGATCGAGACATCACATCTTCAAGGGTGTCATGAGGATGTATGCGATATCGCTTTTGAACCACAATGGGTCCATTGTCGAGCTTTTTGTCGACAAAGTGAACCGATACGCCCCCTTCCTTTTCGTCATTGGCCAGAGTCCAGAAGCTTGGCATCAACCCTCGGTACTTTGGCAACAAAGCACCATGGCAATTCACAATCCCTGCGGCGGTTTGATCACGCAGTTTTTTTCGGTACATCTGGGTACCGGAGATCGAAACAATGAACTCAACCCCTTTGTCCCGAAGATGGGCCAAGAATTCCTCACTGTTGACATCAACGGATTGAGTGACCTCAACGCCGTATTTCCTTGCCACGGCCGCAACGCTATGGCAATGCTTGGTCGAACCAAGGATGTCGTTCTGGACCTTGGCAAGCAACTTTTTGATGATGTACCGGCGCACCTTCCACTGGAAATAGTTGAAGCCATACAACTGGTACAAATCCCAAGCGGTTTGAAGCACCGTTCGTTTGCCCTGAGCGACCGATTGAATGTTGACCCCGGCGGTGGTGTCCGCAAACTCTCGCAGATACTTGTCAAGCACTTTGGGGAGAAGGAACGGGTCGTTCTGGATAAAGACGTATTTGATCATGCGCCCATTGCCTCGCTTTCAGGCTGGCCTACCACTGATTTCAACAGTTTTTCCCACGCTTCACATCGATGGACGGTGGCGTGCTTTTCGATCAAAGCGCTGCGTCCGGCATCCCCTTGTCGACGGGCCAGTTCAGGATCGTCGGCATACGAAAGAATGGCGTTGACCAGCCCGTCAACATCTCCTTCGTCGACTGTCGATCCACAGTCGTCGTCTTGAATCACTTGGGAAATTTCACTTTGATCAGCGCCAATAAAGAGCGCGGGACGAGCCGCAGCCAAAATCCCAAAGAGTTTGCACGGGACCATGATGCCCTCGACACCAACCAACAAGCTCACCAAGTGGCAGTCTGCAGCGCTCAGCAACTCATCGAGGCTTTCTCGGGGCTGGTACGGCGCGAGTACTGCGTTCTGGAGTTGATGCTTCTTGACAAAATCTTCGACGATCGATTTCTTCTTGCCGCCACCCACGAAGGCGAACCGGATTCGATCGTCATCTTGGAGCCTTTGGGCTGCCTGCAAAAAAGTGTCAACGTCGTGTCCAAGACCAAAGTTGCCGGAGTACATCACCAGAAACCGATCTTCTATCCCCCACTCTTTTCGGTATGAATTGTCTTGGCGAGGGATCGGCTTCACTTCTTCAGAGTCTGTCCAAACTCCAATAATTTGCACTTGGTCCTGCTCAATCCCCTTCGCCAGAATCCGGTCGCGCATGCACCGGCCCAAAGCAACCACGGCGTTGGCCCGACGCAAACAGAATCGATTGATGGCCTCAAAGAATTTTGTGCTCCAGGTGCCTTCTCGCATCACACCACATGCAACCGGCAAATCAGGGTAAAGATCCATAACCCAGTAGACCATTTTGGTGCCCTTCAACAGACGCAAGAACCAACCGAGAAGAGCAATAAACGGTGGTGTGGTGAAGCAAATTGAGACGTCGTGCCGCCGAAGCATGATCGATTTTGCGGTCGCGGCGAGGTAGAAGTACCCGAAGTCAAAGACCCGAGCCAAAATAGATGATTTGCCAAAAAAGCTGCGCCCAACGCGGTGAACCTTGATTCCGTCAATCTCTTCGTAGGCCGGAAGTGCCGCCCCTTTTTGTCCATACAGGGCTCGAGACGCAATGATCGATACCTCATGTCCCGAGGCCACCAATGAACGGCTCAAGTCGTGCGCGTGTTGCGCTGTCGCCGCGACATCGGGGTAGAAGACCTGATTGATCATCAAAACGCGCAACGCCGACTCCTTACGCTCGACCGCCACCAGAAACCACGGCATCACGATGCTCTTCGTACCAAGCAATCGTGCGCCGCAGACCATCTTCAAATCCAACTTGGGCTTGCCAATCCAGTCGCTCGGCAGCGCGAGAAACATCAAGGCAACGCCGGGGTTGTCCGTCGGGTTTGGTGCTGTCCCAGCGGATCTCCCCCTGGAAGTTGGTCAATTTGACAATGAGCTCAACCAGATCCTTGATGGTGATTTCCATATTGGTGCCGAGATTCACCGGAACCGGTTCATCAAGAACCTCAGTGGCCCGCACCACGCCCTCGGCCGCGTCTTCCACGTACAGGAATTCTCGTGACGCCGACCCGGTGCCCCAACACTCAATGTGGTCTTGACCGGAATCTCGGGCCTCCACGCACTTCCGAATCAGGGCCGGGATGACATGGCTGGTGTGGAGATCGAAGTTGTCCCAAGGGCCATACAAATTCACTGGGAGCAAATATGCCCCGGAAAGACCGTATTGCCTTTGATACGCATCAAGCATCACCATGGCTGCTTTTTTGGCCACGCCGTAGGGCGCATTGGTCTCTTCTGGATACCCATCCCACAAATCGGATTCTTTGAAGGGCACGGGCGTGTGCTTGGGGTAGGCGCAAATTGTGCCGACCTGAACAAATTTGGGCAAACCAACCCGACGTGCATGTTCGATCAGATGCAAGGCCATGGCCATGTTGGCGTAGAAGTAGCGTCCTGGGTTGTCCCGATTCGCCCCGATTCCCCCCACTTCTGCGGCCAAATGGATGACCACATCGGGTTTTGCTGTGGCGTACAGCCGCTCAACCGCAGATTCTGTGGTCAAATCAAATTCGGCTCTCCGCGGCACAATGATTTCAGCGGCACCACGTTGGGCCACCTTGTCGCAGACAAAACGGCCCATGAATCCGGCCCCCCCAGTGACCACCACACGTTTGTTCTTCAAATCAAAAGGCATCGTCTCTGTATCGGCATGCCAGCGGGCTTGGTTCTCTCGGAACCCAAGAAATCGATCTTTGCTGACGAAAGAAATTCGGAGAACTTCCTTGCCAAGTCTGGACCGGATCTGGTCGATGGGAGATGCTACGAATCCCCCTGTTCATCCAGAAAGACCCTCCAATGAGCGACCGCATTGCATTCATCACAGGTATCACCGGCCAAGATGGTTCTTACCTCGCCGAACTTCTGCTGAGCAAAGGATATGAGGTCCACGGCCTGATCCGCCGGGCTTCGAGCTTCAACACGGGTCGTATTGACCACGTGTACCAAGACCCCCACCACAAGGGACAAAAGCTCCACCTCCACTACGGAGATCTGACTGACGCTGGCAACCTGCAGAACCTCTTGACCCGCATCAAGCCCAACGAGGTGTACAACCTCGGCGCCCAATCTCACGTCCGGGTGTCGTTCGATATGCCGGTGTACACGGTCGACACGGTCGCCATGGGACCCGTCAAGCTCTTGGAAGCCATCCGGGTGTACCAAGACGAGAGTGGTGACCAAATCAGGTTCTACCAAGCTTCTTCATCTGAAATGTTCGGTCTGGTTCAGGAAGTTCCCCAGCGTGAAAGCACCCCGTTCTACCCGCGCTCACCGTACGGATGCGCCAAGGTGTTCGGACACTGGATCACCGTCAACTACCGGGAGTCGTACGACATGCATGCCTCGTGTGGCATCTTGTTCAACCACGAATCACCACGTCGGGGCGAAACGTTTGTCACACGAAAAATCACCCGGGCAGTAGGCCGGATCAAACTCGGCCTTCAGGACAAGTTGTTCCTTGGCAACCTCGATGCGCAGCGAGACTGGGGATTTGCTGGCGATTATGTCGAAGCCATGTGGCGCATGCTGCAGCAAGACAAACCAGACGATTACGTGGTTGCGACCGGAAAAATGATTCCGGTTCGACGCTTCTGCGAATTGGCCTTCGAACACGTCGGGTTGGACTACACCGACTTTGTTGAGATTGATCCCCGTTACTTCCGACCAGCGGAAGTGGAGCAACTCCTGGGCGATCCCACCAAAGCAAAAGACCAACTCGGTTGGGAACCCACCACCAGTGTGGAAGAGTTGGCCGGCATGATGGTCGATCACGATTTGGAATTGGCCTCACGTGAGAAGACCCTTCGAGATGCTGGGCACAAACTCCCAGAATCAAGCGGACACGATCAGTAAACCCCCCAAGGTTCTGACGTCTTCAACCTGTTTGGCTTGATCAAGCAGTACGGCTGAAATTGCCGTCGTCTGCGGCATCGCCATCAACCAGTCTTTGGTTGAGCATGCTCCACGTTTCGTGCTCAAATTCGACCAATCGTCGGGCTTCATCGAGCTTGGTGTGGCACCGCTCGACACGGGCTTCAACCAACAGCCGGTGAAGATAGGCATACAGGTTGCGCATCTGGGTGGCCAGATCCGACCCACCGTCCTCACTGATGCCAGATTCAAGTTCTTCGGCAATGGCTCGGGCTTTGGCAAAAGCTTCCAACGCCGCGGCGGTTTGAGCATCATGAAGCGCAACGCCAGCTTCGTCGATCCGGCGGATGAGACCATCCAACAGCATGAGACGAAGATCGATCGGTGATGCGTTCATCACGCGTTCTCGAAGCCAGTGCCGTTGAGCTGCAGAGTTGTTCACAGTCTTCCATCGGCCTCACGCCGTCCCCAACGTGAACCTTCACGGCAGCAGGATGGCTTTTGCCTCTCGAGAGAATTATCCCGCCGAACCTTGAGGCAACACCACCAGTCCCGCGAGGGCGTTTGATTGACTTTGCAGACGGGCCAAGGTTTGTTCCATGACATAGAACTCGCGGAGCAATCGCTCTCGCTCCGCTTGGATTCGTGTTTGCAGGGCCGCAATTGAATCGTCGTTGCGCTTCAGCCGATCGGTGATGCCATCCTGGATGGTCTGCAATCGGCCGTCGGGAGAAAGCCAACCCTCCAGCAACGAATCAAGCCGAGGCCCCAACCCTTCGACGACTGGCGTCTCTCCAGCTGACTCCGCGGGCTCTTCTTCAAGCGTGGCCGACAAGAGTGCCTCGACGCCTTCACGGTCCACCGCCAGTGCTTCTGTGAACACCTCGGCTTCGAAAGAAAGCCGACCCTCTCCATCGATGGACACGCCAAGATCTTGAAGCGATCTGTACGGACCGGACAGTCCATCCACGTCTTGGGTCACAATTCGAGTCAACTCCGAGACAAAACTCCGCAGGTTGGCGTTGCCATACAACGTGCCTTTTTGAAGAGATTCACTGTCGTACGAGTCGTATTGGTCGGCTTTGTCTCGCAAACTGTTGTAAGCATCAACCAAAGCTTGCAGACCTTCAGACAAAGAGCTGTCATCTCGCTCGATGGTCAAGGTGGTTTGTTCGTCCGAGGCGGCCAACAGGTCGATCGTGACACCTTCGATCACTCCCGACAGGGTGTTCGATCCGCTGGTGACCAAAAATCCACCGCCCAACGACCCAGCGCCGAACAGAATTTTGGCATCTTGGCCACGCTGAATCGGATCCAGCTGGAATTGTGGTGCAGATCCATCACTCAAGAGGTCCATCACCAAGTCCCCACCAGCACCGGCCACATCACTGGTCAAGGACAACCGCCAAGGGGACAACCCACCAACATTGACCAAACCGGCTTGGACCGGCGCCCCGCTGGCGTCTATCTTTTCAACCAACGATTCCAGGGTGTCTGAAGGATCAAGGTCGATGACGTATTCCCAACGTCCTTCGAGAGCGGCTCCCACTTCACTGGCCGAACCAACCAGACCCAAGTCACTCGCAGCCGAGCCAGACAGTGCATCCACTTGAATGGTCCGGAAGGATGATGTCCCATCTGGCAGTTGCTCCACCAATTCAATGCCATCACCCGTCGCGTTGACTTGAGCAAGCAGAGCCAGCCCCTTGGAGTTGATCTCATCCAACAAATCTTGAATGGTTTGCTCGGAGCCATCCAAATCCACCACCGCAGTGCCACCAAGGCCGTCGGTGATTTGAAAGGTGCCCGTCCCAATACCTTGTCCTTGGGACAAAGTGGAAAGCTTGGTCGCCGCGCCAACCCAGGCGCGTTGCAAATTGAAGCCGTTGGCCACCCCGTTGCTGTTGCGGTTTGGTGCGGTCCATCCCAAGTTGTCCGCCAACTCCCCACTTGCTTCAATCGAGTTGAAGCCTGAGGTGTCGATCAACTGCAAACCGTTGCCTTGAGTGTTGATTTCAACCCGAGCCGAAACAAACTGGTTGCTCAACTGTTGGTTGATCACCGCCATCAGAGCACCAACCGAACCGACCGCTTCAGCGGGCGCAACGATCGGGGTTGTGGTTGAGTTCCCCAAACCATCAGTCACCGAAAACGAGCCTGAGAACAGCGTGGAGAGATCGCCGCTCAAAGATGAAAGAAGAATCCCATCCAAACCGCCCAAGACACGATCACCAACCAAGTACTCACCGTCTGAAGTTCCCGAAAGGCCGAGATCTTCCGCAGCGTCACCCGTCACTTCGAACGTCAGTGAAGGGTCGGTGGATTCAAGCATCAAACCAAATCCTGTCGACGCGCTGATGTCGCCGGGAACTGCATCCCAATCCAACCGAAGCTCAACCGCTCCTGAAGTGGCTTCACTGATCCTTGCTTGCACCTCAGCCAAAGTGGTGGCCGCGGGAGTGTCTCCTACTGGACCCAAATCAACCGTGATTGCGGGGGACCCATCAGAGAGTTGAATGGTGAGGTCCGGCAATCCACCATCTTGAATTCGAACACCCAGGCCATCACGCAACACCCCCAACTCTGTGTTTCCCGCAAGGGACCAAATCAAGTCACCCTCTATGGCATCGCCATCGATTGATGATGAGATGCCCAGGTCCTCGGCGGTGTTGGAACCATTGAAACCCCGAACCGAAAAGGTTCCAGAGCCTCCCGAAGTATCCAAGAGATTCAAACTCCCGCTTTGCAAACTGGCTTCAACACTGAGGCCCGCAGCGTTGATGGCATCAACGACCTCACCAATGGTGGCGGCTTGGCTGAGGTCCACCACCGACTCGGTCCCAGAGCGGTTTGTGACCACGATGGAGCCACGTTCGATGCCGAAGCCGCCATTGAGCTGAGACAATTCGACATCGTCACGAAGTCGGCCCTCACCCAATTCAAAAGACAATTGAGTCAAGCCAAGCGCTGTCTGGTCCTGCGTGGCCACACCTCCCGACAGCACTTGGGATGTTGAAACCAGTCGGGACACCAACAGATCCCATGAGCCTGTGGACGCGGCACTGTTGGCGGTGGCCGACAGCAGATTCGGATTGGAGGAGGAGACCTGTTTGGATTCAAACAGCGAGGACGTCAAACCGGAAGCGGCCGAGCGAATGCTCTCCAGCTGAAGCCCAATGTCTGAGAAGGCCGCTTGTTCTGCGGAAAACTCTGCCGAGCGGCCTTGGAGCCGAAGCAAGGTGCTGTTTCGGAACGCAAGTTGAGCCGAAACGAGCGCGTTGAAGTCGTACCCGCTGATCAGCCCAATTCCCGCACTCGCACCTGACATGTTGTGTCACCACATTTCTCAACAAGACCATGCGATCTCATATTCGGCGCAACCACCAAAAAATCGCTTCGAAGCGGCTGGCGGAGACAGTCCAGATCCGCCAAAAACCTTCTTCTTTCCGTTGCAATCGGTATTCCAGCACGATTGACTTGACTTGAAGGTCCTCAAGCGGGCCAATGGCGGCGATTGTTGCGCTCCAGCCAAAAGTGCCCCCAGACCGGGCGGCGACGCCTGGTAGTGACTTGAAAAGCGTAAGGGTGAAGTTTGCGGATTTTCGGCGCCTTTTCGACACACATTGACACTTGTGAATCATTGCAGCCAAGAGCAGTGGGTCGGTTTGGCCGATATATCGCCAAAGATGGCTGCGTGATCGTGAAAAAAGGGGCGGAAATTCCGCCCCTTTGCCATCCGTGCGTTGGATCCCCACATCCAACACAACCCCGCGAGATACTCAGAGGAGTCAGTCTGAGCTTCCCGTTGCCGTGTAATGCCCTCTTCGGACCCGCTCAAAGCGATCGGGATGGGCAATCAAAGTCTGGTTCACGATGGTGCGGAAGTTTGGGCTGGTGGTCTGGTAGCCATGGGCTTGGACTGCTGCAGCGGCCGCTGTCACCGAGAGGATCTCATCGGACAGCACCTCAACCAGTGCTTCTGCCAGGCATTGCTCATTTTGGATGCGTTGCTGGACCCGCCGATACCCTGATTGCATGGCTCGATGAGCTTCTTCCCCGCCAGGACCGCCCGTGTGGGCAAGCAACTGCTCATCCACTTCCTGCAATTCACGCACGAGTGCTTCGCGACGGGATTGAAGGTCCTTGATCCGCACTTGCAACTCCTGCTGGAGCTCCCCCAGCGATGCACGAGACAGGTCATGGCCAACCTCAATCGTGGCCGTGGGCTTCTGGTCCTGTTGCGATCGCGAGCCTGGCATAGCCATCCTCCCAGCGATCCCATCCACCCAAGGACAGGTCGCAAATCATCCACGGGCACCGACAGAGTCGGACCACACATACACCCAACGGATCCCCCCGTTGGCATCCCCGGACGTCCGAGAACTTTTCCTAACTTATGTAGATATCCGAGTTGCGTGAAGTATGTTTTTTAGGATTTTTTGGCTTTTATCTGTCACATCTTCTTGCTGTAACCCAGCTTCTGGCAGAGGTCATCCAGCCGATCCAGACTGCTGAAGTCCAGAGACAACGTGCCACTTTCGCCAGATTTCCTCATCCGAATCGTGGCTCGCGTGCCCAAATGTTCCGTAAGTTTCGAGGCCAGATCCTGAGCGGCCAGCGTGGCCCGCGATCCAGAGGAAGGCTCCGTCGTCGCTTGTGGGTTCGACTCACCAACGCCTCCGGAATGCACCACAGACTCCAGCCGGCGGACCGACCACCCCTCTCGTGCACATTTTTCGGCGAGCTGCCGACGACGGATGGTGTTGGTCTCCCCCAACAACGCCCGGCCATGCCCCATATCCAACTGTCCGTGACGAAGCAGCATTTGGATCGGTCCATCCAAATCCATCAGTCGGAGGTGGTTGGAAATCGTCGATCGGTTCAGACCCACCACCTCAGCAATCTGCTCGTGGGTCATGCCAAAGGATTCGGCGAGCGTCGCAAAGCCCTGGGCACGCTCCATTGGATTGAGTTCTTCACGCTGAATATTCTCGATCAAGGCGAGTTCAGCGATTTCTTGGGCCCCCAATTTCCGAACCAGCACGGGGACCTCTTGAATACCAACCTCCTGAGCCGCTCGCCATCGCCGCTCGCCAGCAACGATTTCAAAGCCTTCACCACTTGGTACCGCAACGATGGGCTGCATCATGCCGGAACGCTTCAGTGAAGCCCCAAGGGACTGCAGCGCCTTGGGTTCGAAGCGGGTCCTCGGCTGCTTTGGATTTGGCGTAAGCCTTTCAATAGCAACCATTTGCAATTCTGTGCTATCGCCCCGCGGCACGGGTGGTGGTGAGTATTTGGAACCTGCCGGCGGATCCCCCCCGGCGTGCTTGGGTTGAGCAGCGGCATCAGCGTTTGGCTCAACCGCGACCTGAGCCAGTGGGGCTGGCCGAGCCATCCCCATCAAGCTGTCCAGTCCTCGACCGAGTCTTTTCTTCGATTCATTTGATTTTGCCACGGTTGAACCTCCTGCCATGCCTACCGCCATCCTGGCGTCCAGTATGGCACTGTAGCGAGACTGATCATGATCTGTTCAAGAGCCTTTGGCCGCGTCGCCATCGGCCAGCTCCGGGCTGGATCCTCGATGTTCCACGTGGAACATGGGTTCAAAATGATGAGGTGATGCAGATGCAGGACCGGCCGGTGGTCAGCTGGGGGATTCTTGAGGCAAGACCCACATGGCCGACTGGGAGCCGTACAAGGCCACACGGT
>CAXBRK010000005.1:0-44106 GCA_963978155.1 uncultured Phycisphaera sp. | reverse complement strand
GTTGCTAGCCCAGACATCGTGTTGCTGAGTCAGGTAGCGTTTGACAAGGGCATCTTGGTTGTGGTTGCCGCAGGAAATGGCAAGCAAGACATCGATCTCGAAGCCGCAGATGCCGGGGTTGATATTGGAAGCGAGCTTGGCATGTGCATCGTTGCTTCGTCTGCATTCCTTGATCCAGGAAGAGGTATTGTTTCGAATCCGAATGCTGCGGTCGACGACGATGACATTCCAAATGGCTTCCGTGCAAGGGGTTCGAACTACGGCACCCTTGTTGACGTGCACTTTTGGGATGAATACAACGTGTCTTGCGGATACGGCGATTTGTACACGTCGTTGGCTCAAGAAGAAGAAGACCCAACTGACCCACTGGACCCATCAGAGGGGTTCGAGATCGACAGGTTACGCTCCTACACGGGTCACTTTGGCGGCACCTCTGCGGCAGCTACCAACATTGCCGGGGCAGCCTGTGCTCTCAATGGTCTGGCTCGCCAGTTGTATGGTGTCCCCGCCACCCCAACTGGTATGCGAGACATTGCGTTGAAGCCGTACACGGTCGAAACTCCATACACGTCAGGACCTCAAGACCCAGAGGACAACCCTGTAGGCTTCTTGTGTAATGCGTTGTCAACAGACCCAAATCGACGTTTGATCTACCCCTTGGACTTCTGCCCTTGTGAAGCCCTCAATTGTGATGTGGTAATCACCATGGGTTGGCGTCCACGTATCTGGGAGTTCGGACGCGACGATTGTGCCGTTGTCCAAATTGCCAACAACCTCGGAGCGATCTTCGAAAACGATGCCGAGTCGCTGCTGGGCTATTACATGATCAAGGGCGAAAGCGAAGGCAATTTCTTCAGTTTGAAAGGTGATGATGGTGGACGCCTTGTGGTTTCCTCGGAATTTGCCTTCGGCAGCGAGGGTGGAGCGCCTGGTGGTAATCTGAGTGGATCGTTTGGTGAGGCGACACGTCCGTCATCCTTCAATAAGGTCGTCGATCGGGCTACCCGTCCAGTCACTGGTGAAGTGACCGACCTCTTGCTGCTTGCCGAGTGCCCGGTTGATCCGTCAATCGTCACAAGCATCACCGCGGAGGTCCAGCTTCTGCGTCCATCCGCCCAATTCATGCTCTTCGGATTCCAACTTTGGGACAACCAGGCCCAAAGATGGCGCCTGTCCGACATCCAGTTGCTTCCAGAAGAAGCGGGTGACCCTGATATCACCCTGAACTTTGACGCCCCAACCGGTTTTGGTATTTCGAATCGATACATCGATCGCGACAACCGGACCTGGGCCCGTGTTTGGACTTGGACCCTTGACAGCTTGCTCGGCGGTTCTGGCACCAGTGTCGACATCAGCTATGACCTGACAAACATCGAGTTCAACTTTGGACCAGATGCTGGTGGCCCGTAAGAGCTTCTTTGCCACGCTGATTTCTGGAATCGCCATTGGCTGCGTTGTCGCCTTTGCTTTCCAGAGCGGTCAGTCGGAGGAAGGTCGTTCCGAGACTTCCCCTTCGACGGTTGGCCAAAGAGATCTGGGAGTAGATGCCCCGGTCGATGGTCTTCCTGTTGAGTTGGAAGAACTGCAGGTGGACCTCGGCGTTCATCAATTGGGCAGTGCCCCCCGAGGGAATATTGCTTTTCGAGTGAAGGGTGATCGGCCCTTGACCCTTCTTGCGGCTTCCCCCACGTGCTCTTGCCTCTCGACCGACTTCAATGGCCGGGTAGAAATTGCTCCCGGTGCGCGTCATGTTGTGCAGGTGGAGTTCCGCGAGCGTTCCTTTCCGGGGACGGCCGAGGAACGCGTTCGCTTGGTCTTTGCGGGTTCGAAAGAAATTCTTGAAGTCCCGGTTCGAGCTTTCTTCTCTCGCGCCATCGAGGTTTCACCCGAATACATCAATGCCGAATCCGTACTCAAGGGAGAGATGACACTTCGAAGTCTTGATGATGTTCCCTTCGAAGTTCTGTCCGTCAGTGGGAATCGGCCTCTGTTTGTTGGAGAACAATCGGGGGCCGCAACCCAGCACGCTCTGCAGTGGGACCTCCGCGCTTTTGAAAACCAGTGCACCGATGAATTCGGAGCCAGGATGCCAAAGTGGCTGGTCGTGGAAACGAACCATCCCCTTGCTCCATTTGTTGATGTTCGAGTTCGCAACAGCAGCTGCACCAAACTTGATGTCCCTTTGTCTCAAGATCAAGAGTGGTATCTGGGCGAGCACCGGTTCATCCTGGGAGCCATCGGCTCGGGTGGAGCGAAAGATTTTGTCCTGCCCATTCGTTACTTCAAAGGCGCGAAAAGACTCGAAGCGGTTTCGCTGGTTTCTTCAGGGGACCCTCGGTTTGGTCTTGAAGTCGTCAAAATCATCCAGCAGTTTGATCAGCGTGATATTTACTTGCAGCTTTCCGTTCCTGAGGGGATGGAGCCCGGTTTTTATCAAGTCCCATTGGTGGTTCGCTCATCTGAATCGGCCGCACGACAAGAGTGTGTCGCCTTTGTCGCAGTGCGTTAGGTTCTTCGCTCCATCCCATCAGAGGGCCTGTGCGCTTTCTGCGGGCCCAACTGCCGGTGAAGCCCCATAATATTTTTTGCCTCCACCACGGATGGCTTTATCTTTTCAAGATGCAAGCCCTGACGAATGCCAACCGTGTGTTGATCCCTCTTGCCTTGGCGATTCCAGCCTTCGCTGATCATCCCTCTTGGAACTTTTTGGGCTATTGGGACCTCCAAGACCGACTCGGCGCCGCAACGCCAACTGGCGCTGGGGTGGTCATTGGCCAGGTGGAAGCAGGCACTGGCCAGCAGTATTTGCCCAACCCCAACGAAGTCCAGTTTGACAACCTGATCATCACCCCCATGAGTGGCGCGGGGACGACCTTAAGCCACGCCAATACGGTGGGGAAGTACAACTATGGTTCGGACTGGTCGATCGCGCCCGGGATTCCCGAGACCAAAGTCTGGAACGCCATCGACTACGTGCAAGGGGGGTTCCTGCGGGTGAGCAGTGGCGCTCCATTGGCCAACCCTGGCTGTCAGGTGATCAACCAATCTTGGCTGGGCAGCTTCGGCAACGTCACCCTTGACCGTGAAACCCTTCGTCGGCAGGACTATCAGATTGTTCGGGATGGTGTCCTCTCGATTGTGGGCATGCCCAACGGAGGCGGCAGTCTGTCGGACACATTGATGTGGGCGGGCTGGAACAGCATCGCCGTGGGCACCCGTGACGAATCGCATGTGTCAGGTGAAACCACTTCGGCCTCTGATGGGGCGGGTCGGCAGAAGCCATTCATGGTTGCTCCTGGAAGTCTGGTTTCTTGGTCAGTGCCAATGGTGACCGCTTCCGTGGCCGTGCTCCTCGAAACGGTGGACACCGATCCGGTGCTCGCCGCAGACCCCGACGCCAAATCGCCGGAAGTCCTCAAGGCAATTCTTGGGGCGTCTGCGAGCCACACCCGGTTGGCCGGGGTGGACTGGAGCAACGCGCCAGTTGCCAGTGGTCCTGACCGTGGCTTCAGCAGCAAACCACTGGATCCGGTGGTAGGCACCGGAACGTGCAATATCGACCGGGCCCATCTGGTGATGACCGGCGGTCGGTTTGATGGCGAGATCGCGCCATTTGGACCAGCGGCCCCGGCGAGTGGATGGGGTTCCGTTCCACTGACTTTTGGCCAGTCTCGATGGTTCCGCTTTGATCTGGCGGAGACCGCAGACACGTTCTCGTTCCTCACCACTTGGAATCGTGATGTGCGCTTTGGATTCTCACAGGTCTTGGTGCCCAACCTTTCGCTCACCATGTACCGAGACATCGACGGCTCGTTGACGCCGATGCGAGGTGAAGCGGGTGCGGCGTTCTACAGCGCAGGCAACGTGGCCAGCGATGCCCCCATCGACAATGTGGAGCATCTGTATCTCGAAGATTTGGCTGCGGGGACCTATTGGGTCCAGATGTCCCGTCTCGATACCGCTTCCACCGAGCCCGCGGCGTGGCCTTTTGCGGTGGCTTGGGTGCATCCTGACTCCACCCCAAACTTCGATCCGGCCGACATCAATCAAGATGGGGCGGTGGATTTCCAAGACCTGTTGCTGCTGCTGGGGGACTTCGGCGGTGCGGGGGGACCGTCTGATGTCAATGGCGATGGGGCGGTGGACTTCCAAGATCTGGTTGCACTCCTCGCGGCCTGGAGCTGAACCAAGAAGGCATGCCCAATAACAAACCAACCCGCGTCGAAGACGCGGGTTGGTGCAGTTCCAATATTGGAATTGGAGGCTGAATGAGGAAAGGTCTTACTTGACCTCGACCTCGGCGCCAGCTTCCTTGAGCTCTTCGGCGAGCTTGTCGGCTTCGTCCTTGGAGACCTTCTCTTTGATGGGCTTGGGAGCGCCATCGACGAGTTCCTTGGCTTCCTTGAGACCGAGACCGGTTGCGCCGCGGACAGCCTTGATGACGGCAATCTTGTTGCCACCAGCAGCGGCGAGAATGACGTCGAATTCGGTTTGCTCTTCAGCACCGCCGCCGCCTTCGTCACCACCACCAGGACCGGCCATCATGACCGCGCCGCCAGCAGCAGGCTCGATGCCGTAGGCATCCTTCATGTAGTCGGCGAGGTCAACGGCTTCCTTCAAGGTGAGGGAGGCGATCGAGTCACCGAGTTCGGTGATTTTTGCGTCGAAGGTCTTGGCTTCGGCTTCAGTGGTTGCTTCTTCAGACATAGTGATTTGCTCCTTTGAGCACTTGGGGTCGATTCCGCCCGAGAGGAGCCGCACGCGCGGCTTTTAACCCGAGGGCCAGTCGGGACGGGAAGTCGTCTTGGTGGATCAGCCGATCTTGGCGATGGTCTCGCCGTTTTCGAGCTTCTCCTGAATGGTTTTGATGACACCGAGGACGCGGCCACCGGCACCCTTGGCGGCACCCAACACGTTGGCCCCGGGGGCGAGAACGAGTTGGACCACTTTGGCTTGGGCCTCTTCCTTGGTGGGGAAATCGGACAAACGCTTGACGCCGGCTTCGCCTTCAAACAGGTTGCCGTCGAGCACGGCGCCCTTGAGGGAGATGTCGGGGTGCTGCTTGACAGCTTTCATCACCGCGCGGGCGGCGTTCACGACGGAGTCGCCGCCGTAGACAAAGGCCGATGGCCCCGTCATCAGGTCGCTGATCGCACCCAGGCTGTGGTCGGCATCAAAGCTGCCTTTGACCAGCGTGTTGCGGACCACGCTGATGCGGATCCCAGCTTCGGCGAGTTCAGAACGGATGGCGTTGTTGTCGTTGGCTTCGATGCCGCGGATGTCCACGAGGACCACACCGTCCAGATCGCCAAAGCGAGCGGCATAGTCGTCCATCATCATTTGCTTGATTGGTTTGCTCATGATTGTGCTCCCGCGGTCAGACCGCGACTTGGACTCCGGGGGTCATGGTGGCACTGATGACCACGCGACGGAAATACGCGCCCTTCAAAGCGGCGGGACGAGCTTTTTCCATCATCTTGAGGAAGAACTCGAGGTTCTCAACGAGGTCTTCGTCGGAGAAGCTCAACTTGCCGATGATGCAGGCCACATTGCCCCCATCGTCGTTGCGATACTCGACCTTACCGGCCGAGAACTCTTGCACCGCAGTGACCACGTCGGGGGTCACGGTGCCGGCTTTGGGAGAAGGCATCAAGCCTTTGGGGCCAAGCACACGACCGAGTGGGGAGACCACTCGCATTTGGTCGGGTGAGGCGATGGCCACATCAAAGTCCATCCAGCCACCATTGACCTTTTCCACGAGCTCGGCACCACCGGCTTCGAGTGCACCGGCTTCCTTGGCCGCGGCCACTTTGTCATCGCCGCAGAAGCAAATCACGCGGGCGGTCTTGCCGGTGCCTTTGGGCATCGAGACCGAACCACGAACTTGTTGGTCGGCTTGCTTGGGGTCAATGCCGAGCGAGCACACCACTTCGACCGACTGGTCGAACTTGGGTTGCTTGTAGCCACGCAGAGCGGCAATGGCTTCGGCGGGGGCGTGGGTCTTGGCCTTGAGGGCTTCGTAGATCTCACGGTTGGCTTGGGTTCGTTTGCTGATTTTTGGCATCTCAGAGTCCCTCCACCGCGACACCCATGGAACGAGCCGTGCCGGCAATGGTGCGGGCCGCGGCGTCCACTTCGAACGCGTTCATGTCAGCGAACTTTTCGCGAGCAATGTCGCGGCAGTCGTCAAAGCTGATGGTGCCCACGATTTCGGAACCAATCTCGGAAGCGCCTTTCTTGACCTTGGCTTTTTCCATGATCAAAGTCGAAGCGGGCGAGCTCTTGATTTCAAGCTCGAACGAGCGGTCTTCGAACACCGTCACGACACAGCCGACAAGTTTGCCGTTGAGTTCGCGGGTGGCGTCGTTGAATTGGGTGATGAATTGTCCTGGGTTCACGCCATTGGCACCCAGAACCGGACCCAGAGGCGGAGCAGGTGTCGCTTGCCCACCGGGAGCCATCAGTTTGAATTGAGTAGTGATCTTCTTGGCCACAGGTGTTTCTCCTCCCACCCGGTGCCAAGTTCTGGACCGTGGCGTGGTCCAGGGCATTCGAGCGGTTCGTTCGGGGATGCTGCCCCATGGGGCAACGGAAGTTGTCGAATCGCCCAGTGTAGCGATCCCCAAGCCAATCGCAACGGTCTGGCGGGAAGTTTGGGGCGGTTATCGGGCCTTGGGGACAAACCGATCCTGGGTTCGGACCCACTCCGGCCCGCCCATGCGACCGACGGCGGCCAATCGGTTCGGATCCGGGCGGCCGTTGTCATCCAGAATGTCATCGCGAAGGTGGATGCGCCGCACCAGGCCGAAGACCAAGGATCCCGTGAACGGCCCATCCCAGAGATGGGCCACCCGTTTGGGCAACCGGTCGATCACTTCGGCGGTTTCACATTCCAAACTCCACGCCGCCCCGGCCAAACGGGGAGCGGCGATGAGCTCGGCCGCTACGGAGCTCAGCCCGGCGTGGTCGAATTCACTTGCTTCGGGAGGCAAGTCGGCGGCGGTGGCAAAAACCGCGTCGGCGTTGGCTTCGGTCGCAGCGTTGATGGTGAAGCAACCAGTGCCGCCATCTTCCGGAGGTCGGCAATTGGCCAAGGTGTCCTTGTCGGTCCCATCGGGACGTTGGGCCGGGCCGATCATCACCGTGAAAGGGGTGCTGGTGACGGCGTTGAAACAAGAGAACGGCGCGAGGTTCAGTTGTCCGGTCTGGGAAACCGTTCCCACCACCGCAATAGGACGCGGGACCACCGTGTTGATCATCAGTCCGTAACGATCCCGAGGGGAAAGATCGGCGGGATCGACCACGGTCATGCCAGTGGTTCCAGTGCGAGACGAACCATGGTCTCCACCCCAAGGGGGATGGCTTGATCGTTGAAGTCGAAGGTGGACTCGTGGACGTTTGGCATGTCCATGCCCTCGGGGCAGAGCCCCAGAGCGAAGAAGCAGGCCGGAACTTTCTCTCCGTAATACGAGAAGTCCTCGGCGCCCATGACCGGGGCTTCCATGGGGCAAACGGCGTCTTCGCCTTTGGATTCAGCGATTTTGGCGTGCACCAAGTCCACCAATTCGGGCACGTTGTTGGTCACGGGATATCCCGGGAACCAACGGAGGGTCGTCGCGCAACCAAACCCTTCGGCGACCGCACCAGCCATTGAGGCGATGCGATCGCGCATGCGGGATCGGCTTTCCGGCAGGAGGGTTCGGACGGTTCCGCCCATGGTGGCCGTGCGGGGAATGACGTTGAAGGCATCGCCGGCGTGAATGGCGGCCACCGTGAGCACGACCGCATCCAGAGGATCCGACTCGCGACTGACCAGCGCTTGCAACGCGGTGACAATGTGAGCCGCGCACAGCACCGGGTCGCGGGCGTACTGCGGCGCGGCGGCGTGTCCTCCGGTCCCTTCGACCAAGAGTTCAAACCGATCGGCGGCGGCCAGCATGGGGCCAGGGATGGAACCCGCCTGACCCAAGGGCATCTTCGGCCAGCCGTGTAAACCAAAGGCGCGGGCGGCCGGGGGGCCAATCACGGTGCCATCGAGGACGCCGTCTTCCACCATTTTGAGTCCGCCACCACCACCTTCTTCCGCCGGCTGGAAGCAGAAAAGAACGGGGTTGGGCAATTCGCCTTCGTCTGACATCTCTTTCAAAATGCGAGCGGCCCCCAGCAAGATGCTGACGTGGCCATCGTGTCCGCAGGCGTGCATTTTGCCTTCGATGGTGCTGGCGTAGGGGAGTCCGGTTTCTTCGTGAATGGGCAGGGCGTCGATGTCGGCCCGCAGCAGAATGGCCTTCTCCCCTTTACCGGGCAGGTATCCCAAGGTCCCCGTGCCGCCGCCCAGGTCGCCCACATGCTCAATGCCAAGTTCGGTCAGGTGCTTGCGGATGACTTCGGCGGTTCGGTGCTCGTGGTACGCCAACTCGGGATGCCGATGGATGTCGTGGCGGATCTCGATGAGATCAGGAACGATGGGAGCGATGCGTTCTGCGTGCGTGGTCATGCCACAAGGATAGGGGACGAACCCCTCAGCGCAGGCGGGGCAATCCCATACTTTGTCGACCCTCGTTGACCAGATCGAATGCGGCTTTGTCGTGTCGAAGCAACCGGGCGAGCTGGCTCATGGAAATGCCCAGAACTCCCGCCGTACCCGCGACATCCCAGCGTCTGGCCACAATCACATCCAGAGCTTCCGCCAAGAGGGCGGGATATTCGTAGTGCTTGGGGTTGACCGGCAACATGCGTCCTTGACGCCGTTTTTCCCAGAGGGCACTGGGTCGATAGCGTTCGTGGTGGACGGAGGTTCGTACCACGCGGGCCAGTCGATCCCGCAATCGACGAAGCGCCACCCGGCGGTTGTCGGCCTGTTTGCGCATTTCGGCGGCGTGGGCCATCACTCCAGTTGGTTCGTGCACGATCTCGCAAGCGGTGGCAACTTTGTTGCGCCGTTGTCCCCCCGGGCCGGTGCCTCGTCCAAACTCCAGTTTGCAATGACGCAGCAACAATTCCTCGTCAATGGTGGAAGGGTGGGGCGCGTCAACCAGAAGGAATTCTTTCATGGGTTACCTCGGGCTCGCGGCCAACGACAGCGACGCTGGTCCTTCTTCTTGCAGACGGATCCATCCCAAACCGGCCACCATGGCGGCGTTGTCAACACACCACTGCATCGGGGGAATCCGGAGCACCAATCCTTCTTTTTCTGCAAAGGATTCCAGTTCTTTCCGAAGACGGGAGTTCGCGCTCACGCCGCCCCCGATCAACAACGACTGGACGTCAGGGTGTTCTTGCCGGGCTCGGCGGAGTCCGCGTATCAAGGTTCGGACCGCTGCTTTTTGAAACGATGCCGCGGCATCTGCGCGTTCTTGCTCAGAGAGTGACTCAGGCTCCCGGATGGTGGTTCCTGGCAGACCCAAGACCCCGTAACGCACGGCTGTTTTGAGACCACTGAACGAAAAATCAAGGGGCCGACCCTTGAGGTTTGGCATGGGAAACTGGTACGCCTCGTCGTTGCCGTGCTGGGCGGCCTGGTCGACCCGAACCCCACCCGGCCATCCCAGACCCAACAACGCCGCGGCTTTGTCGTAGGCCTCGCCGACGGCATCATCAATGGTTCGTCCCAAGACCGTGCACCGAAAAGGCGCGTCCACCCGGTACAAACTCGAATGCCCACCGCTGACGACCAGTCCCAATGCAGGCCAGGGCGGGGAAGATTCTTCCAGCAGTCCTGACCACAAGTGCGCTTCCACGTGGTGCACTCCGATCAAAGGAACGCCGAGCCGCCAAGCCACGCTCTTGGCCGCCGCCACACCAACGAGCACCGAGCCAATCAGACCGGGTCGATGGGCCACGGCGACTGCATCAATCTCTGCGAAGGACGTGTTGGCTTCGGCCAAGGCCCGGTCGGTGATTGTTCCGATGCGCTCGGCGTGGGCCCGTCCCGCGATTTCTGGAACCACACCTCCGTAGGTTTCGTGCAGCTCGTCCTGGGATTGCACCACCGAAGCGAGGACGCGGTGTCCATCTTCGACCACCGCAACCGCGGTTTCATCGCAACTGGATTCAAAGCCCAACACCCTCATGGTTGAGCATCCGTTGTTTGGGGGAGCGTTTCCAAAGCTTGCAGCATTTCCGCATCATCCAGTTGGTTGCGAATCCAATCCTGACTCGGGAGAGATTGGGACCAATCGGGACCGGTCGTAATGATCCCGGCGTCCAACCAACGTTCGTTCACGGCATTCCAATCTTCCGGGGCGTCCAAGACCACATCGGGGTCGACGCCCCAAAGCTCCTCGCCTTCGACGCGCTGCACACTGCGGCCATCGGGAAGGTGGTAGGTGGCGGCCGTGTATTTCAAAGTTCCACCCTCACCGAAGTCTCGGATTTTCTGCACCGAACCTTTGCCGTAGGTGCGGCGGCCAACCACGACGGCCCTTTGGTGGAACTGCAGCGCTCCCGCAACAATTTCGCTGGCGGAGGCGGAGCCTTCGTTCACCAGCACCACCATGGGTACGTCAGTGGCCACCTCTGGTTGGGCTTCAAAGATCGCTTCCACTTCTCGGCGGTTGCGAATTTCTACCACCACGCCACCATCAAGAAAAAGATCACATGTTTCTACCGCGGCGGACAAGGAGCCCCCGGGATTGCTCCGGAGGTCCAAGATCAACGCGGTGGCTTCAGGGTGGTCTTCCACAACCGAGCGAAGATCACGCGGGGTCTCGTCCAGGAACTGATCAACCCGAACCACCAAGACGCCGTCTTCAAGTTGCCATTGCCACTGGCCGTCCGTTCGTCGCAGCCCGAGCACGGTTTGGGTTCCGATTTGCTGACGAACAACGGTGAACGTCTGCTCTTGCTCATCCCGGAGCACCGTGATGTCAACCGATGATCCTTCCGGTCCGGCGACCAAAGCAATGATGTCAGGAAGCGCCATGCCGGTCAGGTCTTCATCGCCCACGGCCACGATCAGATCGCCGGCTTGCACGCCGGCTTCAAGGGCGGGACTGTCGTCGAGTGGGGTTCGGACCAGTGCACCTCGGGGATCAGACGAAACGGAAACGCCGATTCCGGCGAACGTGCCTTGCACTTCCTTGACGAATTCGTCACGGTCCCGGGGGGGGATCCAGACGGTGTACGGATCGCCCGCGCTTTCCACCATCCCTTGGATGGCGCCTTCTCGGAGTTCCTCCCGGGTGAGTTCTCGGACGAATTCAGACTCCAGGGTTTGGGCCACTTCCACCAGACCTTGCGCCAACTCTGCCCGGTGGGCTCTCTTGGCGAGCGCCGCGGGCAGCCGCAACACAATGATGGCGCTGGAGAAAAGCATCAAAATGGTGGGCCAACGGGGTCGCAAAGTGAAGTCCTTCCTAGAGGGTAGCCGTTGTGATGCTCTAAACTCCAGACTGGAGACCCGATTGGCCCACCACGAACCGCTGCGAGACACGATGAAGGTCGCGACCGAGCGGACCATTTTGGTCCATGTCGGTCTGCCGGGACGTTGGAGTGACCCCAAAAATCCATTTGGTGAAATCGCGGCCTTGGTTGAGGCCGCGGGGGCTGAGGTGGTGGGGACCATTTCTCAGAAGCTGTCCAAACCCAGCGCCAAGACGCTGATTCGCAAAGGCAAAGTGCAAGAACTGGCGGCGGCGGTGAAGGCGCTGTCCGCCGGCTTGGTGGTCTTCGATCACGACCTCACGCCGGCCCAAATTCGAGAACTCGAGCGGGCTTGCGTGGTGAAGATTCTGGACCGCTCAGAATTGATCTTGGACATTTTTGCCAGCCGGGCCGCAACTCTGGAAGCAAAGCTCCAAGTTGAAATTGCCCAATTGCAATACACCTACCCACGGCTGCGGGCGATGTGGGATCACTTGGGGCAGGTCACCGGCGGCGCTCCGGTCGGTATTGGTACTCGGGGACCGGGGGAAACCCAGCTCGAGATTGACCGGCGTTTGGCCCGTGATCGCTTGGCCCAATTGCGACGTGAGTTGGCCGAAGTGCAACGCCGGAAGAGTCGCGAAGTGGCCGATCGAACCGAAGATCACTTCACGGTGGGCCTGGTGGGTTACACCAACGCGGGGAAAAGCACGCTCTTCAATCGTCTCACCGACGGTGGCGCGTTTGCGGCCGACATGCTGTTTGCCACTCTGTCCACTCGGGTCGACGCCTGGCCTTTGGGGGGTGGTGTGCAAGTCTTGGTCTCTGACACGGTCGGCTTTGTTCGTGATCTCCCGCACCGCTTGGTGGCTTCCTTCCGCGCGACACTTGAGGAAACCATTCACTCCTCACTGATTCTGCAGGTTCTGGATGCCAGCGATCCGCACGCGGTGATGCAACTGGAAACCACCGAGCGCACTTTGGATGACATTGGTGCCACAGGTCAGCCTCGTCTGGTGTTGTTGAACAAGATGGATTTGATTGAACCGCGGGAGCGGTTGCTTTGGATACATCGCTATCCCGATGCATTGCCCATCAGTGCGGTGGACGGCACAGGCCTCGAGGAATTGTCCGAGCGGGTTCGAGCGTTGGCTCTCGGAGGCATTCAAGAGGTCGAGGTGACGTTGCCTTACGCGTCGGCCAAAGCGATCGACCATTTGGAACGCCGGGCCGAAGTGTTGGACCGCGAATATGGCGATGGCACGGTGACGCTGAAGGTCAAGTTGGCCCGCCGTCAAGCCGACGAACTGGCGAGTTTGGATCGCAAAGCATTGATCAATGGTGAACCAGCTTCGAACGCGGGCGCGGTGGTCTGGGGTGAAGTGCAAGCCGTTCCAGAACCGGGCGTGCCGCCGCACAAAAGATCCGACCGAGGATGGACGCCGTGAACGGAGGCTTGCACCGATTCCGAGACCGAGTCGATCCCGGCTTGCTTTCTGAAATTGATGCCTGGATTGGTCGTCACCCTTTGGTTCGTATCCGTTCGGCGCTGGAAGCGCGTACGGACGAAAAGGCATTCTTTGATGCCTTGGCTGAGGCCGTCTTGGCCCGGCACGTGTTGTCGTTAGGTTTTGATGTGGAGACCGAGGTGCCAACGGTGGGCAACATGACCGCGGACCTTCGCGTCAGCAAAGGAGGCCGCGAAGTGTTTTTGCACGTCAAGCGGGTCGCCACCGACATCGACAACCGTGCTTCCCGGCAAATTGTGATCTCCCCCCGGCTGCGGGCTTTGGAAATGGTGCCTCGTCCGTGGCTGATTCGAGTGCGCTGGAGCTCGGTAGCCACCGATCGTCAGATGCAGCGTTTGGTGGAGGAGGGCATGGACTTCCTTCGTCATGCCAGTGTGGGTGATGAACTCAAGGTGACCGATCACGACGGATCCGATCTCGGAGGAATCCGCGTGTTGGCACCCCACGATGGACGCCGGGTGGTGCTGCACATTGGGATGCCCGATGGCTTCATCGATCACACACCACGCATGCGCAAGCGTTTGGATCGAGCCTTTGCCCAGTTCAAGCCTGGGGCAGAAAACGCGATCGTGGTGGCCAGCAGTGACCATCAAGATGGTTTTGATTTTGAGACGGCGTTGCTGGGGCAGTTCGTGGAGCGTTGGGACCGGCGGCCGACGGACGGTCGCCGCGTGGCGCACGGCCGTGATGATCTTGGTTTTTGGTCCGGCGGCGCCCATCCCAGCTCGCGAGCGGCGAGTTGGTTCCGGTTGTCTCCACACTCGGGTGAGTTCTCGCCCCGAATGTGGTTCCGGCAAAGCGACCTGCCAGCTCCTGATGGGGCTCAGATGCTTCGGGCCATTTTTGGCGAAGAAGAGCCCCCCGAACCCACGGCATAGAATGGTCCATCATGGACCCAAGACACGAACGTTTGGCTGAACTCCTTATTCATCATTCCACCCGCTTGCAAGCCGGCGAGCATGTGTTGATTGAAGCTTTTGACATTCCGGAATCGATGGTGATTGCGGCGGTCAAGGCGGCCAAATCCGTCGGGGCGCATCCCCACGTCACCCTGCGCAACAACCGCTTGCAGCGGGCCTTGATTGAAGATGCCACCGATGCTCAAGTGGCGACCCAAGCCGAGTACGACCGCTTCCGTATGGAGAAAATGGATGCGTACCTTGGACTTCGTGGCGGGAACAATGCCAATGAGCTCGCAGGGCTTGCGGGTGAAGATCAAAAGCGCTGGAGTACGGGGTACCAAACTCCAGTGCACTTCCAGCAGCGTGTGAACCACACCCGCTGGTGCGTGTTGCGTTGGCCAGCACCTGGCATGGCGCAGTCCGCCTCCATGAGCACCGAGTCGTATGAAGATTTCTACTTCCGCGTTTGCACGATGGATTACGCCCGCATGGCCAAAGCGGTTGAGCCACTGAAAGCCCGTATGGATGCGGCCGATCAGGTGCACATTTGTGGTCCTGGCGAGACCGACTTGACGTTCTCCATCAAAGACATCCCGTCCATCCCATGCTGTGGCAACATGAATATTCCCGACGGTGAGATTTTTACCGCGCCGATCCGAGATTCAGTCAACGGGGTCATGCAGTACAACACGCCCACCCGTTACCAAGGCAATGACTTTGCCAACGTCCGTCTGGTGTTTAAGGATGGCAAGATTGTGGAGCACGGCGCTGACAAAGGGGCCGAGCACTTGGGCGCGATCTTTGACACCGATGAAGGGGCCCGGTTTATTGGGGAATTCGCCATCGGGTTCAACCCTTTCATCATGCACGCGCAGAACGACATTCTTTTTGATGAAAAGATTGCGGGCAGTTTGCACTTCACGCCGGGCAATGCCTATGAAGACGCCAACAACGGCAACAAGTCTTCGATCCACTGGGACATGGTTCTGATCCAAAGGTCCGATTATGGCGGTGGCACCATTGCCTTCGATGGCGAGGTGATCCGGAAAGACGGCCTGTTCGTCCCCGAAGATCTTCAGGGATTGAATCCTGATCAACTGGGGGCTTGAGAGGGGTCCACTGGCTTTCTCGGACCGCAAACGGTCCCGTTCGCCGGAATGATCCGACCCTTCGGCGCGGCCGGACGCGAATTGGATGAAGATCCGTTCCCTCCGTGAACCACCAACGAATCTCGTCCGATGCTCGGTGCATGACGACCAGCACCCGCATTGGAGATCTGTTGTGTGCCGCCGGTGAACTTGAGCCGAATGAGCTCGCACGGCTGCTCAGACTGCAAGAATCAAGCCCCGCCCGACCACTTGGTGTGTTGGCTGAAGAACATGCTGGTGTTGATCCTGCGGCGGTGGAGGCTGCTTGGGCCGCCCAAATGTCGCAGTGGGGAGGAAGGGTGGATCCTCGTCGCCTCTACCCCGAAAAAGAAGCGAAGCAATTGGTGACGCCGCGAAGGGCGCGACAGTTCAACATCCTGCCGATTTCTCGGCAGGGGGAGAGGTTGTCGTATTGCACCACTCCGCTTGGTTTGGTTTCCGCCCACCGGTTTGTCACCAACGTCCTTGGTTTGGTTTCGGAGCCGATGCTGGCCATGCGTTCAGAGTTGCATGACGCCATTGAGCAGCATTATCCCGCCTCGGGTCGAGACGCGGCCTAAGACCGGTTCGGTACCGCTGAAACGCAAACCGCCGCCCCTTTTGAGAGGGACGGCGATCTGAAGTGGCGAGAGGCGGACTTGAACCGCCGACACCCGCATTTTCAATGCGGTGCTCTACCAACTGAGCTACCTCGCCAGAGGTGCACCCGTGGAGGGCAGGTCGTAGAGCGTACGCAGGATTGCGGACGTCTTCAAGGGCGGCAGAGGGGACTCGAACCCCCGACATCCGGAATCACAATCCGACGCTCTAACCAACTGAGCTACTGCCGCCAGAGGCAAGGAGCCGATTCTACTGGAGCCACGACGCTGCGGCAATCGTGTGAAAGCGCTCCTGCGGGCGTAGAATGATCGTATCGCGACCCCCCGGAATCAAGCATGCCCACAACCGCTGACGACAGACTCATTTTCCTCGATGGCCGGACGGTTCACACCAATCTGCCGGTCGCAGATCTGGTGGAACACGCCGTCCGGCGTGGGGAGGGCCATTTGGCGGCCAATGGGGCCCTGAATGTCCATACCGGCTCCCGTTCTGGTCGATCGCCCGGCGACAAGTACCTCGAAGACACCCCAGGCATTCACGGCAATATTGATTGGGGGAAGGTGAATCAGCCCTGTACCCCGGAACAATTTTCAAAGCTGGAATCCATCGTCCGAGAATATCTGGGTTCTTGTGATGATCTGTACCGCTTTGATGGGTTTGCGGGCGCTGACGAACGCTACCGCTGCCGGGTGAGTGTGGTGGCCAAAGAAGCGTGGCACACGCTGTTTGCCAGCACGTTGTTCATTCCTTCCGAAGGCGCAGATCCCAGCTTTGCTCCGGATTGGACCATTTTCGATGCCGGCGCTTTGGAGTTGAGTCCCGAGCAGGCCGCCGCCGTGGGGGTGAGCGGAAAGATCGCGATCTTCCAGTCCCTCGAACGCAAGATGGTCTTGATTGTGGGCACGCGGTACGCGGGGGAGATCAAGAAGTCGATTTTCTACGCCATGAACCATGACTTGCCCGATTCCGGGGTCTTCCCGATGCACTGTTCATGCAACGTGGACCGTGAAGATGCCGAAAATGTGGCGTTGTTCTTTGGCCTTTCGGGCACGGGAAAAACCACGCTTTCGGCCGATCCAGAACGGGCTTTGGTGGGTGATGACGAGCATGGTTGGTCGGCTGATGGCGTCTTCAACGTGGAAGGTGGGTGTTACGCCAAGTGCATCCGGCTTTCGGAAGAAGGTGAACCGGAGATTTGGAACGCCATTCGCTTTGGCAGCGTGCTCGAAAATGTCGTGTTGCAGCCCAACCGGCAACCTGACTACGACGACGGATCGGTCACCGAGAACACGCGGGTCACGTACCCCATTCGGTTTATGGACGGCGCACTGCAGCCTTCCGTTGCGGGTCACCCACGTCATGTGATCTTCTTGACCGCGGATGCCACCGGAGTGCTTCCCCCGATCTCCCGGTTGACCCCTGAACAAGCGCAGTACTACTTCGTCAATGGATACACCTCCAAATTGGCCGGTACCGAAGCGGGAGTGACGGAACCCGTGCCCAATTTCTCGCCATGCTTTGGTGGTCCATTTATGCCTCGCCCTCCAGTGTTCTACGCCCGAATGCTCGCGGACCGAATCGCGGAACACGGCACCAAGGTCTGGTTGTTGAACACCGGTTGGAGTGGTGGTGGCTACGGCGTTGGTTCCCGATTCCCGCTGGCGCACACCCGGGCCATGGTGCATGCCATCTTGGATGGTTCGTTGGACAACGTGCCTTGTCAAACCCATCCGATTTTCGGGCTGTTGACTCCAGAAGCTGTTCCTGGCGTACCCACCGAGCTTCTTGATCCCCGGTCCACCTGGTCGGATCCTGCGGCGTACGACCAAGCGGCGACCGCGTTGGCCGAAAAATTCCGCACCAACGATGCCAAATTCACTTTGGACGACGCGGTTCGGGCTTCTGGTCCTACTGTCTGAACCATGCGTACGTTTCGCAGCGACAACAATTCTGGCTTGGTTCCAGAAGCCATCACCGCGCTTCAGAGTTTGGACACGGGGCATGCCGAGGGATATGGAGATGATCCATGGACCCAGCGTGCGACCGACGCGTTTCGTGAGCTCTTTGCCTCCGAGGTCGAGGTCTTCTTCGTGGCCACGGGCACCGCGGCCAACACGCTGGCGATCGCCAGTCTGACCGAACCTTGGCAACGGGTGGTTTGCCATCGACATGCCCACTGGAACGATGATGAATCCACGGCTCCGGAACGGATCACGTTGTGTCGGACCACCGTCTTTTCCTCCCATCCTTCCAAATTGATTCCTGCTGACCTCCAGTTCATCGCCGAGAACGGACGTGGGGATGTGCACCAGCCGGCTCCAGGTGTGGTCACGATTTCCAACCCAACCGAGTTTGGCACGGTGTATCGGCCGGATGAAATTCGGGCCCTGACCGATCTGGCCCACAGCGCTGGCTATTTGGTGCATTGCGATGGCGCGCGCTTCGCCAACGCCGTGGCCAGTCTTGGGGTGGCGCCCAACGCCCTCGCGGGTGAGGCGGGCATTGACGTCTTGTCGTTTGGTGGCACCAAAAATGGGTTGGCTTTCGGGGAAGCGGTGGTGTTCTTTCCCCAGGGCGATGGTGAGGCGGCACGCCGGGGGGCTTCGCGATTCCCATATCTGCGCAAATCGACGGGGCACTTGCTTAGCAAACATCGGGTTGTGACCGCCATGTTTGAGGCGACGCTGCGGGACGGATCTTGGTTGAAGCACGCGGCCCATGCCAACGCCATGGCCACCCGTCTGGCTGAGGGCTTGACCGATCAAGGCCTCGTTCCAGTGCACCCGGTGGAAGCCAACGGCGTGTTTGTGTGTCCCCCGCAAGCGCTGCGTGATTGGATGTTGGCCCGGACGGGCTTCTATCCCTTTGGCGACGCCCGGGAGGCCATGCACCGCTTGATGTGCTCTTTCGATACGACCACCGAGGACGTCGATGGATTCCTCGAGCACGTCGCATCATTCTCGGACGGTGCCGAAGAAAAGTAAAATTCGTCACACGTCGACGAAACCTCCCCATTGATTCATCCGACACAGGTACCAGCCGCGGTTCCCATGGCCGCACTGGAGTGATTCGTGATGAGCGATTTTCAGGAACAAAAAGAAGTTTTGACCACCGGCGAAGTTGCCAAGATCTGCAATGTCGCGGCACGCACGGTGAGCAAATGGTTCGACAAGGGTGACATCGAGGGATACCGAATCCCCGGTTCCAAAGACCGGCGGATCCCGAAGAGCAGCCTGATCAAATTCATGAAGCAGCACGGCATCCCGCTGGATGGCTTGATGACCGGAACCACCCGGGTGCTGGTCGTCGAAAGCGATGTGGCCACCCGTGACACCTTGCTCAAGGTGCTGGGCGACAACACTGGTTACGAGCTGCGTGGTTGCGAAAACACATTCGTGGCCGGGATCGAGTGTGAGCGTTTCGCTCCACACGTTGTCCTTTTGGACACCTCCTTGCCAGGTGGCGCTGAAATTGTTCAGGCCATGCAAGCCAACGAAGACCGAACGACTGACTTCATTGCGGTCTGTGGTCGCACCGCCGACCCCCGCAACGAGACGTATCTCCGCAAGGGCTACGCCGGTTGCATTCGGAAGCCATTCACCGTTCGTCAGGTGATCGATGCCATTGAAGATTGCACTTCCATCATCAACTGACTTCACCGTCCAACCCCCCTTCGCACCGACCGCTCTTTCAAGGAGCGGTCGGTGTTGTTTTGGGGAGAGACCGGGCTAGTATTCCGCTTCTTGAAGATCCTCTTTGGCCATCCCGATCCGCTCGTAGGCGATCTCACTGGGAATCGCGAAAGCATTCTGCGTTTGCACGATGAAGCCCGTGCCATGGGAGCCTCCTTGTTGGTGATGCCCGAGATGGCCATCACGGGGTATGCCCCTCGAGATCTGTTGCTGCGTGATGGATTTGTGGCGGCCGCCGAAGCATCACTGGCCCAATTGGCCTCCGTGACGTTGGATGGTCCCCCAATCTTGGTGGGCACCCCGCGGGCGGTTCCGGGTCCCCGAGGCCTCCGCAACGCGGTCGCGTTGTTGAGGAAAGGTGTGATTGAATCGTTCCATGACAAGTGGTTGTTGCCGGGCTACGACGTCTTCGATGAAGACCGCTGGTTTGATTCTGGTGAGGAAGTCCTGCATTTCGATCTTGAAGGCAAAACCGTTGCGGTCTTGTGCTGTGAAGATCTTTGGCATGGTGCTGACGCCGGAGTTTCCGGGTACGTGCATGATCCACTCTGCAAGGTTGATGCTGAATTGATTTTGAGTGTTTCGGCCAGTCCGTTTGTCAGTGGGAAGGCGCATGCCCAACAGGACCGATTGCGGCAAGTGGCGCAGCGGACCAATGCCACGGTGGGGGTGTTGAACCAGTTCGGCGCGCACGACGAATTGCTCTTCGATGGCCGGGTGATGGTTGCCGAACCCAACGGTTCGCTCACCCGACTGAACGCCGGTTGGCAAGCTGGCATGACGGTTCTGGACTGGGACAATTGGGAAAGCCACTCTGAACCCGATCCCCTGGATGAATTGGTGCACGCGCTGGCATGCGGTATTTCTGGGTACGTGCGAAAGACAGGGCACGAATCGGTGGTGTTGGGATTGTCGGGCGGCTTGGACAGTGCATTGGTCGCCACGCTCGCGGCGATTGCCCTCGGACCCAAGGCCGTGCACGGCATTTGTATGCCCAGCCGCTACTCATCGTCTGGCTCGCTCGATGATGCACGCGACTTGGCGGCTCGCCTGGGCATGGTGCACCTGCATGAAATTGGGATTGAGCCCATTCACGAAGCACTTCGACAATCGTTGCAACCTGCTTTGGGCGAGGTGGCCGGAGTCACGGATGAGAATTTGCAGGCTCGTGCCCGCGGGGTGTTGGTGATGGGATTGGCCAATGCTCAAGGACTTCTTCCGCTGGCCACCGGCAACAAGAGTGAATTGGCGGTGGGCTACTCCACGCTCTATGGCGACATGTGCGGTGCGCTGTTGCCTTTGGGGGATGTGTTCAAATCCAAGTGCTATGAACTGGCTGTCCACATCAACCGTCACCCGCAACGGTTCGGATTCGATGAGCCACCTTTGCCGGAAAGCACCATCACCAAGCCACCTTCCGCCGAGCTTCGTCCCGACCAGCAAGATGCGGACAGTCTGCCCACGTACGACCGTTTGGACCGGGTTCTTGAAGCGTGGATTGAGCACGGCGTTGCTGAAGATGCTTTGCCCGAACCCGATCTGGTGGGTGAGATTTTGCCCATGGTCCAACGCAGTGAATTCAAACGTCGCCAAGCACCAGTGGTCTTGAAGGTATCACCCAAGGCATTCGGCTCGGGCCGGCACATTCCAGTGGTGGCCCGAACCCGCGACTGAGTGGATTCGACATACGCTGTCGACCATGCCCATTCGCCCCCTGCCCCGTGTTTTGGTGGATCAAATCGCCGCCGGAGAAGTGGTGGAGCGTCCTGCGGGTGCGGTAAAAGAGTTGGTCGAAAACGCCGTGGATGCGGGGGCGACTCAAATTGAAGTTCACATCACCGATGGTGGGCGATCGCTGATCTCCGTTCGTGACAATGGCCTCGGGATCGCCCGAGACGAATTGAGTTTGGCGGTTTCTCCGCATGCCACCAGCAAGATTGCCACCGTGCATGACCTGGATGCCATTCTGACGATGGGATTTCGCGGAGAAGCGCTGGCTTCCATCGGAGCGGTTTCACGCTTGACCGTCCGCTCTCAATGCAAAGACGCCAAGGAGGGGGGAGAGATCCGCGTCGAAGGTGGCCGTATGGGCGACGTTCGACCTTGGTCTGGTGCGCAGGGCACGATCGTTGAAGCAGAAGATTTGTTTCACAACATTCCGGCCCGGGCGGCATTTTTGAAATCTCCGCGGGCCGAAGCGATGCGAGTGGGGGAGACCTTGACGTCCATGGCCCTCGCCCATCCGACAGTGGGGTTGCGGTTTGTGGTGGATGGCAAGCAGCGCTTCGACTATCCCGCCAATGAAGACACCACCCAGCGCGTTGCCGCAGTGACGGGGATCCCCGTAGACGCCTTGCTCAACCTTGAGGCTGAAGAAGCCGCGGGACAACTGGTGGGGTGTTTGGCCCGTCCGGAATTTGCCCGGCATGGCACCCGTGGGGTGCATCTCATTCTGAACGGTCGTCCGATCCTCGACCGGTCGTTGACCCACGCCATCCGGGAGGGGCTGCGTGGCCTGATCGAGCCCACCACGTTGCCGCCGGTTGTCTTGTGGCTTTCGGTACCACCTGATCGCATTGATGTGAATGTGCATCCAACCAAGTCTGAGGTCCGTCTGCGTGATGGTTCAGCGCTGTTCTCGATGATTCGAATGGCCGTGCGTCGTGCGCTCGATCAGGCCAACTTGGTGCCGAAAATGCCACTGCCTCCGCAGTTGGATGAAGTGAAACCCACGTGGCCAGCAAGAGATCTCAGCGACATCTCCTCGTCATCCACGGCAGGTTTGGACATCGGATTGCCTTCGTCCCCAACGTCGGAAAAGGAGCCCGGCTTTGATTTTGGACCGGTGACCCGTTCGGTTCGAGCCGTGGAACGCATCCTGGTGTTGCGTGACAGTTTCTTGGTCCTCGAAGAAGCCGATGCGCTCGTGGTCATCGATCAGCATGCCTTGCACGAACGCATGATGTTTGAGCGTCTGAAAGATCGTGTGGGACAGGGTGAGTTGCCAAGGCAGGCCCTGTTGGTTCCCGAGCCCATTCAGATTGGAGCCGAAGCGGTGGAGTTGCTGCCTCAGTGGCAGCCGCTCCTGACGCGCTTGGGTATCGAAGTGGTTGAGTTGGGCCCAGGTTCGGCGTCGGTGCAATCGTTCCCGGTGTTGTTGCTTGAACGCAAAGTTTCTCCGGGACCCTTCGTCGAAGATCTGTTGTCCCGCGCGGTCAGCAAACACCTTCCCCCCGAGCCCGAAGCAGCGCTCGACGAAGTCTTGGACATGATGGCGTGCAAGGCGGCCATCAAAGCGGGGGATCGTCTCAGTGATGCCGAGCTTGAAGATCTGCTTGCGCAGCGAGAGGCCATCGAGCGTTCAACCAATTGCCCCCACGGACGCCCCACCACCATTCGTATTCCGGTGGAGGATTTGGAACGTCGGTTCCATCGGCGTTAGCGAGGACCTGGGTCGTAGGCTCGGTCGTCGTCTGACAAGAACCCATTGTTGGGGTGGTCCAAGATCTGAGCCGCGTAGCCTTGGTCGTGGCCTCCGTCGGACGGCGCGGCGGACACCCCAACCGAACCATCGAGTCTCGAAAAATGCGTTCGGTCGCCGACATGTTGGAAAGATTGCGCCCCAGCACAGCAGGTTGCCGCGCCGACGAATTCATGGTTGCCGGGCGCTCTCATGTACCGGTTGGTGCCACCAGACCATCCACCAATTCCGAACATGACGGCTCCGGTGTGTTGCCAACCGCTTGGTGCGACCCCCACCCGAATGGCTTGAAAACCCACGGCGGGAAAAGGCGCTTCGCCTCCCACAAACGATGTGTTGTAGTTGTAGCCCGTAAAGGGCGGTTGATCGCTGTCATCTTCGGGGGTTGGGCCGGTCCATAAAGGGCACGCCAGATCGGCGAGGGACCGATCGAGCCGTTGCCCAATCACCCCGAGGGACCACGTGCCATCGGGGTGCACGGTCCAATCCCACTGCATGGTGGTCACACCACCCTCACCATTCTCTTTCCGCCACACCGCGGCCGGTGCGTGATCGAAGGCTTGGGTGTAGTCCAAAGCCGCCATCGTGATGGTGCGGAGATTGGATTTGCAGACGGTGGCTTGGGCGGTGCCTCGGGCTCGCTGGACGGCAGGAAGCAACAGCCCGGTCAGGATCGCCACGACCGCGATGACCACCAGCAGTTCAACCAGCGTCCAGCCCCGTTTCAAGATCCGGCCAACGCAATCAGAAGATCGGAGAAGCCCACTTCTCCGTCGTGGTCCAAGTCTGCGGGTCCGGTGCTCTCCCAAGCGGCCAAGATCTCAAGGACATCTTGGAAGGTGGTTGCCCCGTCGCCATTGACATCTCCAGTGGCCGGAGCCCGGACATCGGCCACGGCATCGATCTCGATGGCGCTGCCGCCCTCGGGGAGGCTGATTCGCACAAATTGGATCGCATCAAACCCCGTTCCGGCGAGATCCACCGGAGTGCCTCCGCCAGAGCGTCCGTAGAACGCCAAGACTTCCTCCCAAGACATGTTGGATTGCCCCACCAAGGCCGGATCGGGCGGGAGGGTGAAATCAGACGGCACCAATCCGGGCTCCAACTGGTATGCCGTGGCGTCCAGATATCCGAGAGTGGGGATGTCCCCATCGGCAGCCCCTTGGACTTCTGCCCAGATCTCCCCATCGGGGCTCACTTCGATGGTCCCGCCCTCCGAGAACAAGGAGCCAACGGCGAGGCCCTCTAAGGTCGGATCGCTAAAAAACGCATTTCCAAACACCAAGAGATCGACGCCGAAGGGGTTCTGGGGATCGTCCGCCACTGGATGGTCAAAGGCGAGGACCAATTCCCCACCAATACCGACCGCCACCAGCTCCTCAGGGCAGAAGGCCGGCGAGAGCGGGGTGACGCATCCTGGGAAGTTCAGGCACGCCCCGGAAAGCCGGGTGGGTGCTCCCAAGGCGGTTTCTGGCGTGAGATACTCAGGATTTGCCCCAAGACCGGGGTCGTAGGCCACCACAGTCTGGGCAAAGGGGGTGGCGGAAGCCAATAAGACGCTCAACATGGCTTTTGAGTCTATGCCGTCTGGCCTTCCCCGTTGGCAGCAGGGGGGTGTGTCCAGTAGGATTTGCCGTTCATCCGTCCAGTCTGCGACGGATCGATGGAGGAATTCCACAGATGCATCCCGCCCGTACCCGTTCGGCCCTGCTTGCCCTTTGTTTTGGAATCCTGGCTGGGTGGACGAGCCCCGCTCGTGGACAGGATGCTGCCACGCTGCTTGAGGAGTTCATCCACTACACCAACATCGCCCGGACGGACTTGGCGTCTGGATACGCCGAGCAACTCCTGAATACGGCTTCGGGAACCGATCTCGCTTCCGTCGTGGACGGCCCTGAGTTCGACCGCGATCGTTTGGACACGGCATTGCAGCGCGCGGCACGGGTGGATTCGCTGGAAGTCATCGCGGGTGAATTGATGACCCGCATCGAGTCGGGCCGCTTGGCCCTGGCCCGGGATCCCCAGCGCATCCAAGAAGCGGTTGAAATGTTGGCCGGCACCTTGCGCCAGCGGATGATTGCCGAACGTCGTTTGGAAGCCGCCGGTGAATACGCGGTTCCTGTACTGCTGGCTGAAATCGTCTCGGGTAAAGACACCGCGCTTGCGTTGTCCTGCCGTGACCTGATCGTGAAGATTGGTCGCACCTCGGTGTACCCACTTTGCACGGCCATGGAATCCTTGGATGCTGCGACCCAGCAGACCATCTGCGGCATGTTGACCGAGATCGGTTACGAGCATGCGGTTCCCGCGCTGCGTGGACTCGCGGAAGACTCTTCGAACACGATGGACGTGCGAGAGGCTGCGGAAGTGGCCCTCCGTTCACTCGGGGCCAACACTTCGGTCTCGCTGTCAGCAGCTTGGGCCGATCTGTCCGTCAGTCATTTCAAGGGGTTTGCGTCTTTGCTGCCCTATCCCGCAGACGCGGAAAACATGATCTGGGCCTACGACGACTTCACCGGCCTCCAAGGCACCCCAGTGGCCACCGAGATCTATCACAGCATTCGTTCGATGCAAGCCGCGGCCCGCTCGGTCGCCTTGGATCCGAACAATGATTATGGGGTGGCTTTGTATGCGGCCGCGAATCTCCGCCGTGAGAACCGTGCCGAGACGGCCGGCGTCACCGACCCGGTGTACGGCGACCAGGATCGTTCCCCTCAGTTCTATGCCACGGCTTTTGGCACCGGCATTGGTCAACAAGTGCTGGCTTTGGGTCTCGGCGAGAACGATACCGCTCTGGTTCGCGATGCTTTGGCCGCACTGGCCATCACCACTGGTGACATGGGCCTGTTCTCTGGAGAAGAATTCGGTGGACCGCTCCGGCAAGCTTTGCGTTACCCCGACCGGCGGGTCCGAATTGAAGCCGCCATCATCGTTGCTGAAGCTCAGCCGCGAGCCAGCTTTGGCGACGAGCCTTTGGTGATGGCTGAGCTGTCCAACGCCATCCGTGGTTACGGACAACCATCCGCCGTGGTGGTCGCTGCCACTGAGGAAGATGCTCAAGTTGCCAGTGCTGGCTTGGTGGAAGCTGGTTACACCGTTCTTGCTTCCGCAACAAGCGTGGATGGTTTGGCTGCCGCGATGAAGGATGCCTCCGTGGTCGACTTGGTCGTCATGGATGTTGATGCCTCACAGGTCGATTCCAACTTGCGAAGCCTGCGGGCTTCAGCTCGAACGGCTGCGTCCCCCGTGCTGGTCTTCGCCACCGGCGTTGATCTGCCGGCAATGCGTGCCGCCTTCCCGGCTGGTGGTTCGGTCATGGCCATCGATCGCAATGCCTCCGGCTCTGGTCGTATGGCCGCGATGAACCAGCTGATGGCCCAGGCCTCTGGTGGGAGCCTTGATGAGACTGCAGCACTGATCTACGCCATCGAAGCCACCGAAGCGGTGAACGCTTTGGCCGCGGGTACCCGCGGTGAAGTCCTCAATCCACAAGAGGCATTGTCCACGTACCTTGATGCCCTCCAGTCGCGTTCTGGCGGACTCCGCATGTTGATTGCTGAAGGTCTTTCCGCAATGGACTCATCGGAAGCCCAAGTGGCTCTTATTGATGCCGCATTGGATGCGACAGGTTCAGAACAAATTGAACTTCTGGCGTACGCCACTGCCTCCGTCCGAAGCTTCGGCAATCAAACCACGCCAGATCAAGTCGCCTCGGTCCTGTCGCTGGTTGAACTCGCTGACGAATCGGATTTGGCCGACGCAGCGGCGGCCTTGCACGGGGCACTCGATTTGCCGGGTGGAGCCATCCTGCAGTTCGTGAACTGATGACTTCCCATCACAGCCTGATGCTTGCACTGCGAAGGTGCACCAAGAATGCATTTGGTTTGTGAAGACATGCCTTTTTTGGCCGCCTTAGCTCAGTTGGTAGAGCGAAGCTTTCGTAAAGCTTAGGTCACGGGTTCGAGTCCCGTAGGTGGCTCTTCTGCAGAGGAGTGCACGGTGTCCGAAGACTCCACACATCACAACACGGTTCAGCTGATTCAAGCCGCGCAAGCCGGGGACCGCGACGCGGAGGGCGAACTCTGGGTGTTGCTCTTGGATGAGGTCCGTCGCATCGCCCATGCCCGTCTTCGTCAGGAGAAGGTGGGGATCACCTTGCAGACCGATGACTTGGCCAATGAAGCTTTCCTGCGGATGGTCAACCTGCGTGATATGGCGTTCGACTCCAGAAAGCACTTCTTGGCCATGGCCGCTCGGGCCGTGCGTCAAATTTTGGTCGATCAAGCTCGAGCTCGCAAAGCAGACAAGCGTGGGGGCGGCGCGGCGAAGGAACAGTATTCCGACACCCGCATCGGAGCCTCCGCGGCGGATCAAATGGATGTGCTGGGTCTTCACGAAACTCTGGAAGCACTGGGGCAGCGAAGCAAGGTGCAACACGACATCGTGGAACTTCGCTTTTTTGGGGGGTTGACCATGGACCAAGTGGCGGCGCATTTGGATCTGCCGCTGCGGTCATGTGAGCGAGAATTCTCGGCCGCGAAGGCTTGGCTCCGCTCACAATTGCACTCCGATTGATTTTTTTGCCCTTTTTCTTGCCTTCCGAGCCGAATCCGCGAAAATCAGATTGAGCCGGAAGGATTGATCAAATGAATCTCATTCGAGTCGGATGGGTTGTGGTGGCCTCTGTGGTTCGAGCCTCGCTTGGACAAGAGGAACGTCTCGTGGATTGCACAGGTCTCAACCTCGACGGTCCGTCGCTCCAGGCGACCGTCGCAGGTGCCACCGATTCCGCTGGTCTTGATCGCATTCTCGATCCCAAAATCGAGCTTGATCTGACCGTACTGCTGGAAGGCCAACTTGAAAATCCGTTTGAAGAACCCATCAGCAGTGAATTGGGTTTGGTCCTGAATGTGGTGGTCCAGCACCCCGGGGGCACCCTCGAGGTGGAAGACATTGCAACGGTGATGCTTGATGGTGGGCCCATCGCGCCCGGACAATCGGTGGGATTCAAGGTGGGGGGGCAGGATCTCACCCGTCAGCTTTTTGGTTCAGCATTTCTCACCGACCTTGGCGCCAATTCTCGTCTCTACGCCGACGAGATCTCAATCCGAGTTGCAGGTGAGGTGTCTTTGTTCTCAGCCGCTGGCGGCACCACTTCCTTGATCGAAGCCGGGGTCACTCAAGGCTCGGTGCGTCTGCTGTGGGACCAGACCACCAACAATGCTTTCCGAGATTGGAATGAAGTCGCGCCGGCGTCGTGGTTCACGGATCAGAATTGGACGCCGTCATCGGTGCCATCGCCCAGTGAAACCGCGATCTTTGGCTTTATCAACGACACGGGGACCACCACTGGCATCGTGGATGCCATTGCCAATCCCCAACAGGTAGACATTTTCAGCGGCTCGTTCCAATTTGACTCCGATCTCGAAGTCAATGCCGAACGGCTGAGGGTTGGGGTGAACCAAAATGAAACCCCCACCATCTTGCAAATGTCCTCCTCGAGTCTTGTGTTCACCGATGCTTCGGTTGGGGCGCCGCAGGGCGATTTCTCCTCCCTCCGGGTTCTTTCGGACGCGACACTCGCGGCGACCCGACTCGACGTGGGGGTCGCAGGCGCTGCTGACTTGATCCTCAAAGAAAGTCTTGTCCAGGCGGCTCGTCTTCGGGTCGGATACGCCCCGATCGATGCCTTGGACACGTACAGCGGTCGCTTGGAGCTTCGAGGCAATGTCGCCTTAGAAGGCGATCTTTTTGAACTGCAGGGTGCACTCGAATTGAGTGGGCCTGCTTCTGCGATGCAATTCAATTCGTTCGTCATCGATGATCTTGGTCAGGCCAACTTCCCTGGCAATGTCGGTCAGGTCGAGAACAGTGGTCTCCTTCAAGTGGCTTCGGGTGGAGCAACAATCTCTGGCGATTACTTGCAGGCCGGAGAGGCAGAACCAATTTCCGGTCGACTGCAAGTTCGGCGGGACCTTTCCACTGGGCAACTCAATCGTCTTCAGATTGTTGGCGCGGCCCAACTGGCTGGAGGTCTGGAAATTGTTTGGCCAGATGGAGTGGCCCCCACAAATTCCATATTTCTGCTTTCGGCGGAAAGTGTTTCTGGTGAATTCCCCGTCCGACGCTTCATTGGCGGAGATGGTTCTTCGGCGGTGAAAATTTCTGAGTCAAATCCATCAGGCGGTTCGGTGTTGAGATTGGAAAATGCTGGTTCAGCTGATCCTTTGCCGCTGGTCCCGGCGACAGGATTTGACTTCCCTTCGGGCTTTGTCGACATTGAAATCGGGGATATCAACAACGATGGATTGAAGGATGTGGCAGCGGTGGTTCTGGGGGTTCAGGGGCTCCCGGAAGTTGAGTTGCAGATTGCTCAGTTTGACCCGGACAGCCAGTTGACCTTTCTCAAGGTCAGCTTGGATGCACCTGCGGGAGCCACGGATATTTCGTTTGGCGACGCCAACTTTGATCTGCTGCCTGATCTGTGCGTTGCCGGTCTGAACGGGACCTTTGCGGTCGCCAACCGATTGGAAGAAGGTACGTTCGAACCTTTCCAGGTGGTGTTGAGTGGATACGGCCAAGTGGCCGACATCCAAGCGCTTTCTGCACCAACAGATCCGCTTGATCTTTTGTTGCTCGACCGCACCAACAGTCGCCTTCGTCGTATTCAAGCGGTCAACACTTTGATGGGAAGTGGATTTACTGATCAGGATGAAGGTGGCACCGACGACGATCCCAATGAGATCGATCCCGTTCCTGGAACTGGAAAGAAAAATGACAATGCGGTCGTGACGAGTTCTCGTTCAGTGGAATCCACCAGTGGTTCGAGAAAGAAGAGTCGTGGCAACAACAGCACTGCCGCTGCAGGCACCGGGGACAATTCCAGCCCGCTGTCGATGGTGACGACGCCTGCTATTCATGTCACATTGCACCAAGATCGTGGATCATTCGAAGTCCATCGCATCACCAATGGTGGCCAGCTGGGTGGTGGCGTGGAGTTTCTGTTGACAGACCCAGACGCGTTGGATCAGCTGGAACCCGTGGATTTGGACCTTGGTGATTTTGATGGCGACGGCGATGCCGACATCGCGGTGGCTTTCGCCACGACGGATATTCAAGGTTTGCCCCAAGGCGTGGTCCGCTTGCTGCGGGCCGATTGGGACGCCAGTGGAGGCGTGACTTTCGTGGACACTCCGCTTCAGGCGTTGGGCTCACCGATCGAAGCCATCCGCGCCGGCGATTTTGATGGCGACGGAACCGATGAACTCCTGTTGTTCCGTGAATCCACCTTCTTCCTGGGCGGCGGTTTGACGGTTGAAGTTCTTCAGCGAAATGATGTGGTCGGTGACGTCAACGGAGACGGTGAAGTGGGCTTTGCTGATCTGCTTTTGGTCTTGGCCCGTTGGGGCGAAGCGTGCGGAGACTGTCCTGAGGACCTCAGCGGCAACGGTGTGATTGATTTCGATGACGTCCTGACTTTGCTGACCAACTGGACGTGAACCATCTGACTATTCGCGATCAGCGCAGATTCGCTGAAGATCACGAGCGGCTTTGAGGATGGCAACCGAGCGTTGGTTTTGTACCCCGCGGGCATGTTCTGTCTGAACGTGGGCCACCAAGTCTGCGGTGATTTCCCCTGCTGATGGGTAGTCCTTGCGATCGAATTGCAGCAGGGCCAAGTTGTAGTGCGCTTCAGCCCACAGTTCGAGGCTGCGCACATCTTCGAGGTCGCCAAAATGCAATCGTTCTGAAAGTTCCGTTGCTTCCTCGAGCAGCAACTGGCTCTCGCCCTGCAGTTTGGTGATTTCACTGGGCTGGTCGGCCGCTTTGCTCAGACTTCGCCGAGTCAAATATCCCAGAATCAGACCTTTCGTTAGGTCACGTTGGTTCGTTGGCGTGTTTTGCTGCTGAAGAAGGACGCGGCACAGGCTGATGTAGGCGTCGCTCTGGGTGAGTGCTTCCTCAAGTCGATTGGCGTTCCGAAGCCCACTGGCCCAGGTGAACTGCAAGAGGCCCCGATTGCGCTCGTTGTACCTTTGGTTCAGGTCGCTCGCGGTTTGACTGGAACGTTGGTACAGCTTGTCCGCTTCATTCCAGAAGGTGAAGGCGTCATCCAAACGTTGTTCTTTCGCGCTGTAAGCAATCCGTCCGCGTCTGGTCGCCAGATCGGCCAGTGCGTCCAGCCGGCGAACTTCGAGATTGCCCTGATCAGGATTGTTGGCAACTTGTTCCAGCAAAGTCTCCACTCGGTCCAGGCGCTGCGACAGGATTGCCTCGGCCTCCGAAGGAAGCCGGCCTTGGACGAGACTCGCATCGTGTTTGATTTGGGTCCATCGTTGATTCAGTTCGGCCAAAGCCAGCGTGTGGTCCTGGGGTTGCGCGGAAGGCTTGAGCGTTTTCCGAAGCAGGATCGCTTGTTCCAGTGCCGACAGTGCTTCCTCAGTCCGTCCGAGGTTGGCGGAGAAGCCGCCAAGGACATCCGCGTACGTGGACCACGCATTGGCGAGTTCCAGTTGAACAGCGGGGATGGCTTCGCCTCCTTTGGACAGACTACCCATGCGATCCAGTCGCTGTTTGAGGTACTCAGCGATGTACGCTCGGGCGTCGGTGGTGCCGACGATCGTCCTCAATTTTCGGTCGGCCTTCCCGCTCATGAAGGCACTGAGATCTGTGAGCGTGTCGATCAAGATGGTCTCGCGCTCGAACTCCAGTTCTTGGATGGTGACGGTTTGCCGGAGATTCGTTGTGGCCATGGTCTGCCAAGCAAACAAGCCCCAGCTGAGAAAAACTCCCATGGACAACACGGCGGTGGAGACTTTGTACCGGTTCCGCCGGATGAATTTCACGGCGGTGGTGATGGGATTGGGCGGCTTGGCCATCACAGGTCGATCGCACAGATAGTTTTCGATGTCTTCTTTAAACGCTTCGGCCGTTCGGTAGCGATCGACAGGTCGCTTTTCCAACGCTTTTAGGACAATGCCATCCAGATCTCCACGGAGTTGCCGACTCAATCTGGCGTCGGTTCCGGTGGTCGCACTCCCACCTCGGATTGATGTCCCCGTCGATTGAGCCGAGGTCTTGGTGTTCCCGCCGGTTCCTCCCGTCGTGCCCATTTCGCTCGAGTGTCCTTGGTGGATCGAGTTGCTCGGCAATGGTGGTGGTTTTTCGCAAATCAACTTTTGCTTCTGGGCGGGACTCAACCCACTCAAGTCGTAGGGGCGTTGGCCAGTGAGAAGTTCGTACAAAATGACGCCAACGGCGTAGAGGTCGCTTCCGGCATTGGTTGGCTTGCCCAAGAACTGTTCTGGTGCGGCGTAAGCGGGGGTGTGGGGGGCAGACGCAACGGTGGGATGAATGGGGCCTCCGTAAGCTTCTGGATCAAGATCTTTGGCCACGCCGAAGTCAATCACGACCGGGCGTCCATTCCGATCGATCAGAATATTGCCGGGTTTGAGGTCACGGTGGACGATGCCGTGGTTGTGAACTTCTTGGACCGCATCCAAAATGGTTTGCGTGATTCGAAGTCGATCCACAAGTCCAAGCCGGTTGGAATCGCACCATTGGTCCAACGGTTCTCCATCGATGTATTCCATGACGAAGAACGGGCGGCCGTCTTCCGTGGTCCCACCATCGATGCGCCGCGCGATGTTGGGGTGAGACAACGCCACCAGAATTCGATTTTCCCTCTGGAATCGGTGGAGCATCTCGGGAGAGTTGTGCCCCTCGTGCAGGACCTTCAAGGCCACCCGTTCTTGCAGCCCTCCCGAATCGCGGATGGCCAGATACACCGTGCCAAATCCACCGCGGCCAAGTTCCTTGACCACCCGGTAGCCGCCGATGTGGCTCGGCAATTTGGCCTTGTTCATGTCCGTCAGAAGGTCTCGAAGCAGGGTAGGCTCGCCCTCGAGGAGGCCATCGAGGTCATCGCCAGAGTTTGAGTGGGTGGCCAGCATGGCTTCCACTTCCGCTCGGAGGCTGAGATCATCCCCACAGGCTTGATCCAAGTAAGCCATCCGCTCTTCGCCTTGCAGATCGCATGCTTCCAGATAAATGTCGGTGAGTCGTTGGTGTCGAGCGCTGCTGTCCATGGTGGTGATTCCGAAGAAGAGTCGTCTTCAACAATCATGGCGGAAAACCTAAGAGGATCCCGCCAAGTTCTTTAGTACGAAGCTCCCGGCTTCGTGAGCTTGAAAGTTCGAATGATTCGAGCGAGGAGCCATCGGGCATGTCGTTCAACCCCAACGATGAAGTGTCCGAAGGTGGTCAAGATTCGTTCTCGCCGCCGGCCTTCGATGGCTTTCACCATGATCCGTGCCGCTCGATCGGTGGACAGCACCATCCAGGAGGGAGGGTTGCGTCGATGCCCGCTGGCCGGAGCGCCGTCCCGGCCGATACCTCTGATTTCTGAGGCCACGAAACCAGGTGCCAAGTGGGTGACCGAGACCCCCTTGGGGTGCAGTTCGTACCACAAGGCATCCGCCAAGGCTTTCACGGCATGCTTGCTCATGGCATACACCCCGGTGGAGGCCACCGAGACGAAGGAATTGACCGAGCCCACGATGGCCAGACGACCTTTGGTCGCAATGAGGTCGTCGGTTGTGGCTCGAACGGTTCGAACGACCCCCATGACATTCACTTCGAGTTGTCGGCGAATTTCGTCTTCCGAAAATTGATCCACCCGTCCTTGGGCGGAATATCCAGCATTGGCCACCACCACGTCAATGCGGCCGAAGGTCTCTCGGGCCGATCGCGCCAAAGCTTCCACATCGTCGGTTTGCATCACATCACAAGCTTGCACGAAGCATCGGACCGTGCTGGATTGTTCGATTTCTTGGGCAAGTTGGGTGAGCCGATCGATCCGTCTTGCCCCGAGAACGAGGTCGTAGTTCCGCTGTGCGAAGACACGAGCCAGAGCTTCTCCGATGCCGGAAGAGGCGCCGGTGATCAGGGCAACGGGGCGGTTGGATGGGGGATGGGATTCGGCTTGCACATGCACAGCGTACGAAGCCGGCGACAGGTTGGTGGGAACCAAATGGCTGCTTTACCGGCCCCTTTCTTGGCATCTTTCCGAGCCCTTCGTGTTGGACCTGTTTGCCTCTTGGTCAAGCAATCTTCTTTCCGCGGCAAGGAGGTGCTTTTGCCAAGTGATCATGGCCATGGTCTGGCTCATCAAAAATCCTCGCCGACCGTCTAGGAATCCTCTTTTCAAGATCCATTGCTTACAAAAGGCCGCCAACGGTGAGACCAGCAGCCGTCCCACACCGCCGTTCGTTGGATTGGAATGGGCCTCGATGCGGGCATAGCCAAGATTTTTGGACAGTGCGTCTTCAAGATCGAAAAAGGAATCATGCATGAGCATCCCGACCAACCGAACGGTTTTACCCTCGGTTTGGATTTGTTCGTGTACGCCCTCGGCCTGCTCCCCGAACGAGCCAACCACGGTGGATCGCTCGGGCCGGACCAGCCGGAGCCGATGTTCTGGCTGACAGACGTAGCGCAGGGGCTCGCCATGCAAGATCAGTTGCCGGTTCAACATGGCGCCAGAAACCGCCGGTGGAGCATCGGCCAAAAAGGTTTCGATCGCTTTCCACAACGGTGGGTCTGGCCATTCATCAGCATCGAGCATCAAGGCCCAATCTCCGCCTTGGCTTCGACAGTGCTCGAGAAGAAATCGATGTTGGCCAACAAAGCCATCCCAAGTTCGGTGAATGACGTGAGCGCCATGATTTTTGGCAAATTCGACCGTGCCATCGGTTGATCCCGAATCCACAACCCACAACTTTTCGTGCAAATTGGCTTGAGCAATGGCATCCATGACGACGGGAAACGTTCGCATGGCGTTGAGCGTGCAAATTCCGATGTGCAATGACATCCCCTGACCCTACAAGGTTCCTTTATCGTGTGGGGATGCGTGGCAAATTGTCTCGAGGCATTCGCCGTTCTTGGTCCGTCAGGATGGGTGCTGTTGGCATCTGGCTTCTCCTGGCCTGTGGCCAAGGCTGCCAAGCCATATCTGGCTCTTCCTTCAATACAGCCTCTGACTCAGACGACCACCATGCCGTTGTTCTCCAAAGTCCTCATTCTTCAAAGGATCACCCCGTCATGATCAATCCCACCACGTATTCAGAAGATGCTTGGAATCAGTGGCACTCCAGTCGAGTCGATCGTTTGTCAGCACCCGAGGGGTGGCTCTCCTTGGTCGGTCTCGACTTTTTGCCAACGTCGTCAGGCCAAACACTCTCCTTTGGGGGACCGGATGCCGATCTATCGCCCGAGGGATTTCCCGCCAAGCGGATGGGTCAATTTGTTCTGGGTCAGGAGGGCTGGCGTTTTCAAGCGGCGAAGCATGAAGCATGCACCTTCGATGGCAAGGAGGCTGATGAGGGCTTGTTGCAGACCGATGCTGATGGCCGATCGACCGAGTTGCGCGTCGGGGGAGGGCTCTTGGTTTTGATTGAGCGTGGTGGACGGGTGGCGCTTCGCTCTCGTCACCCCCAAGCCAAAAGCCGCACCGGTTTCTCGGGCATTCCCTGTTGGCCTTGGCAACAAAGTGCGGTGGTCACAGGGACGTTCGTCTCTTCGGAGCCAGGCCGCACGTTCCAAGCGGCGAATGCACTGGGGGAGATGGAGGAGACCCCGCTGGGCGGCACGATTCGATTTGCTTGGCCGCAGTCAACATCCGAAACCGATGCCAACCAAGCAAAGATGTATGAGTTGATCGGGACGCCCAACGGCGACGGTTCGCTGTTTGTGGTGTTTGCTGACTCCACTTCGGGTGGTGAGAGCTATGGGGGCGGTCGATTTCTCTCGGTTTCTGCTCCGGATGATGATGGACAAGTCACCATCGATTTCAACCGAAGTGTGAATCCACCTTGTGCCTTCACACCCTTCGCCACGTGCCCTCGACCTCCTCAGCAGAACCGCTTGCCTTTCGCAATTGAGGCTGGGGAGATGACGCCGCGGGAGCATTGACTGCTCCCGCAGCGGGCCCGAGCATCCCCACTCGATCGTTACCCCTCTTGGTTTACCTTCGTCTTCGTGATCGGGCCAAGCCAAGGCCCAGAAGCGCGAGACCGCCCGGACTCGGCACCGTCTGACTCCAACGGATGTGGTCAACGAAGACGCCTTCATCGTTGGCATTCGTGTCGACGGTAATCCGCAGGGCTTCGGATTGTCTCGATGTCGTGCTGAACTCCAACCACCTCCCCTCGAGGTTGAGGTCATCGATGTCCAATCCGGAGGTGTCCAGAATGGTGTGGGACCCCCAAGAGATTTGGATCACATCGTCTTCTTCCCACAACGCATCGGTGATGAACAAAGAGAGATGGATCGTGTTGGCTTGATCGACCGGATCAAAATGAAGATCAACGGCGCCGTCCGTGTCGCTCAGGCGATAGCCCTGCTGCCCATCCACCCACGTGCTGGGACCACTTTGCCCGACCCCGAACACATCGCCGTCCGTCAAGCCCACTCCGTTGCGTGTGTTTCGGTACCACGCCGCCCACCCTGCGTGGGCCACCAGCGCTTGACCTGGCTGATTGACCAGAACGTGATCGAGGCCTGGATCCATCGGATCGGTGTAGGTCTCGGCCGGCGACTTCATTTCAAAACTCTCCATTTTGATGACATCGGCTTGCGATTCCCCGACGAAAGCACCTGTCAGTCCCGCCACCAAAGCCAAACCCCAATGGTCGCACCCGGATGCCTTGGCTCGCTCTTCATATCTCTCTTGATGTTTCAGCACGTTGACTCCTCATTCGGTTCTCGATGAGGAGGAAGCATGCCTCGCCGTGGAGTCTTCTGGATCAAACAGTGAAAAAGTTCTTCGGTCTCGGATTACATCAACGCTTTTCGTATGGCACTGGCGGCTCGAACCCCAGAGCACCAAGCCGCTTCAATTCGGGGGCCCTCGCACCAATCCCCGGCGATGGCGACGGGAGGGGTGCCTTCGACTTGGGCGGTCGAGGCTGTGGTGGTCTTCTCAACCAAGGCAAATCGCCATCGGTGTCCTCGCAGATGCACGGGTTGATCGAGCTCTTTGACGCCGGGGAGTTGCCCAAACGCTTCAAGCATCAATGGGGCAAAGACCTCGGGATCTTCTTCAAGGTGCTCAGTGCTCCAACCTGGGGAAGCGTGCAGGATCCAGCGTGAGGGCCCCATTGGCTGTTGGTGGCCAGGTCTTGCGTTGTCTTCGGCCACATAGCTCAATGGACCACTGTTGATACTGGCCGCACACCACTCCACCTTTGGACGTTCTGAAAAAGCAACCATCACAGCCAAACACGGCGCGTACGAAGTGGATGCGGCGGCTGAGGCCAGCGCGGGACGAAATCCTTCAAGAAGTTGGGCGGTCTGTGGTCCTGGTGCGGTGCAAATGGCAGCGCGGAACGCGCCGACCGGTGCGCTATCTTCCGTGGAGGCAAGAATGCGTCCACCATCCTCTTGAAGTTGGGTGATGCGAGTCTGGTACCGCACGTGTTCTTTGAGCCGATCCGCGTATTCCTGACAGATTCGGTTCATGCCGGGTCCTGGGGTGTACCGAAGGCGACCTTCTTCGGCGGCCAAGGTCTCCCCTTCGATCCGAACAAATTGACCGCGCCAGGGTGCAATCCATCGGTCGCGTTCCCAAGCATCCATGACTTGGCGAAAGCCCGGGTCGTGCCCCCGAAGAAATTGGGCACCATGATCGAAAGACACGGCGTGCTCCCCCAACTGTTCGCGTCGCGTGCTCATTCGCCCACCAGGCCCTCGGGCTTTTTCGACGACAACAACAGATTCCCCAAGGGTGTGCAGCGTTTGCGCGGCGGCCAAACCAGAGAGTCCGGCTCCAATGATGAGAATGGGGTCGTTCATTCTTTACTGATGTTACGCAGTCCTGGCTGGGGACTTTGCTTCCAGGTCTTGGATCACTGCCTCGGCCGCAATCCTGCCTGATCGCAGAGCGCCTTCGATGGAGGCGTGGGTGGTCCAGTCGCCGCTGCGGTAGAGGCCTTGATCTCTTGCTTCCTGGCTCGCCCGGCATGGCGACTCCGGGAGCGCTTGCCGCACCTCGACCGTGGTGAGGTGTTCGATGTGGTCTGCCGGAAGATCGAACCAACCGGCCAGCGTTTGGCGGACCTCTTCAACGGTTGAAGGGGGGCGATCGGTCCGAAGGGTGGCATACACCACCGCTTTCCCGGGGGGGGCGTAGTCCGGGGCCACGAGGCTGGGGGCGCAGGCGTGAAGGATCGGTGCATCTGGCTGCTCGTGCAGGTTGGCCAGGTGCAGGACCGGCGTGGTGTCCTGTGGTACCGGACTCGCGAACGCCATCATTTGGGTTGATCGCCAAGCGGTCGAAGTCGGAGGCCTGGTATCGATGATGGCCTGGGCATTGATGACTTCGCCACCGTCGACGATCACCTTGTTGGGTTCAACATCGGTGACGGTGCAGTTGCACCTGACCGAAAGGCCTTGGCTGAGGTGTGCGGGCAACGCGGACATCCCCCGAGCAGGGAGAGCCGCCTCGCCCCGAGCGAACATGGCCAGAACAAAACGCACCGCATCAGCTGGGACCGACAAGGACTCGTCCAAGAACACACCACCGAGAAACGGGCGAAAGAAGGCATTGGTGAACCGTTCGGAAAAGCCAAGTCGGTCGAGGAATTCCGGGGCTTGTTCGGCGCTGGCATCTTCGGGAAGACCACGGATGCCTTGCAGGCCGAGGCGAAGGCTCAGGAGAGATTTGATGTCCCGCACGGTGAAGAGCTTTGATCCCACCGTTCGCCATACTTTGCTGGGATGACGCAGAGGGTCGAAGACCTGTTTGACTTCATGGCCGTGGATGACGGCACCCGCGGCAAATGGAAAGAGATCCATCTCATGCTCTGGCCAAACCTCCGCGGCTTCTTGGTAGGCCGTCAGAAGCACTTGGAAGCCTTTGTCCACGCGGTAGCCGTCGATATCGAGGGTCTGCACTCGACCGCCGATCTCGGACGCTTGTTCGAGCACCATGACTTCTTGCCCCGACCGTTGCAGGGTTCTTGCGGCGGCCAAGCCGGAGAGGCCGGCCCCGATCACCACGACCGTCATCGGTCTGACGCCTTGCGGAGGGCATGACGAAGCGCATCTTCGAGATCTGGGGTCAAAAATGAGGGACCCTCTTTCAGTCTTCTGGTGGGGATCACGCGGGTTGATGCGAGCAGAGCTTCTTTGGCCATGTCGCCAAACAACAGTTGCACCGCCCAGCGCGGTGCGGGCAACCATGTGGGACGCTTCAGTGCCTTGCCAAGCGCTAAAGCAAAATCTCGTTGTTGGATGGGCTCGGGCGCGACCACGTTGTGCACGCCGCGAACGTCCTCAACGGGGGCAGTGCAGAGATGCATGATGTGACGAACCGCGTCATCGAGACCAATCCAACTTTGCCAGTGGCGTCCGGAGCCCAAAGGACCACCGAGTCCAAGTTGAAAAGGGGGGAGCATTTTTTTCAGTGCGCCTCCAGATCGATCCAGCACCAAGCCAAATCGCAAACAAGCACTTGCCATCGTGTTGCTCTGAGCGGCTGACTCCCAAGCGGCGCAGAGGTTCGCCAAGAATCCATGGCCTGGTGAAGATGATTCGTCAAGGATGTCGTTGTCCCGGTGGCCGTACCAGCCAATGGCGGAAGCACAGAGGAACCTCTTGGGCGGAGCGTTGCGTTCTTCAAGAGCGGATCGAAGATGGGCGGTCGATTCCACTCGACTGTGCCACAAGAGGTTCTTGCGGGCGGTGGTCCATCTTCGATCGGCAATCCCCGCCCCGGCCAAGTGCACCACCGCATCGAGACCTTCCAAGTCGGGATGATCCTCGAGGGCAACCCCGGGATGCCACGAAATCCCCGAGCGGTTGGATTCTGGTCGCACGAGCGTGAGAACGTCGTGCCCTTGCTCCGCAAAGCTCTTGGTGAGCGCCGCGCCAATCATTCCGGAAGCCCCACTGATCAAAACACGCATGGTGGTTGATTATCCAATGCGGATCTGGGAGAGGCCACCATCAACCCCAAAGGTTTGGCCGGTGATCCAGCTGTTGGTCGGGTCCAACAGGAAGGTCAACATGTTGGCCACGTCTTCGGGTGCTCCAATTTTGCCCAAGGGGTGCATGTTCTTGGAATGTTCCAACGTCCGTTCCGAGGCGGTGATTCTGGAAGCCAACGGGGTATCCACCAGACCTGGTGCGATGGCGTTGATTCGAATGCCTTTGCGGGCGTAGGTCGCAGCGCTGGAACGAACGAGTCCTTCCACGCCACCTTTGGCCGCCGCGATGGCTTCGTGGTTGGGGAGTCCCATGCTGGCGGCTGCGGAACTCATCAGGACAATGCTTCCGCCGTCTGTCAGAAGACGAATGGCGGCTCTGGTCACCGAGAATGCTGTGGTCAAATTTCGAAGGATGGTCTCTTCGTATTCGGGCTGAGAAGTCATGGTGATTGGCTTGAGAAGGATGGACCCCGCCAAACAAGCCACCGCATCCAACCCTCCCATGCTTTGGCTTGCTGCTTCAAGGACTTTGGTGGTGGCTTCAAAATCATTCGCCTCGAGGACGTGACCCTCGCAGCCCAACGTGGTGGTGGCGGCCTTGAGCCGTTCGGGATCTCGCCCCGTGATGGAGACCTGAGCCCCGCGGGCCATGAGTTGAGAAGCGGTCGCGTGGCCGATGCCACCGGATCCACCAATGAGAACGATTCGGGTGCCTTGCATGGATGATGCTAGGCGAGCCCGGAAGGGAATGGCCGAATTGGGCGGGATAGTCGATTCAGCCGCCCCAAAGGGTATATTCCCTCCTGTTTTGGGTCAAAATAGGACGATTGGCTCCGAGACAGGGGTCTTAGGTCTATGAATAGATTGCCCATGAAGCAGTTGCTTTCCCCCAAAGATTTGGCCCGTGCGACCGGCGTCAGCGAGTCCTCGCTGAAGCGCTGGGCGGATTCCGGCCGCCTGGAATGCACTCGCACTGCCGGTGGGCACCGAAGAATTCCTTTGGCCGAGGCTGTCCGGTTCATTCGCGAATCCAGCATCTCTGTGGTGGATCCGTCCATGCTTGGTATTACCACGCAAAGTCGGCCGGCCAAGAGCATCGAGGAGTCGAACGAGTACTTCAGCGAAATGGTCTTGTCCGGCCGCGAAGAAGAGGCCATCGGGTACCTCTCCCACGAGTACCTCTCCGGCAACAGCTTTGCCAGCCTGTGTGACGGCCCCGTTCGGCATTGCCTCGAGCAGGTCGGCCACGCCTGGGCTCAAACCTCTGACGGCCAAGAGAAGAATCTTCGCATTGCTGAAGAACACCGTTCCGTCGACATCATTCTGCAGGCGTTGCAACAACTTCGCCGCATGGTGCAGTCTCCCGAGACCGCGCCGGTCGCGATTGGTGGGGCCCCTCCGGGCGACCCTTACTTGGTGCCTTCCCTCTGTGCCGCACTCTCGCTCTTGGGCGATGGCTGGCGGACGGCGAACTTGGGGCCAAGCTCCCCGTTTGAGGTCCTGCGAACCGCCGCGGTGCGAGCCAAAGCCAAATTGGTTTGGGTCAGCGTTTCCGTCGAATCTCCCGAGGCCAATATCCGTCAGGGCTTGGAGATGCTTTCCGAGACGATGCTGGGGATGAACGGTTCTGTGGTGGTGGGCGGACGAAAGCTGCCCGAAGAGCTGACTCGGGGCATTCCCGGCGTGCATGCCGCCACAACCATGCGAGAGATGGTTCTTTTCTCACGTGGACTTCGCGTCCCAAACGCCTGAATTCTGCTCCTCTCGCGATAAACTCTCTTCGTAGAAAGCGAAGGATGAGTTATGGCCGAGTCGGAACTTCAAAATGTGCTTCTTCAGACGGTTGGCCGAAGTCATCCCCTTCTGGTTCACTTTCCAGTGGCTTTGTTGGTGGTTGCGGCCGTCTCTGAGTTGGGCGGCCTTTGGCGACGTTCACCCGAAGTTGGGGCGATGGCGCGGGGGCTGGTCTGGTTCGCTCTCCCCGCAACTTTTGCCGCCGCATTCGCTGGTTGGACCATGTCCGAACGTGATCCTGTTTCTCGGGCCATGGCTTCAACATTGGAGTGGCACCGCTGGACCGGAGTTGGTGTTCTCGCTTTGACACTTCTGTGTGTGCTGTTGAGGCAAAAGACCTCTGCCTTTCGGGGTGTGCTTTTTTGTGGTGCCATCGGGGTTGCCGTCACTGGGCACTTGGGCGGCACCATGAGTTGGGGCGAGGGGTACTTGTTGGAACCCATTCAGAGTTGGCGTGCGGCCAATGCTCAAACCGAGCCTGCACCCGAGAGCGTGGTCCGCTTGGAAAATGGATCAGAGAGACCAGTCGGTGCTGCTCCCGGAGTGCTTTTGGGGGGGCCTTCATCGATCGATGTGCCTGAAGAAACGAAGCCACGGTTCAAAGATCCTGAAGCAGATTCCACGCCCACCAAAATCGAGTTTGTCAAAGACATCCAGCCCATCCTGGAGACGTACTGCGTTGAATGCCACGGGCCACGAAAAAAGAAGGGTGGTCTTCGTCTCGAACCCATCGACGCGGCGTTCCCGGTTGGGGATGAGGATTTCTGGACCATGCTTCCTGGAGATGGTGAAAGTTCTCTCTTGGTGCAGCGCATGTTGTTGCCGCGAGACGACGACGAGGCCATGCCTCCCAAAGGCGATGCGGTTCCTGCCGATGAGATCCAAAAGGTCATCACTTGGATCAACGAAGGCGCGCACGGCCCAGGTCTTGAACACATCAAGCGGGTGGCGACCAAGGCCGCCGATGAACGCCGACTCGATCCTTTGGGCGTCTTGGAGCCAACCGAAGCCGAGCAGGCGTTGATTGATGGTGCCGTCGCGGCGTTGCGAGATCGTGGCGCGGTGGTGCAAGCCGTGGCCCAGCGGCACTATGGTCTGGAGGTCAATCTTTCCTTGCTTCGACCAGCCGCCAATGACGAGCACTTGAAGCTGCTTCGTGGCCTGGAGCCAGTGCTGGTTCGGTTGGATTTGTCTCGAACCGCGGTCACCGACGAGGGCTTCGCCCAATTGGCTGGTTTCCCAGAACTTCGTGACTTGCGGTTGGGGGGGACGCAACTCAACGACATTTCCCGAGTCCTTCAGGGGAGTCCCAAACTGGAACGCTTGAATCTGTACGGGACCCAATGCACCAATACGATTTTGACCTACGTGGCGAATTTGAAAGCGCTGAAACGGCTGCATCTTTGGGGATCGCGCATCACTGACGATTATGCGGCCACCTTTGCATCAATGCACCCAGAGATTCGTATCACTGGTCTTCCTCCGGTGGTTCGTGAGCCCATTCCCGAAGTGGTGGTCAAGACGGAGCCCGTCGCGGAGGTCCAACCCGAGCCGGTTCTGCCAGAAGTGCCCGAAGCCGATTCCGAGCTCGCTTCAGAAGAAGTCAATTTTCTCACCAAGATCAAACCCATCTTTGACGCACGGTGTGTCTCTTGCCATGGCCCCAAAAAGAAAAAGGGTGGACTTCGGCTTGCGCCCATTGCTGAGGCCTTCCCTGAGGGCGATGAAGATTGGTGGACCATTCTTCCCGGTGACCCCGCGGGCAGCTTGTTGGTCGAAAGGATCAAGCTCTCTGAAGATGACGATGGTGCGATGCCACCACGTGGTGAGCGGTTGACCAAAGAAGAAATTTTGATCATCGAACAATGGATCGCGCAGGGCGCGAAGCACTCCAGTTGATCAAGCTAAGGTTGGTACCACGATGACCGAGGACGCTTCGAGCATCCCCAGATTTATGGTGTGCCCGTACTGCGGAAGCATGCACAAAAATCACTTGCCGGAGATCTGTGAGCACTGCCACGGTCGACTTGACCCGGAGAGCAGAGAGCACACCAGAGCTGACCTTGGTCCATGGTTTGTGCGAAGCGTGGATCGCCCATTTTCGCCGGGTATGCGGTTCGAGACCCTCGTTCGGCAAATGGGATTGGGGCGGATCCGCTCAACCGATGTGGTTCGTGGGCCGACCACGAGTCAATTTTGGACGGTGGCCCGGAAAGTTCCTGGGCTGTCGCATCATTTCGGTTTGTGTCACGCCTGCCAAGCCCCGGCTTCGGCCGAAGATGAAGGCTGCCGAGCATGTGGTGTCTCATTCCGGGTCTCGCTTGATCGCGACCGCATGGGACTTGGCGCTGATGGTGCTCAGACTTCGGCTTTTGGGGACACCGCAAATGTTCGTTCGATGCCCCAGCAATCTGTATCGCCGTCTGAGGAAGCGGCGGCCGAATCCTCTGTGCCCACAGAGGAGCTCAATTCTCGAACATCAACCCAGCTCCGACGTGAGTTGCTTGCCGCTCGCCGGCGTCAGAATGCTTTGCATTGGCTGGTTGGGGCCTTGGTTCTGGGGGTGCTGGGGTTGCTAGTGCTGCAAGAACTGAAATCGCCCGGAACG
>CAXBRK010000004.1:0-46005 GCA_963978155.1 uncultured Phycisphaera sp. | reverse complement strand
GTGATCAAGCCGTGACTTTTGACGACGTTCTGGAGCTGCTTGCCTCATGGGGTGACGTTGACCCAGACAAAGATGTCGATGGCAGTGGCACCGTGGATTTCGGTGACTTGGTGGGCACCCTCGCCAACTGGGGACCGTGTTAAGTTCGATTCCAGCGGTACGCTGATCAAGTCAACGTTGGCAACAACCAAACCAAACAACGCGGAGCCAAACGGCTCCGCGTTGTTGTTGAGAGCTGAGTTCATTTACTCCCGACAAGAACCCCAGCGGGAAAGAATGCGAAGGGCGTCGCCCATCCCCACCGTGCCGTCACCATCCAGATCGCGGCTTGAATCGGTGCTGTCAAAGACGCCCAGCAGCAGAATGAGGTCTTGGAAGCCAACGACTTCATCGCCGTCGAGGTCTTCGGGGCAGCCTTCTTCGGCCTCATCAACCCAGGCCAAGCCACGAAGGTTGGTTGACAGCGGCAGGTGCCGAATGCCATGGAGATTGACGTAGTTTTCGTGGAACTTGGCGATCCGAAGACGATCTGGATCCAGTCCCCAGACTGCAGACTCGCCCTTGGCCAGATCTTGGATGCCATCAATGCTCCAAAGCCCATCCCAATCATCGATGAGATCCCAGTGTCCTGGGGCCACCGACGCTTCCCAGAAGGAAAGATGCACCTGAGGCACACTTGAAGCGCCAACAAGTCGGGTTTCGTCGTGGACCAGCACGCGGGCGTCGGGCTGGGCGGCAACACTGTCGAGATCAAGGGTCCGACCAATCTGCCCGTTTGGTGCCAGTTCAGAGAGTTGATCAAACCGATCCCCTTCGGATCGCCAGGCCAAACGAAGTCCTTGTGGCGAAGAGGCAAATCCACCGGTGTAGGCAGGGGTTTCTCCACCAACGGCCTGGAGGAGTGTTTCGCTCATCACCTCACCGGTGCCCGGGTCCAGGCGGCGAAGCACCTCCCAGCCATTGATGCGGTCGACGGCAAACAGCACGGCCACCCCACCCGCAAGCCGTGGTGATGACCATTCCACTTCGGTCGGTCCAACCACGGTGACGGTGGCTTCTCCCGGTGTCGTTTCGTCGAGGTGGACAAGGTTGCCGGTGACCAAGTCGATGCTGTGGAATCCCACGCGCGGATCGACCGGTGGTGGAGGTGGTTCGCTCGGCGGAGGCGGCGGAGGTGGTGGTGGAGGTGGAGGTCCACCATCATCTGGGTCGTGGTTGAAATCAGCCCAGACGTTGCCGGGCAACGTGCTGGTCGCAAAGAGCGTGGACAAAATAGACAGCGCGGTGCCAAAAAGGCCCGAACGCCAACGGTGCAACCGCATGATGACTCTCTCGCTTTCTTGTTCAGCCTCCAATGAGGAGACAACAAGAACGTGACCGCGAGAGGGCTCGAATCCAGTTCGAGTTCAGATTGCTTGCGGATCCACGAGTGTGGTACCGCTTGGGAGGGTTGTGCCGTCAGGACCTCAAGGTGGCGATGAGTTTTTCTCGGACCGCAGAAGCATCGGCTTGCCCACCAGATTGCTTCATGACTTCGCCCATGAGGCGACCCACGGCAGCATCTTTCCCGGAGGCAAAGTCCTCGGCAGCTTGGGGATGGGCCTCGACGGCTGCAGCCACCCAGGCATCCATCGCGTCTTCATCTCTGACCTGCAGCAAGCCTTCGCGTTCTGCGATTTCGGCCGCATCGGTGTCTTCTTGGCAGAGCAGGCCGAAAATGGTTTCCACGGCGTTTGATCCGATATCGCCCGAAGCCCGCAGTGCCACCAAGGCGGCGACTTGCTGGGGGGTGATGCCCAGTTCCGGCACGGTGGTGCTTTGTTCATTGGCCATCTTGGCGGCGGTGTTCAGCAGCAATTTCGCCGTGGCGTGGGCTGCTTCGGATGAGGCGTTTTCGATGGCATCCTCGTAGAAGAAGCAGAAGTTGGGATCGGCGACCAAAGCTTTGGCGTCTTTTTCGGGGAGTCCATACTCGCCGGTGTACCGCTGCCGCCGGGCTTGGGGCAGTTCAGGCAACCGGGAGCGCACTTGGTCGCGCCATGCTTGGTCCACTCGGAGTGGGACCAAATCGGGCTCGGGGAAATAGCGGTAATCGTGGGCATCCTCTTTGGAACGCTGCAGGACCGTCCGCATTTTTTCGGGGTCCCATCCGAACGTCGCTTTGCGGCCGGGCCCCATTTCCACGCCGTCTTTTTTCCACTGCTCCACTTGGCGTTTTGATTCGTATTCAATTGCACCTTTGATGGCTCGGAAGGAGTTCAGATTTTTGACTTCGGCGATTGGCGTGGCCACTTCGCTTCCGTCTTCAAGGGTCATCACGACGTTGACGTTGGGTTCAAAGCGCATGTGGCCTTTTTGCATCACGCCGCCGGTGACACCGAGGAACACGCACAACGCATGGAGTTCGCGAGCAAAGGTCACCGCTTCTTCAGCACTTTGCAGGTCAGGTTCGGAGACAATTTCGAGCAGTGGGGTGCCGGCCCGGTTGAGATCAAGCAGCGATCCATCCGCTTTGCCTCCCCCGGGGAGTTCGTGGCCCAGTTTGCCCGTGTCCTCTTCCAAGTGGGCCCGTCGAATCCGGATGGTTCGGGGGCCGGATTCGGTTTCAATTTCGATGGAGCCGCCGACGCAGAGGGGCAGGTCGTATTGGCTGATTTGGTATCCCTTGGGAAGATCGGGATAGAAGTAGTTCTTTCGGTCCCACTTGCAGAAGTCGGGAATGTCCGATCCCAGTGCAATGCCGACCATCATGGAAAGCTCGACTGCTTCTCGGTTCAGAACCGGAAGCGTTCCGGGCAAGGCCATGGTGACAGGATCCACCAACGTGTTCGCCGGGGCATCCCAACGGTCTGGATGAGCCAGACACGGGGCCGAGGTGAAGTTTTTGCTTTGGGTGGACAACTCAAGGTGAATTTCCATACCCACCACGGTTCGGGTCGAGACGATTTGCATGGGAGGTGCATGCTATCGGGACGCGTAGGATGCGAATATGGTTTTTTGGCCCTCTGCTGTACTGATGTTGATGACCGAGTGTCCTTTGGTTCCCGAATGGACGGATCAACCGATTGGCCGGTCGATTCCCATTGATCTCAGCCCTGAATTGAGTGGTGTCAACAACGCTCAACTGTTGTTGCTTGATGCCGAAGGCGAGCGTCTGGCCTCGTGTGTTCTTCCGGGAGCCTCTTTTGACCTTGGTGCTTTGATGCCTGAAGTCTGGGCGCTCGAGAAGGCCGCGTGGTTGCAGGTCTTTGCGGAAGCGGAGCCGATTGGGGCTCCTTTGGTCGCCATGCCGCTGCTGTCACGACAGGTACCCATCATGGAAGCAGCCTCCACCCCAGAGGGTCGTGCCTACGCGCGTGTGGTGGGTTGGCGCGACGAACTCGACGTTCCTGTGGAACCGCCTCTTTTCCCCGATCGCCCTCCGGCCGAAGCCGAGCCATCGGTACAACGTGCTTGGGATGAGTTGGTGGGTCGCATGCAAGCCGAGTACGAGCGGCAACTCGAAGAAGCCGCTGCGGTTCGAGAACTGTTACCTCTCAGGACCGGCTTGCGATTGATCCCGGACCAACTGGTGGTGATTCGGACGGACTACGGTGAAATCAAGGTGCAGATGCGGTGGGATGCCGCGCCTCACACGGCGGAACATTTTTCAAAGTTGGCCCAAAATGGCTATTACCGAGATGTGATTTTCCACCGGATTGTGCCGTACACCGGAAACGGGGATCCATTTGTCATTCAAGCTGGCGATCCTTCGGGCACCGGCAATGGGGGGCCGGGCACTTGGCTTCCCATGGAGCGCAGCTCCTTGCCCCATGATTTCGGAGTGATTTCGATGGCCCGGGACAATGACCCCGACAGTGCGGGCAGCCAATTTTTCCTGTGCTTGTCGAGAGAGGGGACCGCTCGTTTGGATGGGTCGTACACCTCTTTTGGGGAGACGCTTTCAGGTGCGGGCGCTATCCGCTCCATCGCCAGTGTGGAGCTTGCCGACCCCGAGACCGGATCGCCCGTCCGCCCGCCCCGAATCCTCGGCATGCGTTTGGTGCCAGCGCCACCTAGGATGGTTCGCCAAGCACCTGAAACCGTTGACCCCGTGGCTTCCCCGGCCGATCGCTTCCCTCGCTGAAGAGGTGGACTACAGTTCCCCTCTCATTCAACCCCGAGGAGCTTTCATGACCTACCCCACCGCCAAAATCGAAACCAGCGCCGGCACTTTCGAAGTCGAACTCTGGAACGATGTTGCCCCCAAACACTGTGAGAACTTCATGAAGTTGGCCAAGGATGGTTTTTACGATGGGCTCGCCTTTCACCGGGTCATCCAAGACTTCGTGATTCAGGGCGGCTGTCCCAACACCCGCGAGGGAGCCAGCGGTATGCCCGGAACCGGCGGCCCCGGTTGGACCGTTGATGCCGAATTCAACGAAAAAGAGCACCACGAAGGTGTGCTTTCGATGGCCCGCAGCCAAGATCCCAACAGTGCCGGAAGCCAGTTCTTTGTGTGCTTGGGCCGGAACCATTGTCAGCACCTGGATCGCCAATACACCGCTTTCGGTTGCGTGACTTCTGGCATCGAATCGGTTCGCGAAATCGGGACCTGTGATGTTGGTCCCGGCGATGAGCCGCGCGAGCGTCAGGGCATCATTTCGGTGACCGTGCTCTCGGAAGGCTGAGCTTCACCCTTCCACGAATTCAGCGGCCTGCGCGGACGACTTGGAAGCGATCAGGGCGAAGCCAATCGATGCCTCGGTAGCGGTGGATGCGTCCGGTGACGCGCACCCGTACCCCTTCGCCTTGACGGGCCACCACCCGTGACATCGCGGTTCGAATTCGGCAGGGCAAGATGGGGTGCACCACCCCAACCTGTCCTGCGCCCTCGGGAACAAATCGTGGGAACCCTTTGTCGCACAGCACCAAACGCCCTTGACGCTCGACTACTCGTGCCGAGCGATTGACGTCATCCGGCAGCGGGGCGGGGGTGGTGGTGCCGGCTCGCAGAAGGGTGCCGGCGGCCGCACGGAGCCGCGCCGCGATCTCGTCCGCTTCACTTTGTTCGGTGTCGAGGGCGGTCTTTTCTGGTGTCTCTTGGGTGCCAGATTCTGACGCTTGGGGGCCTGAACGCAAAGCGTCCCGAGTCAGGAGCAAGACGGGCCGTCCTCGGTCCATCAGGACTTCAGCCGCAATGTTCCATTCTTGGTTGGGCTGCTTTTGGCCGGCGTCTTCCAATCGCTCTAGGGCTTGGCAGGGTGCGGCTTGAAACCACTCGGGCAAGGTGGGGCTTGGCGAAGCCGGCACCAGCCGTGTTCCTTCAGGATGCCTTTCCAGTTGGATGTTCAACGAGAGCACTCGTGCTCCTTCGTTGAAGCGGACCGGCTGTTCGGGGACCCCGGAGGGTGGGGGGGCCAGATGAAGGAGTGCGGTCAGGAGCAACACGATCAAAGTGTACGTGACGGCAGAGGGCCAATGAAAACCGCCCCTGTGCAACGCACAGGGGCGGAAAGGCCGCGGCGGGATTCGAACCCGCGGATAACGGATTTGCAATCCGTCCCCTTAAGCCACTTGGGTACACGGCCAAGAAGAACGAGGATACCCCGTGCCGGATGCAAGGGCAACGTTGCTTGGGTTGGATTAGCGCCCAATATCAGCCGGAGACCGCACTCGCCCGACAATCGGCAAGACCAGACGGTCCTCGGGCGGTGCCAAGGTGGTGCGAACGACGACTTCCCCTTGGTATTCCCCGGGGACGGCACCACCAGGGCAATTCAGCCGCAGCAGCCAGCCGGGGGTTGCTTCGGGCGAAGGCTCGATCATGACGGTGCTGCCGGGCATTTGGGGGAAGTTCACCGTGGCCGATTGCAATTCAAAAGGACCGCCTCGGCTCCGCAACAACATTTCCCGCACGAACCCTTGGCCGGGTTGGGCGCCGAAGCGGAAGGTGTCTTCGGGTCGCTTGGTGATGGTCCAGTCCACCGCTTCAACGGCTCCCCAAACCTTGGCTTGAATTCGGAAGCCTCCGGTGTGGGTCAGCACTTCGCCGCCGGGTTCGGTGGACCCCTCGAGTCGGGGACGAACCCAACTGAAGAACGAGCCCCATTGGCTTGCGGTGGGGATGGTGCACCGGATTTCCCAGCAGCCTTCTCCATCGTCGGCATCCGCGGGACGCTCGTCACCGGTGAGTTCTCTCCAGTCCAATTGGACCACGGGATTGGAGGCGGTCACATCCACAATCTTCAGCGTCGGGGCCGCGGTGAAGACCTTGAAGGTCCCGCTCCAAGAATCACCGAGTTTGATGAAACCGGTCGACGCACGTTGGACCGATTGATCAACGTTGGGGGCCAGGATTTTCGGAACCGCTCGAACCAATCCCACGACGTTGGCCTTCACGGTCAGACGAAGGAAATTGTGGGGCTCGGGCTGATCGGTCACGATGTTGACGTATTTGAGTTGTTCACCTTCTCCGCTCGGATCGAAAGTGACGGTCAACTCGCCTTCTTCACCAGGGCCCCAGACCCGCTTTGGCATTTGGGGGATCGTGCATCCGCACGTGCCTTTGAGGTCAACAATACGCAGGGTGGTGCCACCCGCGTTCCAGAAGGACAGTCGCCGGGTGCGTTCTTCGTTTTCGGTCAAACGTCCGAAATCAGCGGTGGTTTCTTCGAACACCAGCCGTCCCGGGCCGGTTAGCCCGGCAGCGGGCGCAGGAATGACCTCGGCCGGCTTGAGTGTCTCGGTGTCGTTGGTCGCACTGGCTTCCGGAGCTTCAGGGCTCGGTGCAGCCGGTGTCTGGTTGGTTTCCTGAGGGTCACCTTGGTCACAAGCGGGCAGCAGCAGAGCAATCAACACGCAGAACATGAGTCGAAACATCAGGTACTCCTTGGAACCACGACGCAGAGGTGGGTCTCCACCTTATCCCCGATGGGCGTGGATATGCCGCAAGATTTCTGAAGCAGCTGCTTCGAGATTGGCATTCACCACAAACCCGTCATAGATCCCGCTTTCGTGCGCGAAGAGTCGCTCTTTGCGTGCTTCGGCCAATCTTCGCGTGATGGCGTCTTCCTCATCTCGCCCTCGACTTCGAAGCCGCGCTTCGAGATCGCCTTCATCCGGGGGCTCGATAAAGAGCATGAGGGCTTGGGGCAAGGTGGTTCGAATTTGTTGAGCCCCTTGCACATCGATGTCCAAGATGACCACACGACCGGCCGCAATTTCGGCTTCGACGGGAGCGCGGGGCGTGCCGTAGCGATGCCGACCGAAGACTTCGGCGTGTTCCAGCAGCTCGTTGGACTCAACCATCGACAAAAACGTCTCGTCGTTCACGAAGTGGTAATCCACCCCCTGGGTCTCCTGCGGGGATTGCGGCCGCGTGGTCACGCTCACGGAGAACAGCCCGTCCACTTGGGCCAAGACTTGCCGCGCCAAAGAGGTCTTTCCGACCCCCGAGGGGCCGGAGAGCACCAGCAGCAGTCCTGAATCGGGCATGTGTCGAGTGTACGAAGGCACGCCCGTCGGCGTATGATTGTCCCTTCAAACAAGGAGTTCGAAGCATGGCTCGAAGCAAAATTTCGATCATTGGTGGTGGCAACGTTGGCGCGTCTTGTGCCATGTGGGCGGCAAGCAAAGAATTGGGTGACATCACCGTGTTGGACATCCCTCAAGCCGAGGGCATGGTCAAAGGCAAGATGCTCGATCTTCTTGAGTGCGCCCCCATCGAACGCTTTGATGCGAATGTTGTTGGGACGGCCGATTACGCCGACACCGCGGATTCGGACGTGGTGGTGGTCACCGCCGGTATGCCCCGCAAGCCGGGCATGAGCCGCGATGACTTGATCGCCACCAACGTGCAAATTGTGCGCACGGTGGCCGAACAAGTGGCCAAGTATTCCCCCAACTGCGTGATGATTGTGGTCTCGAATCCTCTGGACGCCATGGTGTACACCGCGTGGAAGGCCTCTGGCTTCCCCACCAATCGCATCTTGGGCCAAGCCGGTTGCTTGGACGTGGCCCGCTTCCGCTGCTTCATTGCGATGGAACTGGGATGTTCGGTCGAAGACATCCAGGCTCTGCTGCTCGGTGGTCACGGCGACGACATGGTCCCCTTGCCCCGCTACACCAGCGTGCACGGCATTCCCGTCACCCAATTGCTCCCCGAAGAAACCATCAACGCCTGTGTGGAACGGGCGAAAGTGGGCGGCGGCGAGATCGTGAAACTGATGGGCACCAGCGCGTACTACGCCCCGGCCAGCGGATCCATCCAGATGGTCGAAGCCATCGTGAAAGACAAGAAGCGGATCTTGCCGTGTGCGGCATGGTGCGATGACCAGTACGGCGTCGGCGGCGGCTTCGTCGGTGTGCCGTGCGTCTTGGGTGCAGGTGGTATGGAGAAGGTCATTGAGATCGACCTCGACGCCGACGAGAAGAAGTTGATGGATGAATCCATCAGCCACGTCAAAGACTTGGTTGACACGGTGAAGACCACCTTCCCAGACTTGGCTTAAGACTTTGGCTTCAGTTCTTGGCAAAGACCAATACAAAAGCGGGCCCCGTGGGGCCCGCTTTTTTTTGGCTGTCGGTTGGTATCAACCGTTGGCGTGCATGTGGGCCAACATGTCGAGGCACCGGGTGGCGTATCCCATTTCGTTGTCGTACCACGACACGATTTTGAAGAAGTTGCCGTTGAGTTCGATGCCAGCACCGGCGTCGTAGATCGAAGAGCGGGGGTCGCCGATGAAGTCGCTGCTGACCACTTCGTCTTCGGTGTATCCGAGCACGCCAGACATGGCGCCTTCAGCCGCGGCCTTCATGGCGGCGTTGATGTCGGCCATGGTGGTGCTCTTGCTGGTGCGGAAGGTCAAGTCGACACACGACACGTCCGCGGTTGGGACGCGGAAGGCCATGCCGGTCAGCTTGCCTTTGGTTTCAGGCAAGCACAGGGCCACCGCCTTGGCCGCACCGGTCGATGAAGGAATGATGTTGGTGTACGCGTTGCGACCGCCACGCCAGTCCTTCTTGGAAGGACCGTCTTGGGTGGGCTGGGTCGCGGTAGCCGCGTGCACGGTGGTCATGAGGCCTTCTTCAAGACCAAATTCATCCATGATGACTTTGACGACGGGGGCCAAGCAGTTGGTGGTGCACGATGCGTTGGAGACCACGGTGTGCTTGCCACCATCGAACGTTTCGTGGTTGACTTTGTACACCAGCGTGGGCACTTCTTCGGGGCTCTTGGTGGGCGCGGAAATCAAGACCCGCTTGGCGCCGCCTTCGAGGTGCTTGGAGGCATCGGTGAAGGTTGTGAAGAGACCGGTGGATTCAATGACATAGTCGCAGCCGTGGTCGCCCCAAGGCAGGTTCGCCGGATCGCGTTCGCTGATGCAGGTGGTTTTCTTTCCGTTGACCGAGAAGCCATCGGCGTGCGCTTCGACATCACCTTCGAACACGCCGTGGGTGGAGTCGTACTTCATCAAGTACGCCAAGTTGTCCGAGGGCACCAAGTCATTGACCAGCGCGATTTCAAAGTCGCCGCGGCGGGTGGCTTGACGTTGAACAAGACGGCCAATGCGGCCAAAACCGTTGATACCAATACGAGTGGTCATGGATGGACTCCGGGTCGGATGAAGGAAAAGTTTGGGCGACCAGTGTAGCGAGCGGTCGCCCGGATTCCTCAGTCCTTCTTCGGAAGCCAGGGGATGTCTTCGATCTGCAGTTCTCGATTCGCCCGCCGGGCCATGGCAAACAACAGGTCAGAGAGCCGGTTGACCCAAGCGACGACATTTGGGCTGACCGTTTCAGTATGCGCCAGCTCCACGATCTTCCGCTCGGCCCGCCGCGCGACCGTTCTGGCCATGTGGAGGCGGGCGGCCACTTCGGAGCCGCCAGGAAGCACAAAAGTGGTCATGGGTGCATTTCCCGATTCCACTTCATCGATGAACTGTTCCATTTCGGCCACCGCGGCGTCGGGGAGACGGACGGTTTTTTCCTCGTGGGAAGTGCCCTCGGGGGTGGCCAGATCGGCACCAATGTCAAACAGACGACTTTGGCACAGGTGCAGGATGGCATGCATCCGTCCGAGGAAGCCATCGTCATCGGAGGGAATGGCGCTCATGGCCAAGCCAATGGTGGCGTTGGTTTCATCAACCGTCCCGTAGGCGGTCACGCGGGGATGATCTTTGGAGACCCGTCCGCCGCCAAAGAGCCCGGTGGACCCGTCATCACCCGATCGTGTGTAGAGCTTCATCGCGGGAGAGTCTAGGCACTCAGCCGGTGCAAGGTCCCCAGACCGCCAACACAGAAATCACATCGTCGAACCCGGTGGTGCCGTTGCCATCCACATCGCTGCTGCAACCGCTGCATCCCCATTCGGAGAGAATGATCAGCACGTCGCTGAGGCCCACCTGTCCGTCGCTGTCGATGTCGCCTCCGCAGCTGGGCGGGGGACCGTTGAAGATGGTGATGGTGCCAGACAGCCGAGCGGCGAAGGCCAAGTCAAACGTCACGTTGGGATGCTCGCGGCAGTAATACGAGGGGTAGTCCGCCCCCTCGCCACCTTCAACCACCTCCGTCATCGAGGTGAGCATGAGGGCCAGTTTGCCTTCGGCGCATCCTGCGGAAAGGAGGGCATTTTCGGCTTCACTGATGGCGTTCATTTCGAATGCGATCGTGGAATCGGCCGGGATCAGATCGCCGGGAACGGTGCCCTGACTGAGGCCAATGGCCAAAGGGTCGGCCGCGAAGCCTTCGCTGGGCTGGTTGCTGGCATCTTGCAAGACGCCACTCGCATCGGTGGTTTGTGGGTAGGCATTTCGAACGCTGCGCCCGAAGCTGCTGCCATCGGCTGAGTACGGCCCGTCCTCGGGGAACGTGCCCGCAGTCCATCCATCGCGCCAACCAACGGCCCACAATTCCAATGGCCGCCCGGCGTCCACGTCAGGAGCTCCAGCTGATCCAAACGTGGATGGGTCGTCGATGGTGTTGTCGTACACCACAGGGTTGGTGCCTTCGTAGTTCACTTCGAGCCGCAACGCTTCAAACGTGATTTGGTTGGGATCGATCGGAGTCGCAATCCCGAGTTCCGTGAGGTCAAACGTCAACAAGAACTGGCCATCTCGGTCGTCGAAGACGGTGTAAATATCTTGCCCGAAGGTCGAGGCCAAGATGCGATCGCCTGGCGTGGCATTGAAGGGATAGAACCAACGGTCCGTCGCCACTTCAAGGTCAGAAAATTCGAAGACTTCTGCCGAAGACAGGGCCAGCAGTCCTGCCGCGGTGCTAATTGAGAACATGTCTCAATGCTATACTGAGCAATCCCCCATGAGACGCAAATTCCTCCAATATCGGGGTGGTTTCACCATTGTGGAACTGCTCGTTGTGATCGCGGTCATCGCGGTGTTGGTGGGGTTGCTGCTTCCGGCCGTCCAGAAAGCCCGCATGGCGGCCGACCGCACCGATGAAATGTCCTCGGCCCGACAATTGATGCTCGCCTGGGATGCCTACGCCGTCCAATACAAAGAGTCGGTCTTGCCGGGGTACAAGTTGGGGCTCCGGGCCTTCACCGCGGACGGTGATGAAGTGGGGGAAGTGGCCAATACCATCGCGGCCGCGCGGTACCCCTGGCGTCTGGCTCCTTTTTTGGATTACGACTTCCGCACGCTCTATCGGGGCATCAATGCCCGAGCATTGGAAGGCATGCAGCAGCAGGATCCCGAGTCGTACGTCTACGTCGTTTCGGTTTCCCCCAGTCTTGGCTTGAACACCACTTGGGTTGGCGGTGACCAAAACGAACTGGGGTTCAATGCTCCAGCGCTGTCGAATTTCGGCAAGTTCTACGTCCAAAAGCTGGGCGACATCCGAAAGGCCGGGGACCTGATGGTCTTTGCTTCGGCGAAGGGGGCCGATCCGGCCGAGCCAGAATCGGATCCGTATGAAGGCTTCTTCCGCGTTCGATCCCCACGGTTGGCCATGGGACAAGAGGAACGCTGGGCGGAAAGCATCACCTCAAGCACCGATCCAGAAGAGTCTGGGCATGTTGATTTTCGGTACGGGGGCAACGCGGTGATTGCTTGTGCGGATGGGCACGTCGAGACTCAGGGGGCCGAGGCCATGCGTGACATGCGACGGTGGGCCAATCGTGCCGAGTCCGAGGATTACGGGCTTTCCCCGCAGTAAAGCGTTCGAAATCGGCTAGGCTCAAACCATGTCTGATGCATCATCCTTTGCCAAAGATTGGGAAGCGGTCCGGGTTGCAGTGGGTTCGGTCCTGGTGGGGCAAGATGATGTGGTGGAAGGTGTCCTCACCGCCTTGTTTGCCGGCGGGCATGTGCTGTTGGAAGGGGTTCCGGGGCTGGGCAAAACCCTCTTGGTTCGAACCTTGGGGGCCGCACTGGGCTTGGACTTCCGCCGGATCCAATTCACCCCAGACTTGATGCCCGCGGATGTCACGGGCACCACGGTGGTGGAGGAGACCGAGCAGGGGCGATCGTTGGTCTTTCGCCGCGGTCCTGTCTTTACCCAGTTGCTCTTGGCCGATGAAATCAACCGAGCGACGCCGAAGACCCAGTCGGCGATGTTGGAGGCGATGCAAGAACGGTCGGTCACAGTCGGCGGGGTGACCCACGAGTTGCCCGCACCTTTCATGGTGATGGCCACCCAAAACCCTGTCGAGCAGGAAGGGACGTATCCCTTGCCCGAAGCTCAGCTGGACCGGTTCTTGTTCAAGTTGATCGTCCCCACCACCGGGCGAGAAGACTTGGTTGAAATTCTGCGCCGGACCACTGGAGCCCCCCAGCCGGATCCCACTCCGGTTCTGGATGGCGATCGATTGTTGGCCCACCAACGGGCCGTCCGCGCGGTCGAGGCCAGCGATGAGACGCACGACTACGCCGCCCGTTTGGTTCTGGCCACGCATCCCGGACACCACATGTGTTCTCCCGAAGCCGAACGTTGGTTGCGATTCGGAGCCTCCCCTCGGGCCGCGCAAGCTTTGCTCTTGGCCGGAAAAGTGCGGGCTCTGCGTGACGGACGGACCATGGTCAAGGCCGAAGACTTGGTGCCCGCAGCATTACCGGCCCTGCGGCATCGGCTCCACCGAGGGTTCGAAGCCGAAGCAGAGGGTGTAGACACGGACCAAGTGGTGAAAGCGGTGCTGGAGACCGTCCCGCAGCATTCCGTCAGCACTTGAACGGCTGCCGTACACTCTGAGCAAGCAGGAGTTTGTCTGATGCCTCTGACCTCAATTGTTGCCTGTCAAATTTTCGCGATCGCCGATGTCCCTGGACGCCGTGAAGAGCTGCCGCCCCCGCCACTGTCTCAAGCCTTTGTGAGCTTGATCTTTGACGGTGGGTTTATGAACAACACTGATGTTGGACAGTTCGGCAACCTCTCCAAGCGAACCGCAGGGTTGGAAGTTCTTGCCGAAGGTCGACTCACCCGCAACTTGCATTGGGACCTGCGTCTTGAGCAGCGCTTTGACGAGTACGACTTTGCCGGCACCGGTGTGCTGGATGGAGGCAATCCCAACAATCCGGCCGGCGATGATTTTGACACCAGTGACCAACCATGGCGCAACGTGTACACCACGACCTTCGCTTTGGAGTTCTCACGAAAGCAAGGTGCCAACACCACCTTTGGTGGTATCGGCATGCAAGCGGCCCGTCAGCGTTCTGCTGATTACGGTGACGGTCGCGCCTTCTCTGGCCACTGGGGCATCACGACGCGTTACAGCGATGATCTGGCATTTGGTTGGGGACTTTCCATCCGTGAACAAATCGATGGCCCCACCCAGTTCATTCCGGTCTTGGCCTTGGATTGGGCTTTGACCAACGACCTTTCGGTCGAAGGCTGGTTTGGTCCCTGGGAGATCCGTGAACCTCGCATTGACATTGTGTGGGAAGCCTTCTCTGAATGGGATCTTTTTGCGGGCTTTGGGTATCGGAGAGATCGATTCCGACTCGATGATTTTTCCGGCATCGACATTGACGTTGATGGCGACATCGACGACGAAACGATCGAAGAGTGGTACCAGGGGGTTGGTCAAGACAGCGCGTTCCCCATCTGGGTGGGCGCTCGATACGTGCCCAGCCTGTACCAGTCGTTTGAAGTCCGGGTGGGCCGGGACATCCAAGGCGAGTTGCAGCTTCGGGACCGGGACGGCTCTTCCTTGTTGAACAGCGATTACGACGGGGCCCTCGCCGTTTCGCTTCGCTGGCAGCTTCGTTACTGAATCGAACCTGTGGGATTTGGAGATGGGACCCCATCGGGATTCCACGCGCCCCAATTGAGTTTGAGCCTTGGGTCATTGAGCCCAAAAGCGTCGGCTGGTCCGGGTACGGCGACAGGTCCGCCGCCTTCGTGGGTTCTTCGGATCGAGAGCGAGCTTGGCGGGGATTGGCATTCCAATCGGACGTGCCATCGATCGAGCCAGACGCGTCGGTGGATGACCACACCTTCGACGTTCGGCAGAGGTCCGTTGGCCGACACCACAATGCCCTGTTCATCCAATTGGAACCACAGCACATCCTGTTGAAGAGGTGACTCTGGTTCGGTGACGCACGTCACGAAAATTTCCGGCGTCTCGTTGTGCACGCGGCATTCCGCGGCAAATGGCAGTCCGGAAGACTGCACGCCAAACAGTCGGGGGGCGGGCCTGGGGGGATTGAATCGGTATGCCGGGGGCGTGATCTGCCCAACCGCGTTGGGGAACTGCACGGTGCGTACTCCGGCACCGGCCCGGAGGGTGGTTTGCATGCCTCCCAGTCCGACGGGCAGCGAGAGTTCGAAGTGACAGCGTCGAGGAATCTCGAGCCGCTCTGGAAGTCCATCGATTTCGATGAGACGGTTTTCCCACCCACCATGCCAACCGGCCAAACGTGGGAGTCCATCTTCGCCGACTGTGGTCCAGCAGCCCAAGGGGATCCAAGCATCGAGCGCTTCCAGAGCGATCTGAGAAACCTGATCAGCATTGGTTGGTGCAAGCAGTTTGGGCAACAGCGGGGAGCCATCCATCCACGCCGCGCGGACGCGACCGCTCGTGTCCCGCACTGCATTCGTTAATGCGCTGCGCAGACTGGCCGCAATTCCAGGATCTTCTCCGGCCACCAAAGCGAGGGCCGCTCGCCAACGTGCCGCCAACGCTTGGGCGGCTTGTTTGGCTTCCGGTGTCCAGTTCGAAGGCAATTGGGCGGTGGTGTCGGCTTGGTCAGCCATCAGCGCCAGACGCCACCACGCCAAGGGATCTTGGGGATCCGGTCCACCCGGGCTGGTGGCCAAGTCCAAGGGGGGGCGCGGAACATCGGGGGGAGGCACCCGACTCCAGCGGGCTGGCTTTGGGAAGCGAAGGGGGTCAATAATGGTGTCTTCCACCTGCAACGTGCCGGACTCGGGCACCGTCAGCAAGAGCAGTCTGGGCAGCCGCACTTCGTCGTCCGGGGACGTGGGCCGGACCCGGGTGGGCTGGAGTTCGCTTTCCCAAGTTGTTTCGCCCACCGGGACGACCGTGGCCAATCGGTAGGGCCAAGGGACGCCATCAACCAAGACAGTGGGTGGAGGGGCGGCTGGGTCATCGGTTTGGACCGCCAAAGCGGTAGGCGCTCCTCGAACCACAACGGGGTTCGCCTCAAGCACGGTCCAAGCCGAGAGCAGCAGGCCAGCAAACGTTAGGGGCACGGGATCAGCCGCCGGCGATCGGGTCGTTCTGGGTCCGCCTCAGCACGCACCAAGACGGGACCTGGTTCATGCCCGAGGGCAAGGGTCCATCCCTCTTCGGCCGCCTTGGACAAGACATTGATCTTGGTTTGCATCGCCGTGTAGGGCTCGATGTCATACGCCATCACAAAAGCAGGAGGGGCATGGTGGATGGTGGGCACAACGTCAGCCGGGAACACCACCGGGCCATCTTGGGTATCGATATGAATGGACTGTTGGCCCCAGGTGTGTCCAGGCGCCAGATCAACCGTGAGTCCTTCCAGCACTGAAGATTGCCCAGTGTGGGTCTGAACTTGCGAAGCGATTGGTTCCAAATGGGTTGGAAGATAGGTGCGCGTCATCACCGCACGGTTTTCGTTGGCGTCTTTCCATTCTTGGTGTTGCACGTGAACCGTTGCATTGGGGAAGCACGAAACCGGATGGCCGTCGTTGAGGCGAGTCAAACCGCCGGCGTGGTCAAAATGCAGGTGCGAAATCACCACGTGGTCAATTTCCGCAGGATCAACGTTGTGTTCTTGCAAGGCGTCGACGACCGTTCGGTTCTCGATGGCGTAGATCCCACGCTCTTTCTCCGACCACTTGTCACCACAGCCGGCTTCCACCAGGACTTTGGTGCCGCTTTGTTCAAGAAGCAGGCAGTTGGTTTGGAGCAAGATGCGGTTGTGGTCGTCAGGGGGAGAAAGTCGCTCCCACATGGTTTTGGGCACCACCCCAAACATGCCACCACCATCCAAGCGCATGGTTCCCGCTCGAAGAATCTTGATGGACCAGGTCATGCCATCAGCCTAGCAAGGCGGTGGGGTCTTCAAGCAGGCGTTTCACGGTGTTCAGGAAGCGTGCGCCTTCAGCGCCGTCGACCACCCGGTGGTCACAGGACAAGGACATGGGCAATGACAGCCCGGCGTAGATTCGTCCATCTTTGGCCAGCACTTTTTCATACCCGCGTCCGACGGCCAGAATGGCCACTTCGGGGTGATTGATCACTGGCGTGGCGAATCGACCGCCGTACGAGCCAACATTGGAAATGGTGAACGACGATCCGGTGAGCTCTTCCCGAGGAATACTTCGATCACGGCAGCCGGCCGCAAGTCGAGCCACACCTTCGGCGGCTTCAACAATCGCCAGCTTCTCGGCATTGCGGAGAACCGGCACCATCAACCCGGCATCAGAATCCACGGCGATGCCCAGATTCAAATTGCCTTTGCGATGGATTTCGGATTTGGCTTCGTCCACCACGGCGTTGAGGGCTGGGTGCTCGCGGAGCCCGTGGGCCACCGCACGGATAACGAAAGGCAGGAACGACAATTTTCGACCAGTGATGGCGGAATATTCCTTCCGCTTTCGGTCGAGATCGGTGATGTCGGCTTCGTCCACCACGGTGAAGTGCACCGCGGTTTTGACCGATCGATCGAGGGCCTCGGCAATCTTGCGACGGACTCCGCGGAACGGAATGACCTCGGTGGTGCCGGACGGATCAACTGGCACGGGAGGGAGCGTTGGTTCTTTTCCAACTCCCGAATCAGTGGGCAGGCTGGACTGAGCCGGGGTGTGCTCCGGAATGTCCGTCACGGTGACCCGCTGTCCGCTTGTTTGGTTGGAGACCGGCTGGGCGGCCGCACCATGCTGGGCAAATCGCTCCACATCGCTGGCGGTCACGCGTCCGCCGCGTCCGGTGCCCAAGACGCGGTTGATGTCGATGCCAAGTTGTTTGGCGATCCCTCGAACTGCAGGGGTGGCCAATGCCCGCACCTGCTCGGTGGCGACCACTTCCGCTTCGTTTCTGCGGCGGGTCAAAGCCGATGGTGCGTCGCCATCGTTGTTGACGCTGCCCACGACGGTGCCAGCGTCTTCGCGCTCTTCGCTGGCGGGACTCTCGGTTGCTTTGGCTTCATCGGCGGCGGGGCTGGCTGGGGTCTCGCCGCTCTCTCCGTAGCGCACCAACACGGAGCCCACATTGATGATGTCACCTTCAGAACCACACAGTTCGGTGACCACACCCGCCCACGGGCTGGGGACTTCCACCAACGCTTTGTCGGTTTCCATCTCCGCAAGGGTTTGGTGTTCGGCAACTTGATCGCCCACCGAGACTCTCCACTTGATGAGTTCGGCTTCGTGCACACCCTCTCCGAGATCGGGAAGGATGAAATGGGATTTGTCGGCGGGTTGTTTGACCTGGGCCATAAGGAAGCTTTCCGTCCGTATCGATCAGTAGCGAAGTGTTTCGTCGATGGCCGCGCTGATCCGATCGGGACCAGGCAGGTATTCCATCTCAAGTTTGTAGTAGGGCATGATGGTGTCGAAACCAGCAACCCGTTGCACAGGAGCTTCCAAGTGAAGGAAGCATCGTTCGGTGACCAGAGAAGAAATTTCTGAGGCCAAACCAAGCGTCAGAGGTGCTTCTTGGCAGACCACACAGCGGCCGGTCTTCTCGACCGAGGCCAAAATGGTGTCTTCATCAAGCGGACTGATGGTGCGGAGATCGATCAACTCAATGGAGGCATCGCTCTTTTCGGCGGCCTTTGCTGCTTCGACCACCATGGCGCCCCAAGCCACCACCGTGAGGTCGGTGCCTTCGGTGACCACCCGGGCCTTGCCAATGGGCAACGTGTAGGCCTCGTTGGGCACGGGCTCCCGGAAAGCGCGGTAGATCCGCTTGGGCTCGAAGAAAATCACCGGGTCTGGATCTCGAATGGATGCGATCAACAATCCCTTGGCGTCGTATGGCGTGGCGGGCATCACCACTTTCAATCCAGGCTGGTGGGCGTAGATGGCCTCTGGAGCATCGGAGTGAAGTTCCGGAGCGTGGATGCCACCACCGTGCGGCACACGTACGGTCATCGGAACCGTGAAGCGGCCTCGAGTTCGTGTGCGGAATCGCGCGGCGTGCGAGCAGAGTTGGTCGTAGGCCGGGCCCATGAATCCTTCGAATTGAAGTTCGGGAACGGGTCGCATGCCGTTCATCGCCAGTCCAATGGAACTGCCGATGATGCCAGATTCAGCCAGAGGTGAATCCACCACCCGATCGGCCCCAAATTCAGCTTGCAGGCCTTCGGTCGCGCGGAAGACGCCACCGTTGAGTCCCACATCTTCACCAAGGATGATGACACGATCGTCCAGCCGCATCTCGCAAGCCAGAGCATCGGTGACGGCTTGGACCAGCGTCATTTCGGTTTCGTTGGCAGCGGTGGTCATGCGAGGTCCTCCGGGAATTGTCCCAGACTGGTGGTTCGTTTGCTGTCGCGTTGTCGTTTGAGGGATGCGGGCATGTCGGCGTACATGTGATCGAAGAACTCAGTTCGGTCGGGGGCGGCGATTCCTTCAGCGTTGCTGATGATCTCTGCGACCCGTTCTTCGCCGGACTTCATGGCCTTTTCATGCTGGCTCTTGTCCCAAAGCCCTTTCGCTTCCATCCAGCGCTGAAGTCTTGGCAGCGGATCACGGGCTTCCCAGGTTTCCAGCTCTCCGGCATCGCGATACCGCCGGGCGTCATCGGCCGTGGTGTGGTCACGCAATCGATAGGTGACCGCTTCGATGAAGGTGGGGCCTTCACCAGCACGGGCACGCGCCACCGCGTCTTTCATGACTTTGGTCATGGCAAACAGGTCGTTGCCATCGGCTCGGACACAGGGCATGCCGTACGAGATGCCTCGTTGGGCAAAGGTCTCACCGGCGGATTGAACACTTGAGGGAACCGAGATGGCCCATCCGTTGTTTTGGCAACAGAACACCACGGGAAGCTTCAGGCTGGCGGCAAAGTTGGCGGCCTCGTGGAAGTCGCCTTCACTGGTGGCGCCATCGCCAAAGAATGTGACCGCGATTGCTCCGGTTTTCTTGGCTTTCTCCGCCCAAGCCAAACCGGCCGCGTGCAGCATTTGGGTGCCAATGGGAATGGCGATGGGGGTGGCGTTGACTCCCGCGGGAATGTGGTTGCCGCGTTCATCACCCATCCAGTGCAACAAGATGCACTCGGGGGGAAGACCATGCCAGAACAACCCAGTGTTCTCTCGGTAGCAGGTCACCAGCCAGTCGGCTTTGTCGATGGCGAGGGCGGCGGCCAACGATGGCATTTCTTGCCCTGTGTTTTGGGGGTAGGTCCCCATGCGTCCGGAGCGTTGGAGCTTGAATGCAGTTTCATCGAGTTGTCGACAGAACACCAGGTGTTCCATGATGGCGGGCAGTTGATCCTCGGGGATCAAATCTTTTCCCAGCGTCTCATCAAAGACACCGTGCTCATCAAGGATGGACACATGGTCAATCCGGGTTTCGTAGGCCGTCGTAATGGGCATGGGGGTTGATCCTAACTTCGCTGCTTAGGCGTCGGAGGTGAGCTTCTGGACAGGTTCGCCGGTGTACTGGGATCCGTCGCCAAACTGGGTGATGCCGTCTTGCTTCAAAGGTCGACCTTTGCCAAAGGCATCCGGGTCCGGGGTGGATTCAGGCATCGCGTAGTTGGCTTGCGGTCGACGGCTGGATTCTTCCAGCGCCACTTTGGCACAGGCCCGCATGGCATCATCACTGTTTCGGTACATCCCCGCAAACTCCGCATCGATGGCTTCAAACGCCAGTGAGCAGAAGTAGCGGGCGACGGTGGTTTCTTCTTTGATGCGCTGCGAATCCTTGCTGGTGTCCATGGTTTGTTGCAGCCGTGACAGCGTGCAGAACACCGCGTGCAGCCAAATGGCGGCCCACGAGAACCGGCGCTGAACCATTTGGTTCGAAACCATGCCCTCTTTGTGTTCCCAGCTCATTTGGACGAGCTGATGGGAAAGTTCTTGCACCCGAGCTTCAGCCCGTCCGGCAATGTCGCGGAGTTCTGGCTTCACCATGCGCATGCGTGGCTTGCCCCGTCGGATGCCGCCGAACAATTCGGTGGCCAGTCTGAGCCCGGAGAGGGGGAAGGCCCACGGCTTCTCTTTCATCGCCAGCAGACGCTCGGAGAATTGCTTCGCGCCATAGGCGAAGACGAACGAGTGCATGACTTCGTTGGCCCCTTCCACGACGGTGTTGATTCGACTGTCGCGCCAAACCCGTTCGAGTTCGTTTTCGGTCATGAAGCCTTCACCGCCCATCACTTGCATGGCGGCATCAGGACCTTCAAAGCCAAAGTGGGAGCAGAAGACCTTGCAGATGGCGGTTTCCAGCATGATGTCTTCGTCACCACGGTCCACCATGCCGGTGGTGTAGGTCAGCATGGATTCCATGGCGTACACCCAAGCCCGTTGCTTGGCGATGTTGTCTTGCACGAGATCGAACTCGCCGATTGGACGGTCGAATTGATGGCGGTACTGGGCCCATTTCGAGCTTTGGGCCAAGGCAGTCCGGGCCGCACCAACCATGCCGGCCGAGAGCGTGCAGCGTCCGTAGTTCAAACAGGTCAAAGCAACATTCAGCCCACGGCCTTCGTGGTGGAGAAGGTGTGCTTTGGGCACCTTGACGTCTTTGAATTCCATCCGTGCTTGCCACGTCCCGCGGATACAACTCTTGGAGCGGTTGCAGGAAGTGATTTTGATGCCCTCCATGTCGGGAGTGCAGATGAGGGCGGTGACTTTGTCCTTGGCTTTCCCGGTCTTGGGATCAACGATCTTCTGCTTGCCCATCACCGTGAAGATGCCGGACAGGGCGCCGCTGGTGGCCCATTTCTTTCGTCCAGATCGAATGATGAAATCGCCGTTCTCGTCTTTCTCGATCCGCGTTTCCTGGCCACCCGCATCGCAACCCACATTGGGTTCGGAAAGGCAGAAGGCCGAGAGGGTGTCTTTGCAGATGCGGGGAAGGAAGGTGGTTTTCTGGGCTTCGGTTCCAAAGAGCATGATGGCGCCGCACCCGATGGATTGGTGGGCCGAGACGACGACCGCCGTAGAACCGCAGGTCTCGCCGAGACGGGCCAGCACGCGGTTGTACGAGGTGATCCCAAAGCCACCGCCGCCGTACTGCTGGGGTGCGATCATGCCCATGACGCCCAGGTCAAAAAGTCGCGTGATCACCCAGTCGGGAATGTTTTGGGTTTGGTCGATTTCAACCGTCGGATGCTCCGTCTCGAGGTAGACATCGAGTTTGGCGAGCAGTTCGTCGCACCTGGCGCGTTCTTCGTCGCTCTCCACCGGCATGGGGAAAATCAATTCCTCGCGGATCCGGCCCCAGAACAAGTTCTTGATGAAGCCCATCGTGGAGGGATCTGGCCCCAGCATTTCCTGAGCTTGCTCGATTTGCTTGCGGTCTTTCGCGGAGACGTTCTTCAGGCTCTTTGCCAGATCAGGTTGCGACATCGGTAGACTCCTTGGGAAGCACCATCCTATGTCGCAAAGCATCGGTTGGGTGTGTCGCAATACGAGAAAGATGTGCCCTCAATGAGTCGAAGACTGATCCTGATTGCCGCCCATGCTCGAAATCGAGTGATCGGTCAAGCCGGTGATATGCCTTGGCATCTTCCGGATGATCTCAAGCACTTCATGCAGGCCACATTGGGTGGGGTGGTGGTGATGGGGCGAAAGACCTTTGAGAGTTTGAAGGGACCGTTGCCCCGCCGCCGCAACATTGTGATCACGCGCAATGCCGAGTGGCAGCACGAGGGCGTGGAGCGAGCGTCATCGCTCGAAGAAGCGTTGGATCTGGCCGGGGAGGGGTCGGTTCACATCGCAGGTGGTGGAGAGATTTACCGAGCGGCGTTGCCCATGGCCACCCATTTGGACCTCACGGAAATCGATGCGGCCCCCGATGGCGACACGTATTTCCCAGAGTTCGATCAGTCCGACTGGCGTGAGGTTGCTTCCGAGCATCATCCGGCGGACGACCGGCACGCCCACGCCTTTACGTTCCGCATGTATGAGAGGTCGACGGCTTCAATCGCGGACTGAGACGACGGCACGCCAAAGGGTCCCGTCTGATTCCAGGAGCCCGCTGACCAGTGGGGTGATTCGATCCGAACGCCAAAAATCATCTGGCACCGGGCGTTCACCGAACTGATCCCGAAACTCTCGCAGCTTCAGACGTTTGGGTTGGTTGGCTTGAAGCGGCCCTGCCTCGAGGACAAACCGCTCGTTCAACCACACCGAAGCACCTTGCGGCAGATCTCGGTCGCTCTCGACGATGAGGTCGGCCGAATCAATGGTGAACGTGCTGTTGCTGGAGACTTTCGGAAGATCCGGGAAAGCTCGGGTGGCAAACGCAGGAACCATCCTTGGGCTCTGGCAGGCGAGGAGCAACAATGAGAACAACATGGTGGTGCGCACGGATCCGAGCGTAGCATGGTGGGTCAGATGACGACTGTTGACGAGCCTGATGGTCCATTGCCCGACCGGACGTTGTCGAGGCCTTTGGCTGACATTGCCCGAGAAACCAGCATCGATCCGCGGGTGCCGGCCTTGGTTCCGGGCTTCGATGCGCCCTTTTTTCAGGCAGGTTTGGCGGGGTACTCCGACGCCCCGATGCGTTTGATGGCGCGTCGCCATGGTTGTCCCTTTTGTGTCACCGAAGCGTTGCTGGACCGCACCTTGATTTCCGGAGGCAAAGGCCGCACCCGAGAAGACCCGGATCTTTTGGCGGAGCAATGTGGTACGGGTGATTTGGAAGAAAACCGGGCCGCGGGATTGGAGGACCATCCCATCGCCGGACAGTTGATGGGGACCCAGCCAGAAGAGATGGCGCGGGGTGCCGAAATCCTGCTCGATTTTGGGTACGAAGTGGTCGACCTGAATTTCGCTTGCCCGGTGAAGAAGGTGAAGCGGCGGAACCGGGGCGGTCATTTCTTAGCGCACCCTGAGGAGGCCATTGCGGTGTTCAAAGCCGTCCGGCAGGTTGTTCCTGACGACGTGCCCATCACCGTCAAGTTGCGCCGGGCTTGGGACGACACCGAGGCCATGACCGCAGCCTTCCACGAGGTCTTTGATGCCATCTACGACATGGGGGCCGCATGGGCCACCGTGCACTGCCGCACCGTCGAACAGCGGTACAAGGGTCCCGGTCGATGGTCATTCCTCACTGAACTTCGAGCCAAACATCCCGACCGGTTGTTCTTTGGTTCCGGTGACATTTGGACCGCTGAAGACGTGTTTGCGATGCTTGACGTCACGGGGGTGACCGGAGTCTCGGTGGCCCGGGGCTGCATTGGCAACCCTTGGATCTTCCGTCAGTGCCGGCAAATGATGGCAGGGCACGCACCCACGGAACCCACCTTGGCCGAGCAACGCGACGTGTTGCTGGAGCACCTGCGTCTTTCCACCGAGCTGCACGGCGAGCGGGGGGCTTCCAAGATGATGCGAAAATTTGGCATCCGCTTTGCCAAGCACCACCCTGAAGGCCATCGGGTCAAAGCCGATTTCATTGCCTGCGATTCACGGGCGGCCTGGCACCGGGTGCTGGAAGCCCACTACCCCACCGATCAATCCACCATTCCCACATAGGATCAATGTCATGAGTACCCACGATTTTGAATACGAGTGCGCCGGGACCACCGCCCGAGGTTTGCTGGCGTTGCCCGAAGTTCGAGAAGGTGAAGAAGAACTTGCGCCGCCCTACCCCGGCGTGGTGGTATGCCATGCTTGGAAAGGTCCCGGCTCTTTTGAACGCGAACGTGCCGAAGAACTGGCTGAGATGGGCTTTGCTGTCTTGGTGGCTGACGTGTACGGGGGCCAACGGGCCAACGACAACGATGAAGCGGCCGCGTTGATGACCCCACTGATGGAAGATCGCGGCGGGGTCTTGAAGGACCGTTTGCACGCTTCGGTTGCGGCGCTCCAAAACCACGAACTCGTTGATGCCTCTCGTTGTGCGGCCATTGGGTACTGCTTCGGTGGGCTGTGCGTGTTGGATCTGGCCCGTTCGGGGGCTGATTTGCGTGCCGTCGTTTCATTTCACGGATTGCTGTCGGGTCACGAATTTACGGCGACGCCAGTGGCCTCGGTTTTGGCCTGTCACGGCTGGGATGATCCGATGGCCACCCCAGAAGCGGTGGTGGAGTTCGGGGCCGAGATGACCAAGATTGGTGCCGATTGGCAGTTGCATGGGTATGGCAACGCCATGCATGCCTTCACCAACCCGACCGCGAACGACCCTTCGTTCGGCACGGTCTACGACGCCACCGCGGATGCAAGATCCTTCCGTTCCATGGTTGACTTCCTCTTTGAGCGTTTGGAAGCCGACGAGTAACCGAAATTCTTTATTGATCTTCCGGCGCGGCGCCGCTGCCGGATCGATCCGGTGCGACGGGTCGTGGAGGATTTCGCGGTGGGTTGGTTCGCAGCGCCTCCAACATGGCATTGATTCCAGCTTCGAGTTGGAGGTCTTGCCCGTTCCAGAGGGCGACCGGGTCGTCGATCACTTCGAGATCGGGAGCGACGCCATGGCCTTCCACCGCCCATGTGCCATCGGCTTCGTACATACCAAACGCTGGCACCGCCACCGCAGCGCCATCGAGCAAGGCGGGGCCCCCGGTAATGCCAACCAGACCACCCCACGTTCGGGTCCCAATGAGGGGGCCAAGATCAGCTCGTCGGAACAGCCAGGGGAACATGTCACCGCCAGAACCGGCCAGGCCATTGATCAACATGCATTTGGGTCCGAAGTGACCATCGGAGGGTGATCGCCAGTCGTCGCCATGCCGTCGTGCCCACCAGGACACAGGTTCTCGGTTCAGCAGCTCAATGAATCGGGTTGGGATTTGCCCACCGCCGTTCCATCGCTCGTCGATGATCAATGCTTCGCGGTGCATTTCGGCAAAGAACTGGGACACCAAGTCGGTTTGACCTTCGATCCCCGTGTTTCGCACGTAGATGTAACCCACCCGGCCGTCGGTGGCTTCGTGCACCTTCCTTCGGTTGGCGTCGATCCATGCGTCATGCCGAAGTTCAGCCTCACTGTCGATGGGGGTCACCAAGATGTCGAAAGTGGTGCCGTCGCGTTCGAAGGTGGCCTCAATGCCAAGACCAACGGTGCCGACCAAGGCGGCCCAAGGGCTTCGGTCCGCACTGAGCGGTCGACCGTCTACCGCAAGAAGTCGGTCTCCTGCTTGGACGCTGGCTTCCGCATCTTCAAGGGGGTGGTGCTGTGCTCGGAATCCAGGTTCGGGCTGCACCACGCTTTCAACGGTCCAGTGTTCATTTTCGTAGATCCAGTCGACACCCAGGAACCCCACTGCGTCGGGAGCTGGTTCTTGGTCTCCGCCGTCGAACATGCTCCAACCACCTGACAGGTAGTAGGCATGACCCACATTGAGTTCGGCGATCATCTCCCGAATCACTCGGGCAACATCTTCACGATCGCCGCAGTCATCCAACATGATCAGGGCCTCATCCAAGGCGGCATCCCAGTCCACGGCGTGCATGTTTTCCACGTAGAACGTGTCCCGGAACAAACGCCAAGCGTCGATGACCATCTGTCGCCACGCTTCGCGTGGATCAAGATCCAAGAACAATCCCTCGACCAAGACCGGTTCCGCCTGCATGCTCGTGGCATCAAACAGATCCCATCCTTCAAGGGTGGTGCGCAGCACCCCAGACCCATCCGCCAAAGGATCGAGAAGGAACGCCGGGCCGTAAAAATTCGCTTCCGCGTTCATGTCGTACGGATCGATGGCGACATGCAATGGTGGTTGTTCAGGATCAACAGCAGTTGACCACACCAAGTGGATGTGGCCTCCAGCCTCCACGAGCATGCTGATGTTTCCCGCCGGAACGTTGAGGACCCGGGCCCGACGCAGTGCACCTTCAAGATCCACCTCCATCTCTTCGGAGGTGCCTTCGGACGCATCCACGGCCATGGTTTCCGACGGCGCGGCATCGTCTTCGGACTGTGGTGGCCGGCTGCCAAAGAATTCACCTTCGGCGACCTCGGGAATGATCCATATCCCTTCCGCTTCGTCACCGAAGAGGTTGGCTTCCAATTGGATTCCCATACCCGTGGCCATCACTGTGCCTTCGAGAATGCCATCTTCGTAACGTAGATCTTCGACCTTTGCGTCTCGGCCCATGGCCATGAACGATGCTTCGAGGGTGGAGCCATCCGCGATCACTTCGAGCGCCACTGGCGCTTCGTCGGTGGGAAAGCCCATGGCGCTCAAACCTTGGAGGGTGAGGTTCCAGACCCCGGCGGCTGGATGCTCTTCGCCGACTGGTTCCGATTGTTCTTCGGCAATCGTGGACCATTGGCCGCCGATCCCCATACCAGTGACTTCCCAATCACCCGACAGTTGCCCTTCGACCAATTGCCCCTGCACGACAATTTCGATGTCACGGAAGGCATACGAAGTTCGCATCGCACCGGTGGTTGGGTCGAAATCCACTTGCGGCAAGGCCACGGTTTGCATTGGGTTGCGCATGGTTCCGGTGAGGGTGCCATTTTCATCACGCCAAAGCTGCAGCTCCAGCGCCCCTTCGTCTTCGGACAATCCTGCACCAAGCAGTCCGGTGAGGGTGCCTTCCCAGATGCCGGTGGGATCAAGCTCCCCCGCATCGGCTTCCCAAGATTCTCGATCAATCACAGGTGCGGTTAACGGAGCGTGGTCTGAGGTGAGGGTGGTCAACATCAGGACTTCCCGATCGGGATAGATCCACGTGCTGTCGGAGGTTCCGCCGGCGTACACCGGGGCAAAAGCATGACTGGCCACAAAGGCGAGTTGCCATCCTCCATCCACAAAACAGGGTGCGTGTTCATCCCGATCGCCAAAGGTCAACGGTTCGGTCTTGCCTGTTTCGAGGTCATGGAAGGCAATGGCGCGGCGAAGTCGATTGGGCTGAAAACAGGACCATGCCATGTGTTGACCGTTGGGGGAGAACGCCACCTCTGGAGTGTTGGCTTGCGCATCCGTGGCCAGAAGCGTTGAGGTCCCATGTTCGATGTCAAACAGAATCAACTCACCCATGTGGTTGGCCGCGGCCAGATGGGTGCTCTCGGGATGCCACCAGATACCGGTCCACCATCCAGAAGAACCTTGGCTGAGCCGTCGACTTTCCGAACCATCTGGTCGAATCAATTCCAACTCGTATTCACCACTCTGATCGCTGGCGTGGGCGATCCAGGCGCCGTTGGGACTCCAAGCACCGCTGCGTTCGGCGGCATGGCTGGTGTTGGTCAAATTCCGTGGAACGCCATCACCCAATGGAACGGTGAACACATCGCCGTACGCCTCGGCCACGACTTCACGGCCGGTGGGTCCCGGTCGAATTTGAACCAGGTACGGGGTGGCGTCGATCCGCCGTGGGGCGAGTCCTGGTCGTGCTCCGCTCAATGCGATGTCGATGGTTTCAACATCATCGTTGTCCTTCAAAATTTTGAGCTTCGAACCTTCACGGAAGATGATGCCCCCGGGTCCGGCGGATGGTTCTCGAAGGTCATACAAGTCCGAGGCATACCGAAGGGTGTGGTCATCGTCGTCCAAGCGAAAGAGGCCAAGCCGGTGGTTCGGGGTGTTGTCCGAGAGAAAATGGACCTTGCCGTTGTGCCACATGGGCGCGGTGTCGGTGCCACTGAATGTGGTGAGGCGGGAGGCCGATGCACCATCACTCATCCAAAGGTCCGTGGCCATCCCACCTCGATACCGCTTCCAGCTTCGGTGGTCTCGCGTCCATGGGGTGTAAATGAGCTGGCCCGAACTATTGATGTCGGACCAGGTGCCATATGGGACCGGAAATTGTTGGAAGGGTCCACCTTCGGGACTGACCGTAAAGACTTGGGAGCCCTTCGGGTGCCCCTTGATGCCGCGGGCAAAGAACAGCACCTCGCCTTCTGGTGTCCATCCACACAAGGTCTCTCGGGTGGGGTGGTCCGTGAGTCGGATGGGGATGCCGCCGCCGGAGGGCATGGTCCAGAGGTCGTGACCATCACCAAAGTCAGCCTCGAACGCGAGCATCTGGCCGTCAGGAGAAAATCGAGGACGGTTGGCCCCTCCGGCTGCTTGCACCAATGGTGTGGCCACGCCGCCTGATCGGGGTGCCGACCAAATACCACCGGCATGGGCAAAGGCGATCTTGGTTTCGGAGAAATCAGGCCAGGCCAGCAGACCGGCATGGGCGGGATCTTGACCAAAGGCAAGGGTGGACACCAACAGGGAAATGTTCATGCAATCAATGTAGACGGGGAGCTTGGTGTTTCGTCCTCTGAACCCAAAGTTCCCGCCGTTCCGAGTGGGGCGCCACGCGGTAGAATTCGTCCACATGGCTTCTCGTGGATTGACATATGCCGATGCGGGGGTGGATATCGAAGCTGGTGATGCCGCGGTCGAGCGGTTTGCCAAGGCGGTTCGGGCCACCCATGGCCCCAGAGTGATTGGTGCGTACGGCGCTTTCGCGGGCATGTTCCGCCTCGACTTCAACGAGCGACTGTTCCGACGCAACTATCGCGATCCCGTCTTGGTGGCGTGTACGGATGGGGTGGGCACGAAGGTGCGTTTGGCCATCGATCTGGGCGTCCACCACACGGTCGGCATTGACTGTGTGGCGATGAACGTCAATGACATGATCTGCCAAGGCGCGGAGCCTCTGTTCTTCTTGGACTACTTGGGTCTGCACCGACAAGACCCAGAACGCACCGCCGAGTTGGTGACCGGGGTTGCTGAGGGGTGTCGACTTGCCGACTGCGCGTTGCTGGGCGGTGAATGCGCCGAGATGCCTGATATCTATCGCAAGGGCGATTACGACATTGCCGGTTTTGCGGTTGGCGTGGCGGAACTCTCTCGAGTGGTGGACGCCGAACGTGTCCGTCCCGGTGATGTCATCTTGGGTTTGACGTCCAGCGGCATCCACTCCAACGGATACACCTTGGTTCGGAAGATTGTGGAAAAAGCCAAGATCGACTTGCACGCCGAGCACCCTCGATCGGACGGCCAAGGACGAACCTTCGGCGAACAGCTGTTGGAGCCCACCCGAATTTATGTTCGGTCCATTGTCTCCATGCTGCGCGCGTACAAAGTGAAACGCCCCGTCAGTGGCATGGCCCACATCACCGGTGGTGGTCTGCCTGGAAATTTGGTTCGCGCTTTGCCCAAGGGTTGCCGCGCGGTGGTCTCCAAATCGGCGTGTGAGGTCCCGGCACTGTTCCGGGTCCTGCAGCGGGCGGGTCGAATTTCAGAGGCGGAAATGTGGAAAGTCTTCAATATGGGGATTGGCTACTGCGTCATTGTTCGGCCCACCTTCGCTGAAGGTGTGACGGCGAAATTGGAAGCCGCGGGCGAGACGGTTCGCAAGATTGGTGTGGTTCGAAAGGGTCGCACTGGAGTTGAGCTGACGGCTTGAACCCAGCGACCGGCGTCCACTGATCACATTTCAAAATCACGTTCCCCACGCTGTCTTTTCTTCGCGCTGTGGTGCTTTTTGTCCGACAGCCTTTTTCGTACCGAAGATCGAGTGGGTTGGGTTGGCTTCCGTTCGACAGGGGGAGATGCGGCCGCGTGAACCAGATCGGCAAAGCGCTTGATTGCGGTGCGTCGATTGGTCTGCGGCGATCGAGAAGCACCCGAGCGAAGCATCGCAATCCCATCTTTTTCTCGTCTCCCCAGCAGGACCACGAGCCGTTGCCGGGACTCGGGGTTCAATCCTTTGACGTGCTCAAGCACCACCCGCATTCGTACTGCGGTCGCCACTTTGTTGACATGCTGGCCCCCGGGGCCAGATGCGCGGATGGCTTCAAAGCTGATGGCATGTTTGGGGATCCAGCGGCCGTGCCCCAGCTCAATGCAGTCGGCGGGCTTCATTGGCGGCTCTTTCGTTCGGCATGCTGCACCCCCGAAATGTTCATCTCAACCGCGGCCGGCCGCAGGTGCATGCAGTCTGGGTCATGCACGCCAGCCTCGGTTGCTTCGGCTTCCAACATGTGGCGGTAGGCGTGGAGGGGGTCTGCAGCTTCGCGGATGCAGTGATACTGCCGTTGCAACGACTCCCGCAATCGATGCAGATGTGCCTTGGGGTTTGGGCACGCGCCAAAATGAGCAACCAGCAGTTGGTCTGCTTCGACATGTTCCATGACGTCAATACTGTGGCACCACGCCATCAAGTCCAAATCGGGCGGCGGCAATTGGGCGGGCGCGAAGGTGGGGGCTTCGGCGACGAATCCGCCCGCAGCATCACCGGTCGCCAAATATCGCGTGTCGTCGTGTTGAAACTCGTAGGCCACATGATGCTTGGCGTGTCCCAAGGTCTCGTGGGCTTTGAAAGCGACGCCCCCAATGGTGAAGGTCCCCGAAAGATCCAACACATGCAGCAGGTTTGGGGGCACCGGCCGCATGGTGCCAAAGAGATGGGGGAGCTGATCTCCATAGATTTTGTGGGCCGAGGCCATCAGTCGGGACGGATCAGCCAGATGACGTTGACCAACCGGATGCACATGAACCGGGATGTTCAGGGCGGCAAGATCTCCGGCCGCGGCCGCGTGATCCAGATGGATGTGCGTCAACAGAACCCCAGCCAGTTCTTCCAAGGTCCAGCCCAAGTCTGCCAGGCCCTGTTGCAGTGCGGGGAGGGTTGATGCGGGACCAGGATCGATCAGGACCGGACCTTGTTCGGTTGGAACCACCCACGCCGAAATGGCACCCGGCCGGTCAAGCCAGTGCAAGTCGATGGGGGAAACGCCCGCAGTCATCGGACTCGATCAGGAACGAACGGCAACGCCCACCATGGAGCCGGCCTTCTTGGCAATGCTGGCGGCATCCAGTCCGCATTGGGCCAAGACATCGTCTTCGCTGCGGCTGCTCTTGGGGATCTTGCGAACGTGCATCTGTTCGATGGTGAATGGGTCGCCCGAGGCCGTGCAGGCATCGGCCACGGCCGAGCCGATGGCCGCGCCAAAGTTGTCTTCGACCACCAAGATGTTGCCACCATTGGCGTTGGCCAAATCCAACAGGGCGTCTTCGTCAAACGGGATCGAATAGAGATCGACCAAAGTGGCATCGATGCCGGCTTTGTCCAACAAATCGATGGCTCGGTTGCACTCGTGCACCATGTACCCCGCGGAGACGATCAGAAGATCTCGGCCTTCGGTCAGAACTTCAAACAGCCCAAGATTGAACACCGTGTTGTCGTCGTAGAGATGTTCCACGTCGGGGCGGTGGGTGCGCAAGAGGCATGGTCCGTTGTGTTCGGCCATGGCCATCGTCAAGCCGTACGCGGCGTAGGCGTCCGACGGCTGAAGCAACCAACACAGCGGCTCGCCATCTTCCGTCTTGGCGGTGGTGAAGCTTCGGAACCACGCCATATCGGGAAGTGACATCTGACTTGGACCGTCAGCCGCCAAGGAGATTCCCGAGTGGGAGCCAACAATTTTGATGTTGGCTCTCGAAATGATGGCCATCTCGATTTGGTCATACGCGCGGGTCAGGAACTTCGAGAAGGAGGCACAGAAGGGCACCTTCTCAGCGGCGGCCAATCCTGCCGCCACCGAGACCATGTTTTGCTCGGCGATCTTGCATTCGGCAAACCTGTCGGTTGCTTCGGGTTCGGCCAAGAAGTCTTGGGTGAAGGTGGAGTTCCGGGTGTCAGCATCCAACGCCCACACTCGCTTGTCATTTCGGGCCAACATGCGGAGCGCCATGCCGAATGCTTTTCGGGTGGCGAACTTCCCGCTCTTCAGCACCAAGCCCTTGTCGATGCTGTTCATGGCTTCGGTCAGAGTGGGCATGTTTTCTGGGCCAAATTGCTCTTCGGGAGTCGATGCCGGTGGTTCGATCCGAAGGACCGCGTCGCCCGAGATCGCGCTGGTGAGCTTCATGGAAGTCAAGCCCAGTTCTTCACGGACCTGCTCGAGTTGGGTTCCCGTGGCCACTTTGCCGTGCCAGCCCTGACCTTGCAGACAAGGTGCCCCCCAGCCTTTGACGGTTCGGGCCACGATGGCCATGGGCTGTTCGGGGCCGGCCTTGAAGCCGTCGATCGCTTCCACGATGGCCGCCGGGTCGTGTCCGTCGATGTCCAGCACCGTGAACCCAATCGCTTGCAGCTTGGCCACCATGCGCTCGGGTGATTGCTGCCCGCTGGTGGCATCGGCTTGTCCGTAACCGTTGCAGTTGAAGATCGGGAGGACGTTGGTGATGTTGTGATCGATGATGAAGTCCAGCGCTTCGGTGACTTGGCCCTCTCGCGCTTCACCATCGCCCAAGATGCAGTAGACCTTCCGATCCATTTCGTCCTTCAAGGCTGCCAACGCGATCCCCGCTGCGACCGAAAGCCCTTGACCCAATGAGCCGGTGGCGGCATCAAAGAAAGGCATGCCTTCGGCGGGGTTGGGGTGTCCATCGAGGACCGAGTCGGTGTCCCGCAAGGTCAACAAGTGGTCACGCGTCAGGCTGAACTCGCTGCCTTCTTTCCCGACCACGGCGCCAAGATCGGCAAGGGCGGCATACACCGCGGGGACCGCGTGTCCTTCGGAAAGCACCAGTCGATCAGAACCAGGATGCCAAGGTTCCGAAGGCACCCAACGCATGGCATGGTGGGTGAGCACGGCTGTGATATGAGAAATACTCATGGCCGTCGTGGGGTGTCCACTGCCGGCAGCGGCGCACATTTCCACGGCATCGCCGCAAAACTGAATGGCTTTGTCGTGAATCGCGGCTTCGATGGTCATGCGGTGCTCCAGGGTTGGGGGGATGAGGACGAAGTATCCCCGCTGGCATGCATTCCGGCAACCGATGGAGGACCTGTGGAGGGCCCCAATTCTGGAAGGTGTGGGGGGATCGGCTCAGTCGAGGGAGACTGGCATCACCACGTAGACGAACTCGCCATCTGCTTTCAAGACCCCAGGCTTCTGGGGCCCCTTCAGGCTCAGGGTGATTTCGGGTGAGTCGATGATCTTGAGGGCATCCGTGAGGTATCCGGGGTTGAACCCGATGGCCAACTCATCGCCGTCGTAATTGCAATCCACGCGGATCTCAGCCTCTCCCGTATCTGGGGCTCGTGACGTGATGACCAGGCTTCCCGAGGAGAACGTCAACTTGACCCCGCGAGACTCTTGGCTCGTGAGCAGGGCGGCTCGGCGAACCGCTCCCGCCAGTGAACTGGTGTCCATCGTGACGTGGATGTCATTGTCTTTGGGGACCACATCGGACCAGGGGGGGAAGGATCCCTCGACCAAGGTCGTGGTGATGGTGGCGTTCCGGGATCCGTGGCCGATCCCGAAATGGGCCCGTCCTTCTCGGATCGAAACCCGCACTTCACCCTGAGCACGTGCATCCAACAATTTGCCCAAGAGTTGAAGGGCTTTGGAAGGCACGATGGTGTTGCCGTCTTGATCGGTGGTTTTTTCGCACGAGCACGACGAAAGGGCCAGTCGGCGGCCATCGGTGGCCACGCAACGGAGGGTTTGTCCGCTTCGTTCGAACAGAACGCCGTTGATGGCATATCGGGACTGTTCGTTGGCGGCGGCAAACAAGGTGCGTTGGATTTGTTTGCGGAGGATGACGGCTGGCACTTCGTAATCGGCCGTGATGGATTCGTCGAAGTCTTCCACTTCTGGAGCTTCCGAGACGGGGAAGCCGTGCAAGGACCAGTTGGATCCGAGGCCCCGGATGCGGAGCCGATCGCCATCAGCTTCCAGAGTGAGCGTGGGATCGTCACTGGCTTTCACGATCTGTGAAAGCTTGTCGGCGGGAACCAAGACTTCGCCTTCTTGCTGCACGTCCACCTCGTCAATGGACTGCGCCACTCCGATTTCGAGATCGGTGGCGGACAAACGCAGCTGCCCATCGCCAGCGGTCAGCCGAAGGCATTGAAGAACTGGGGAAGGGCTTCGGGCGGCCACCACTCCAGACACCAACGACACAGCGTCGGCCAGGGCGGTTCGGTCGCAGACAATTTTCATCGCAGTTGCAGTACTTGGCATGGTTGTTTCCACAGGCAAAATCGGGTGATTCATTGTACCCCTTGTGGTTGGGGCCCCAGAAAACCTCGAAATCTTGTGATTTTTGCGGGCGCGGTCTCTTTGTCCACCAATTGTCCCCAGCAGACAGAGAGCCCTTGGGTGTTATCGGTCTTTTGGGGGTGGAAGCGGTGCGCCAGAGATTTCCACATCTTTGGCCAGTGTTCTCGCCAGAGGCACCATGATCGCAAACCCCACAAACAGCAGCGCGGAAATCAACACGTCGCGTTGGGGGACATCCCACCGCATGAGTAGGAAAGTGCCCAAAGCCAACACGCTGGCGCACATGGCGATGGCCCGGCGAAGCCGTCGAAAAAACACTCGTTCCAAACGCGCGGCGGCAGCATCCGCTTCACTGGGGAGCCCACACTCGGGGCAGCGCACGCCGGCGGGTCTGGGCTGGCCACAGTCCGGGCACGGAATGTCGTTCGCGACGGGTTCCATGGGAAGTCTTCGATCCTAGGGACGGGACTTCGTGGAGTCGCAATCAGTTTGTACTTCTTTCGTCGTTCCAGTTCGACAACTCTGGTCCCACGTATTCCGCCAAGGGCCGAATGATGCGGTTGTTGGCGTGTTGCTCCATGATGTGGGCACACCAGCCAGTGATTCGACTGGCCACGAAGATGGGGGTGTACTGCGGCACCGGAATGCCCATGGAGAAGTAGGTCATCCCGCAAGGGAAATCGACATTGGGATGAATGTTCTTGTCCCGAAGCATGATGCCTTGCACGGCATCACCCAATTCGAAAAGTGGCATGGCCGATGGCTTTTCGGCTTCGGCGAATTTTCGCCCCCAGTCCCGAAGGATGCCCGCGCGATGGTCACCATTTTTGTAGACCCGGTGGCCAAAGCCCATCAGTTTGCGTTTCTCTTCGAAGGCCCGTTGCATCCAGGCATCAACATCAAGGGCACCGTCTTTGGTATCCGCCATGATTTCATTCAGCATGTCCATGGCGGCTTCATTGGCACCACCATGGAGGTTGCCCTTGAGAGCGCCAATTGCGGCGCACACCGAGGAGTGCAGGTCCGAATTGGTTGAAGCCACCACACGGCTGGTGAAGGTGGAAGCGTTGAAGTCGTGTTCGGCGTAGAGCACCAGCGACACGTCCATCACTTTGGTGGCCAACTCTCCTGGTTTTTCTCCCGTCATGCACCACAGCAGGTTGCCAGCGTGACTGAGTTCAGGATCCGGTTGCACTTCATCCTTCCCATCCAGCGCGGTTTGGTGGGCGCCGATCAACGTGGGGATCATGGCGGTGAGACGAATCGACTTGGCCAGTTCGGCTTCTGGGCCGTTGTCTTCGCACTCGGGGTCGAGGTGTCCCGCCATGGACACCGCGGTGCGCAATGCTGACATGGGATGGGTGTCCGGTGCGCTCTTGGCGATGTCCCGAATCAGTGCGGTTGCTGCGGGGGGTGGTGTGCGGGCGGCTTTGAGCCGGGCATCAAAGTCTGCGAGTTCCTGCGGGCTGGGTTTGTGTCCGACCAGCAGCAGAAACGCCACTTCTTCGAAGGAGGCATTCGCCGCGAGATCCGCGATTTCGTATCCGCGATAGATCAGCTGGGTTTGGTTGACGGCGCAAATTGATGTTTCTCCGGCAGTCAAACCCGCCAGGCCACGATTGTCAGAAGCTTTTGTTCCAGATTGAGTCATGTTGGAAGTGTAGGGCATAAAAAAAGGCCCCCGGATTTCCGGGGGCCTCGGTGAATGGTGATTCTGAGTGTTCAGCAGTCGCCGTAGGCGGAGAGCAGCGTGAGAAGGTCGTTGAACTCCACCGTGCCACTGCCGTCCAAATCCGCTTCGGGATTGTCAGAGTCCCAGGCCGAGAGCAAAGTCAGCAGGTCTTCAAAATCGACACTGCCATTGCCATCAATATCACCGACGCAATTTTCAGGCACGTCGGGGACATCCACCAGGGCAAACTGATTTGGTTCAGAGGTGTCTTTGAAGAAGTCCAGTTCAATTTGACCGTTCTTTGGGGGATAGGGTGAGGTGAACCGGAAGTTGTAGGTCGTGCCCCAACGGATGGCGTTGGCGTTCTCGTTTTGTGCAAACGACTCGGTGGCGAACACAATGCCATTGGCATCGGTCGAATTGTCCCATGGCGTGGGTTCGTACGGTTCTCCAGAGTGGTACTCCGGGCAGGCAAAGCCAAACGCGGTGGCCATAGGGTCACCATTGGTGGGAATGATCAGTCGACCAATCGAAGCATCAATGTTCTGGTTGTACACCGCGTATTCGTAGTCCCAAGTGCCGTCACCATTGTCGTAGGACCGAGAGGCCACGATCATTTGGCCCATTCCAGGGACGCCAATTCGGCGGTATTTCACGGCGGGGTCCGCGGCCTTCCAAGCCGAAAGGGCGGGAAGGGCAAGTTGGGTTTCGGTGGTAAAGCCGACGATGTTCCCGCCGTTGTTGAGGTTGACGCCTCGGTAGGACATGTTGTTGTCACCGTTGCCGCCTTGGGTTGGGTTGTCGTCTGGGCAGACGTATTGACCTTCAACAAAGAAGGTCGAACCGGAGGGGACATTGGTCACCATGCTTTGGGGGACCCGGAGCCGCCGAGCGGTGGATCCGCTGTACACGGGATTGGCGGGGGGATAGGGATAGACGCCAGTGGTGGCGTTCACTTCGAACTTGGGACCCAACGTGCTTTGAGAGCCGTTGCGACTTGCGGTGTATGGATCAGAGCAGTTGACGCCAAGGGTTGAGCATGACGTTGCTTGGCATGGCCCGCACTCGCTCTGGCTCAGGGCGCAGAAGCCATGCTTCAACCATGATTGTCCAATCATCTCCATGCGGGGGTGGCCGTTGGGGCCCGGGGCCAACCGGTACATCGATTGACCAATGACTGGGTGCTGGTTGTTGTTGGAGATCCAAAGCAGAGGTTCGTCGCCAACATTGCAACTCACGGTGCCAATGCTGTAGGCGTCGTAACCGCCAGAGGCGCTGTAATTGGTGTAGCTCTGCAAGTCCCAAACCACCACATCAGGGCCAACTGAGCCAAGGGGTTCCGCATTCAGCGACGAACCGTTGGTGGCTGAGGTCGGGGACGACTGGCCCAACTCGACATCCGCGGCATTGGTCATGGAACCGATGAGGATCAAACCGGCAGAAAGGGCCGAGACGCTAAGAATGAATGTATTTCGCATAGGAATTCCCCCTTGAAGAATACGGAGCCACCTTGAGTCAACGGATGACTTTTTACCGATTCCCTTGGGTTTCTCGGACGCTCGTGCTTTTTCGACCATTCTCGGACGTTGGCGGGGGTTCAATCGTTCAGAGCTCTGAAGACCGGAATGGGCTCCAAAGCGCAGTGCAAGCCGCCGTCTCGTTCCAAAATGGCCCGGGCTGGACGACCACGGACCTCCCGTCCCAGACCCTCGAACACCCGAGCCGCCGACGCTTCGGCGGGTTCACTCCCCGCCCCAAACTGTGGCCAGAACACATGGCTGTTGGTGACCAAAGCGTTGGCTGGCCCCCAGAGTCTTCCGATCGAGACAAAGCTGGGCACCCGACGGACCTCATAGCCTTTCGATTGCAAGGTGTTCACCATGGTTTCTCGTCGTTCCACCATGCGCACTATTGCGGCGAAGGCCGAACGAACTTCCGGTGTCATTCGATCGTATTCATTGGCCAAAAGCACGTCCGCCAACAGAAGATCGCAAGCATGTTGCAACCGAGAACTCATGGGGTTTGGAGGATTGCGGTCAATCACACCTCGGTATTCGGTGATCTGCTCCAGCGTTGTGGCCGGTGCACCAAATGCGTTTTCCAACAACAGCTTTGCCGCGGCTTTGGGATCGGCCACAAACATCACCGGACCTCCTGGTGATTGAATGACACACAGTTCGATGTCCAGATGAAATCCTGAAGGGGTGAGGGGGGTGACGGTGTCGGCCCCAAATGTGCGTTGGAGAGCCCGGGCCGATTCCTCGGTGGTCAGTCCGAGTCTTTGGTTGCGTGCGAGCGTCGTGGTGGATACCAAAAGGTGCGACCGGCCATCACGTTCTCGAAACAACAGGATGTTTCCGCCTTGCCACAGCAAACCGGTCGCCCGTGAAACAGCATGTCCAGCCCGAACGTAACTTTCGGCGGCGAACTCCGCGGGGGGCCACCATTCTGTGCCGGTATCTCCTCTCGATGCCCAGCGAGGACGGAGCATGTACATGGTTTGCCCATCGGTGGCCAAACGTCCGTTGTCGCGGGCCCACTGGTCGGGTCGACCAACGGTGCGAACCCCGGTGGTCTTGGAGATGGTTTGGTTTTCGGCGATTGCAATGGTGCCAGTAAAACGGGGCAAGAGATCCGCCGCGCTCCCATCACCTGGACCGTCAATCAACCTGAGGTCTGGCAAGTGGGCCCGCCAACCGGAGAACGCATCGCTTCCGTCGTCATGACAGAATTGAAGCGTGGTGGTCGGCCATTGCAGTTGAATCGCAGCGCGTGGTTCTTCGATCTCGGTTGGGGCTGAGAGCATGCGCTCCAAGACGGCGCTCCCATCGGGGCCAGTGAACAATCCGGCCAAGTCGAGCGGAATGCCCAGGTTCAAGAGGCGATCCACATTGGCTGATTCCTCAGCATGGGTCAGAAGGGTGGCCGCAAGACCTTCGGTCGAGAGCTGTTTCAAAACCGCTGCTTGTTCCACAGTGCCGGGTGTCGTGCGTTCTTTCCCGAAGAAATTGGCTTGTGCGGGACGGATCGCGTTCCCCCACGTCATTCTCGACGCCCGTTCTTCAGGGTCCCAGGGATCAACCGATTCGGCGATCTGCTCCGGTGGCAAGCCCAGAGCTTGCCGTGGCGGATGTTGCGTGGAACTGCGCCAACTTTGACCGATGACCCGATCGACCAGTGCGTCCAAAACATCATCAGGCCAAGCCAAATCGACGAGGGTGCCTTGGCCCACGGGGAGCGCTTCGATCCTTGCTTTGACCTCGGCTTCAACTGGGCCCGGCGGGATGAGGGAGCAGCAGACGGCGCAGGTCCAAGCGATCAAGCGTGGGCTCCCTGCACAACCCGCAGCGCTTCGGTGCCCGACGACGCATCCATCAAGGCTTGGCGAATGGAGGGGTCCAAACAGGTTCGGCCAATTTCAGCCAGCGTGGCCAAATGGGATTCCGGATCACCCGTGGGGGAGATCAGCAAGAACACCAGCCGCACATGATGTGGACCGTAGGAGGTGCCTTCGGGAGCGATGCCAAGCACACAGACCCGCTCGTCCAGTCCGCGAGCATGCGTATGTGGGATGCAAACGCCATCACCCACAAAAGTGGGGTTCAGTTGTTCCCGCGAGAGCAGATCGGCCAAGATTTGTTCTCGGTTGATGTCTGGTCGAGCGGCCACCAGTCGGTCCATCAGCTCGTGCAAGATGTCTTCGATGCCATTGGAACGCAGTGGGCCAAATCCCTCGGGAAGAAACGCTTGGCGGAAATAGTCCGCTTCTCGAATCAAGTGCAATCCCATTTGTGAGGTGTTCTCGGGCCGGGCCAAATCCATGACGTCGTCGTTGACGGAGGCCACTCGATATACCCCAGCGCCGTGGTCGTCCGGATCGACCACAAACTTGGCATCGCCGCGTTCCATCTCGGCGGAGATCAGACCGGGACGAGGCAGCCCTTGTGCGAATCGACTGCCGCTGTCGGATTCTTCTCCGCCCCATCTCCAGACATTTGGTTTGCCAAGCATGTCGGACCAGATGTCGCAAAGGCGGACGTTCAGATCCTCGTTGTCGGTGAGTGCCAAGAGGTTGCCGAAGCGAGCGAAGTCGGCACGCTCCGCCAACTCGGGGCGCCGAGCATCTTGTTCGATGGCATGCAGCCCTTCGGCTTTGGCTTCTCGAATGGCCCGTTTGTTCTGATCGATCAGCAACACCGGAACTTTGGCTTGGTTGGTTGCGAAGTGAGCGATGCGTCTTCCCAAACTGTGAGCGCCGACAATGATCCATCCTTTGGGGTGCTTGCGGCGGAGCCCGAGCAATCCAGCCAAGGGGCCAGCCGTGGTGGCTTGCAGCAAGATCGTGGCCAAGATCACCGACCAGGTGAACGTCTCAACAAAGCCAACATCGTCAGGATTGGCTCGTTCCAAAGCGAGGGCAAACAAAGACGCCATAGACGCGGCGACAATGCCGCGAGGAGCAACCCAAGCCAAGAACGTCCGCTCGTTCCATCCCAGATCGCTGCCCCACGTGCACAGCACAATGGACAGCGGTCGGGCGACGAACATCATCGCGAGAACCGCGAGCAAGCCGCCCACGCCAAAGGATTCGAAGCGTTCGAAGTCCAAGCGGCCGGCAAGCAGGATGAACAGCGCTCCGATCAACAGGAACACGATTTCTTCTTTGAACGCTCGCAGGTGGCGCAGCCTTTCGGGGCGTTGGAAGCCAAGGGTGTAGCCGGCGACGGTGGCGGCCAGCACACCAGCTTCGCTGCGAATTGATTCAGCAACTGTGAACACGCCCACGGCGACGGAGAGCGTGAAGACGTTGGTGAGGTCTGCGGGCACCAGGTCTCGGCGGTGCAGCCACAGCAGGATGCGACCACCAATGATGCCAATGATGGAACCACCCAGAACTCGAACCACCAGATCAACCACCGCGGTGAGTCCGCCGGATTCATCCGACATGGCGATTTCAAAACACAACAACGCGACAAAAACACCAATGGGGTCAATGACAACCCCTTCCCAGTGCAAGATGCCGTGCAGTCTTTCGTTGAGCCGGACTCTCTTCAACAGAGGCCCGATGACCGTTGGTCCGGTGACCACGACCAAAGACGCGCCGAGCAGCGCTTCCCGCCACGGTCGATCGGCCAAGAAGACCAGAGCCAACGTGCCCACCAAAAGCGTGACAAACACTCCGACCGTCAGCAGTCGGGTGATGACCACAGGGGCTTCCCGCAGAACACCACGATCGAGGGTCAATCCGCCCTCGAAGAGAATGAGACCCACCGCCAGAGCCACCAGAACTTCGAGTCCTCGTCCCAAGTCTGCGGGGTCCACCAATGCGGCGTCTCCCAAGACGCCCGGGCCGATCAGAACCCCGGCGGCTGTGAGCAGCAAAATGGGGGGGAGCCCAATACGCCTCGCGATGGTGACCAACGGAATACCGGCCGCGAAGGCCAAGCCAACGCTAAGCAGCATGTCGTGAACGTGGGAATCCGGTTGGGCCACACCGAGAGTCTACGCGTCCGACCTATGATTGAGGCAATGTCACTCTTGCTGAGCACCTGGTCTTTCTCTCGCCCCGAACACGAGTCTGCCTTTGCCCGTTTGGGCCCGGGCTGCGATCCGCTCGACGCGGCCATGCACGTGGCGGACGCGGTCGAAGCCGATCCGGAGGTGGATTCGGTGGGCTACGGCGGCCTTCCGGACGCCAGCGGGGGTGTTTCGCTTGATGCGTTGGTGATGCGCTCACCCGCAGAACACGGCAGCGCGATCGCCATGACCAAAGTTCGGCAAGCGGCGGCGGCCGCTCGTTTGGTGATGGAAAAGAGTCCCCACCGCATCATCGCGGGACCTGGCGCCGACGCGTTCGCCATGCAACATGGTCTGCCCGAGGAAGAACTGTTGGCCCCGGCCGCACGTGAGCGCTGGGAAGCGTGGCGTGATGACCCCCAACAAGATCCCGGTCAACGTCCCTGGGACTCAGGACTGGGGCGGTTGTATCGCACCGAAGGCGGACACGACACCGTTTGCGTCTTGGCCCAGAACGATCAGGGCTTGGCCGGTGTGTGCACCACCAGTGGGATGCCTTGGAAAACACCCGGGCGGGTGGGTGACTCTCCGATTCCCGGAGCAGGTTTGTACGTCCACCCCCGGTATGGGGCGGCGACGATCACCGGGACTGGTGAGTTGGTGATCGGAAATTGTGCATCATTCTCAGTCGTGGAATCCATGCGGCAGGGGGCTGATCCATCGCGGGCCATCGCCCACTTGCTGGAACTGGTGCTTGCCGAGCAACCCGTCAAGCCGGAAGATCAATTGGGCGTGATTGCCATTGGTCCGGATGGTCATTGGGCGGCGGGGTCGCTTCGTCCTGGCTTCAAGTACGTCGTAACCGATGAAGAAGGCACCCGAGTGGAATCGCCAGAGTTGGTGATCGTGGACGAGCCGGTTCCCGAGACGGCCTCCTGATGCTTCGGTCAATGCTGGCTGTGGTGCTCTCGGTCCATGGTGCCGACGAGTCCATGCCGTCGAGCATCAAGGAAGTGTGCCGGGTGCAGTCTTCGGTTGTGGCGGGCGCACCTGCCGTGGGGCGGATGACCGATCGTGACTTGACCTTGGTCATTGCGTTGGAGCTCGAAGAAGACTGGCACACCTACTGGTTGGATGCTGGTTCTTGGGGGGCGCCACCACGGCTTCAAGTTGATGCCCCGGAGGGCTGGCACGTTGGCCCCATGATTCTGCCGGCGCCAGAATGCATTTCGACCGAACTTGGCCCGGTGTACGGCTACCACGGGTCGGTTCGGTTTCAGGTGCCGCTGCGTCGCCCGGATGCATCACCTGCTGAGTTGAAGTACGAGTTGGATTGGTTGGTGTGCAAAGAGGCATGTCTGTTGGGCATGCAATCAAACACGTTGCGTGTCCCGGCCCAATTGCCGAATGGGAACGCTCTGGATCTCCAAAAAGACGCCCAGCACTTGGCTCCAGCGCGGCGTTTACGCTCCCAGCTTCTCGGTGACTCGCTGTGGGTCGAACACCCCGAGGGGCGTGTGGGGCCGCCCAAGCTTGTTTTTCGGCCATTGGACGCGGTTTCTCTCGGCCGGGCCGATCCCTCGAGGCGGGATGGAGGATGGGTGTTCCCACTCGATATTCGCCGTCAGGATTTTCCAGAAGAACGCACCGTCACGCTCCACGGTTTGCTCATTTTTTCGGATGACGAAGGCCGCGAGACTTATGCTTTTTCCACCACGTTGAACAACTAACCACGAATCCCATGGAGAATTTGTTGTGCTTTCAGTAACCACTTTGTGCACCGTGTGTGCCCTGTCGTTCATTGCCGTTCCACCCAAGGGTGAGGAATCATCCAGCGAAGGCGGCAAGTGTCCGGTCACCGGCCTTTTGACTTCTTCAAAGACGAAGGCGGCCGAGGCGGCGATTCCTGCCGAAGTTGGCAAGATGGCTCCACCGTTCGAACTCATGGACACCAATGGCAAGGCCCACAAGTTGTCCGACTTCAAAGGCAAGACCGTGGTGCTCGAATGGTTCTGCGCTCGCTGCCCGTATTCCGGGAAAGCTTCAGGCCGCTCGGTGCACTCCACCGGAAAGGTCAAGAAGCTCATGGAAGACCTGAAGAAAGTGGACGAGAACATCGTGTACTTGCTGATTGATTCTTCCTCGAAGTGGAGCAAAGAAGATGTCATCAAAGAAGCCAAAGCCTGCGCTGAAGCGATGGACATCAAAGCCCCCATGCTGATCGATCACGGTGGCAAGGTTGGCAAGGACTACGGTGCACGAACCACGCCACACATGTATGTCATCGATGCGGAAGGCAAACTTCGTTATGACGGGGCGTTCTCAGAACAAGCCGGCCGAGAGAATTTTGTCCTCAACGCCGTGAAGGCCATCAAGAAGGGCGAAGACCCCAAGCCATCCAAGACGCGCTCCTGGGGCTGCGGCGTTAAGTACTGAGCTGAGCCGTTGAGTTTGATTCATCCTGCGGGGTCGCCAGTTGGCGACCCCGCGGTCGTTTCCTGCATGAGGTCAAGGAGCAACTGTTCCAGGGTGGCACGTTCCAATTCATCCAGTCCATTCGGTGCATACAACACGCGGAAGGCTGGACCCTCATCGGTTTCCCGAATGCCAATCCACGCAGGTGGGCCCATGGGAACCGCGCCAATGGACAGGGTCTGCGGCGCGTTGGATCTCGCTTCGGTGTGGATTTCCAACGCTGCGGGTGGTTGATCCTCGGTGGCCCCCAGCGATTCCAGCTTTGCCTTCAACCGCACCACAATGGGGGTGTTGCTCCCGGCAAAGTACGTTCTGGGGAGCGGTCGACTTTCCACGTTGGGGGGTGAGCCGTTCAGCTCAAGCTGGTGCTGGTTCGGAGACGTAGCGCATCCCACCAGAATCAGAGCCAAGGTGCTTCGGATCACGGAGAGAAACCTACAATTGGGGCCAGATCTTTGCCTTCCTATTTGTGAGGAAATCCCCCATGTCTCACCCAAATTCAATTGCTGTCGTCGGGGCCGGAACCATGGGCGCGGGTATCGCCCTCGTGGGCGCCACCAGCGGCATGAAATCGGTCCAGATTGATGTCAGTGACGCAGCTTTGGACAAAGCCCGAGCGTTGCACGCCAAGACTCTCGCCCGAAATGTCCAGAAAGAACGGATGACGCAGGCCGAGGCTGACGCGGCGGCGGCGAGGATTGAGTATGCCAATGCACTCGATGCGGTGGCCGGAGCCAGCTTCGCCATCGAGGCGGCCAGTGAACGTCTTGATTTGAAAAAGTCCATTTTCGCGGACTTGCGATCACGACTGTCCGAAGACGCAATCCTGGCCACCAATACTTCCAGCATCTCCATTACCGAGATTGCCACCGCGGTTCCGGGGGCGGAGGACCGGGTCATCGGGATGCATTTCTTCAACCCGGTTCCAGTGATGAAGTTGGTGGAAGTCATTCGCGGGCTGGCCACCAGTGACGCCACCTTGGACGCCACGCTGCGGTTGGCCGAATCGATGGGCAAAACACCAGTTCCGGCAAACGACCGCGCTGGTTTTGTGTCGAATCGCGTCTTGATGCCCCTGATCAACGAAGCTTTTTTTGCTTGGATGGAAGGGGTGGCCGAGCCAGAACACATCGATGAAATCATGAAACTTGGGTGCGCGCACCCAATGGGTCCGTTGCGTTTGGCCGATTTCATTGGCTTGGATGTCTGTCACGACATCATGATGGTTCTTTATCGCGAATTGGGCGATTCGAAATTCTTCCCATGCCCACTGCTTCGGCAGTTGGTGACCGCGGGACGCCTCGGAGACAAAACCGGTCACGGCGTTTACAACCACAGCGAAGGCTGAGCCGTCGCCTACAGTCGTGACTTAGGAACTGCATTGCTGCGATCACTACTCAATTTGTTCTCTTCGGTGCGTCTCGGCATCACTTTGATGGTGCTGATTTTTCTGTACAGCGCTGTCGGTTCGGCGGGTCTTCCGGTGCACTGGAATGTGCTTCGTCCGGATGCCTGGCTCCCACTCCGAGAAGCATTTGATCTTTCCGAATTCCGCTGGTTCAACTGGTGGCCCTTTGCCCTGCTGATGGGCCTGTTTTGTGTCAACCTTTCGGTCACGACCATCCGCCGCATCCCATTCAACCGGATCAATCTCGGCGTGTGGATGATTCACTCTGGTTTGATCATTTTGTCCGTCGGAAGCGTGTGGTACTTCGGGGTCAAAGTCGAAGGCGATACGTTGGTCCATCGCCGAGCTCTTTCGGTGTCTTGGGCCGGCGAAACAGAAACCATCGCCGCGGTGCCCGGGAAGCGAATCAGTT
>CAXBRK010000003.1:0-48218 GCA_963978155.1 uncultured Phycisphaera sp. | reverse complement strand
GTACGAATTCATTTTCTTTATGACGGGTTCCTTGATCTACCTCACGCCCAAAGCCAGCGAACGCTTTGGAAATCTGTGGTGGCTCACGGGAGGGATCGCCATCGCCGCGTACCTGATGGAGCCCACCACACACATGCAATCCGCGGTGCAGCAAACGGTGTACGTCTGGACGTGCATCTTTGCCGCGGTGGGACTGTGCCGAAGCCTGCTGGCCGAAGAGCGGTCTTGGGTTCGCCAAATTTCCGAAGCGTCGTACTGGCTGTATCTCACCCACCTTCCGGTGGTGATGGTCCTGCAACACTTCTTTGCCCAAACGAATCTTGATCCCATTCTGAAGTTCAGTCTGATCACCCTCATCACCACCGTCGGGCTGTATCTGCCTTGGCAGTACTTCTTCAAGAGAACGATTGTGGGACGGTTGCTGATTGGCCGGGCCTCTTCTGAACCAAGACCAAACGGAAAGACAGCGTGATCATTCGCTGCTCCCAATCAACAATGACAAGCCATTGTTGGTTGGGGGTATCTCACGGCTCGCGTACAATGGCTTGAGTATTAGGAGATCCACCCGATGAAGTTTCATATGGTCCGCCTGCTTTGCCTTCTTTTCGCAGTTTCATGTTCGGACTCCAAGCAAACCATCGAGTCCACCGACGCGCCCATGGCGGCGGATCGCGAGATCGGCGACGGACTGCCCCAAGACGACCCAACCTTGATCACGGCCACCTCTTTGGCCCTGCACATCCGTGGCATGAGTTGCCCCAAGTGTGTGACGAACGCCGAAATCCAACTCGAGCGTCTTCCCGGCGTCTCTGGCGCCATGCTCGACATGGGCGGCGGCACCTTCCGCATCAAAGTGAAACCCGGTGCGCCCGTGACGCGAGGCAATCTCGCCCGAGCCATTTGGGTGGCGGGATTCACCTTGGTGGAGATTGAGGAATTGTCGTCGTGAGGGCTCGGCTTCTCGGGAGCGTCCTGCTCCTCGCGACCGCGGCCTCTGCACAAGAAGCGATCTCAGTGCCCGCGGCGACCATGCCTTCACCCGGCGTGTTCATTCCCCGCGTCGTGACCCAACTGATCGGCTACGCGGACCCAACCACCGGCGAAACAAAGACCCATGGGGTGCAGAATGCATCCTTGGCGGCCGGAATCGCTGCGGACTGGTCGGTGATGTTGAAATTCGAAACCAGCTTGAATTTCGACGATCGAAAAAGCCAACACGACCCCCACCTCATGTTCAAGCACCGCTTCTATCGAAAGGATCTGGGGATCATTTCAACCGAGCGAATGGCGGTCTACGGCGGCGTTGAGATCGACGACAACCTCGATCCGTTCTTGGGTGTGGTGTACACAAAGATTGATGGCCGCTGGGGCACAAACCTCGGGATCTCGTGGGAGACCGGTGAAGTGGCGAACGACGGCCCCCCCATCTTGGCCGGCCATGCTGGTGCCGACCTGTGGAAAGTGCAATCCAGCGTGCTGTACCGATTGTTCCCCGAGGATTACAGCACCACATCGGACTACGCCTGGTACGCCACCGTCGAAACCAGCTTGCCCTACGAAGAGAACGGTGATTGGGAATGGACCCTTGGCCCCGGGATCCTCTATGAAGGTCGCCGGCACGCGTTTGAAGCGAACCTGCGGATTCCCGTCCAACAGGACATCAATCATCGCGCTGAGACCGAGTGGGCGTTGGCCATCGGCTGGCGGACGTTGTTCTAACATCCACCCCTGAATGAACGCCTACCGCCCAGAAATTGATGGACTGCGCGGGATTGCAGTCTGGCTGGTGGTGCTGCATCACGCTGGGCTTGCGTGCCCTGGCGGATTCATCGGAGTCGACGTCTTCTTCACAATCTCTGGTTTTCTGGTTGGAGGTCGACTGCTCGATAGCGTTCGGGGGCATGAATTTGCTTGGGGCCGTTTCATCGAGCGACGGTCAAGAAGAATTCTTCCCGCCGCATTGCTGATGATGACATGCACCGCGGTGGCCTGTCCCTTGTTCCTGTTTCAGAGGGATCTTGATCAGCACTGGGACGCTCTGACTCAAACGCAAATCTTGCTGGCCAATGTTCATTTTGCTGACACGGTCGACTATTTCAGTGGCGACTCGGTCCCTCTCCTGCACATGTGGTCCCTAGCGGTTGAGGAACAGTTCTACTTACTGCTCCCCGCAGTCTTGATGTGCACTCAGAGGTTCAGCAAGCCAACCCAGCAGATTGGACTGCTGGTCCTGGCAATGGCTTCATTCTGGTGGTCCGCCCTCAGTGTTTCAGAATTTACAACCATGTCCTACTACGGACTTCCAAGCCGCGCGTGGCAACTGCTCGCCGGGACGTTGGCGGCCACCTGGAATTCACAACGAGATTTTGGACGCTGGGGAGTCCCTGTGAGAGGAATGGCCCTTCTTACGATTCTGGCCTCTTCAGTCTATCTGAACGAAGATTCATCATTCCCTGGGTGGAACGCCGTCCCTGTCACCATGGCCACCGCAGTACTGCTGGCGAGTGCATGGCCAAAGGATGAATGGCTCAGCCGACTGATGACCTCCAGATGGATCACCTTCCAAGGAAAAATCTCTTATGGGCTGTACCTTTGGCATTGGCCCATTTTGGCCATCACGCTCTACCGTCTTGGGGAGATTGACACTGTGACGGGCGTGCTGGGAGTGATGGCAGCGGTTGGTGTATCGGTGCTGTCTTGGAAATATTTTGAAAATCCAATCCGATACCAAAGCCTGTTGACCACGCCCAAAACCTTTTTGCAGTGCATGGCAGTTTGGGTGCTGTCCATTTTGGCCTTCAGCGGTTCCGCCGATTCGTGGATTCCAAGTGGAGTGCTGTGGCCTCAAGAAGTTCGCGCCCTCGAGAATGAGAAAAGCGACCTCAATGTTTATGGCTACACCGGGAAGACTTGGACGAAAGACTGCGAGCCAATTGGAATTGGGTGGTCACCTGACACCAAAGCCTCTCCTGAACTCTTCGTTTGGGGTGACAGCCACGGAATGGCACTCGGCCCAGCACTGGGAAACATCCGCCAAGAGTGCGGGACAACCATGGCTCTCTGGAACAAGTCAGGTACGGCGCCCATCCTCAACGTGGTGAGAACCGACAAAAAGAAGTCGGATTATCTGGATTGGAATCAGAAAGGTCTGCAGTTCATCCAGAAGTATCGACCCAAAAAGATTCTGCTCGCAGCCCGGTGGTCCAACTATGAATCGAGCAAGCTGCTCACCACCGAGGAGGGCAACCAAATTGTTGATGTCCAACACCACCTTCAAGAGACCATCGATCAGATTGCCCCGCATACAGAAGAAGTCATCGTGTTGTTTGAGGCACCTCTTCAGAAAGGCAACCCACGAGTGAAATTCTGGTCGTGGTATGAACAAATGGAAGGACCAGCGCCCACCGGCATACCGTACGTACAGCAAACACCATTTGATCCGTCCCGATTCAGCGAAGGCGTCGTGTGCGTCGAACCTCATGTCCCGGTTGATGAGGCGAACCACACAATGTTGGGAGATCAAGATGGCCCGTACTATTGGGACGACGACCACCTGTCGGCACATGGAGTGCAAGTGATGTTCCAAAGTCTGCTGCTCGAGAGATGTCTCCAACAATGATTCTGTCTCACACGCACAACTTCATTTTCATCAAGACACACAAAACGGCCGGAAGCAGTGTTGAGGTGGCCTTGGAAGGCATCTGTGGACCACAGGATGTGGTGACGCCTATGAAAACGGACGATGGCGGTGAAACCGAGTCGCGGAACTACCACGGTCCGTCGCGAATGAGCACCCTCTACGCGAAGAACAAGTTCGTTCGAAAATTCATCTCACGCACATCACAACTGGTGGCCCCGTACTTCTGGGAGCACATGCCGGCGCAGCGGGTACGTGAATTGATGGGCTCGTCAGAGTTTGATCAATACTTCAGCTTTTGCTTCGAGCGGAACCCTTGGGAGAAAGTGGTCTCCTACTACCAGTGGAAAACCGTTGGTCAAGGACGAAAGCTTGACTCGTTCCGAAACTGGATTCAGCACAAACCACACCGCCTGCCCAAAGACGGAAAGCTTTGGTCTCATGGTGGACAACAGATTGTCTCCTGCGTGCTTGACCATCGGAATGTCGAAGAGAAACTTCAAGAAGTCCTGCAAGAAATCGGAGCCCCACCAATTGGCATCCTGCCAAGAGAGAAAACCAAGTCGGGGCGATCACGCGGGGACTATCGAGATTGGTACGACCAAGACACCAGGGATGCGGTCGCCAAGCACTTCGCCTTTGAGATTGAGACCATGGGTTACCGCTTTGAGGACCCGGAACCAGACAGACCCATCGTGCGGAGAAGCTGATCGGCGAAGTCGTCAAGATACGTTTCTGGATTGAGAGGATCTTGGGCAAGCAGACCGGCTTGAACAAGTCCATCGACCGAAGCTCGGTGAGGACGGCTGGCGATCTGATTGAGGTCACCAACAATCGAAACTGGTCGACCTGAAAAAAGGGCCTCATGCATCATGGTGGCAGAATCCATGGACACGAACACTCGATTGGCTGCCCCCAAATAGGGCTGAACAACTCTTCTCTGATCACCCTGACCAAACCAGCAGGCATCAGCGATGGCTGCTTCGGGGATGTTGCGCCGCAATTCTTGCTCCAGCCACAATGGTGTCCGTCTCGAAGTCGAGATCAACCATCGACGCCCCGTTTGGTCAAAAGATGACTTGATCAACTCGAGGATCGACTGCAGGTCATCAGGCCCCCAGCTGCAACCCGATCCATCTCCACCGAAAAACAAAACATCAAACGCTTCCTCCGAGGGAAGCCCCACCTCACCGGCAAACGACAACCAAGCCTCGGACAAAGAGTTGATGTCAAACTTCGGAGGCAACACCGGAAAGAAGTGACCGTAGTCCCGCATGGGGTCTGCATGAACCGACTGCAAGTCGTAGTTCTCAAGACCTCGGGTCGAGCCCACAAAGAGACCCTTGGCATTCAGAGACCTCATGGCCCCGAAGGTGTGAGCCAATGTATTTCCGCCGGATCCAACCACAAGATCAATCGATTCGAAGCACGACGGGACCAACATGGAACAGAGCTGAGGAATCGTCCTCCGCAACGCCTTCCCGATCGCAAACGTCCGAGACGATGGAGACCAAGAACAAACCTCAAGGTCCAATCTTCTTTGAAGTGCCGCGACCACCCCTTCGGCTTTGGACCGGTGGCCAGACTTGTCGTCGAGAACGATCAGAACGCGTTCGAGGTCCGTCATGACACAATCCAATCACGCAAACGATCCCATTGCGATGGCAATCCACGGCGCCAATCATCAAGACACCTTTGTTCTTGATCACTCAGCGGAGGGACACTGTGCACGTTGGCAATTTCTTCCGGATCAACCATTCGGCGCGTTGGATCCAATCCAACATCGCCGCAAAGCGCCTCGATCTTTGCGGTATTGGATCCCACGGCAAGAAACGGGGTGCCAAGCGCCAATGCCATGCACACTTGATGGAATCGTCCCGTCACCACACCCTCGGCTTTCCCCAACTTCTGAAGGTGGTCAACAGTCTTGGCATCACCATCTCGGTGGCCGCGGTAGCGATCGGACAAGATCCATGACCCAACCAACCGGCTGGCTTGGAGTCTCCTCGCAATTTTTCTGGCCTTTCGACCAGATCGTTCTCCCGGAGGTATCAGAACGGGTGCCAATGACCAGCACCGATGTTGAGCCAACTTTCGCAAAGCGCGAGCCACGCTTGGCTGGGTCGAATCGCCGACCACAATCCCGCAGCGCTGTTCAGGTGGATGGACCATCCGAAGAGTTTGGTGGGCCGCCACATCGGTCATCAGGAAGAAAGAATGTCCTGCCTCCCGAAGCGTTGCCGCCGTGCTTCCGTCACGAGGCGCGAGACCCTCAAAAGCGACCAGGCGCTGCGTCGATGATTGGCGGTTGTGAAACCAAGAGAAGTTGACCAATTTGGTGCGAAGACCTCGGCGACGCCGGTCCTCGGCCAAAGCCAACGTCTCCTCAACCACCGGCCGGTCGTGGTGCAACATGCCCTCGCCGTTCAACACAACCAGTTCCGCATGACGGACATCCGACCTGTCGGTCTTTCCTTGCAATCCAGGCACAACATCAACTTTGGTTGCGCCAGCTTCTTGAATAAGTTGCAGCAGACCTTCAAGCACCAACTCACAGCCATGATGCAGCAAGCCTCTCGTGTCACCAAGGACCAGTACAGCGGGTGTCGGCTCGGGCACGGATTTATCCTATCCTCTCGAATCAAACCACGACCTTCATGCCGAAACCCCTGAACATCCTGGCTTTCTTCGACACCCGACCGGGTCACCAATTTCAAACACGCGGGGTCCTCTCCGCACTCAGTTCTCTGACCGAAGTCTCCGTTCGAGAACGTCATGTTGGACAAAACACAGAGCCCCATGGTGCGTTTCACCCCGATCTGTTATTGGGCGCGGGACGACGGGTCCATGTGCCCATGCTCAAAGCCAAGATTCAAACCAAAGCAAGATCGGTGGTGTTGATGCGACCCACGCTTTGGACCTTCGGCTATGACCTTGCTGTGGTTCCCAACCACGACCGGATGAAATCGCATCCCAAGATCATTCGTACCGTCTTGGCCCCAACCACCATTCAACCCACTGGCCACGAACGAAGCGGTCGCCCCCTCGCACTGGTTGGAGGACCCTCGAGACATTTTTCCTGGGACATTCATTCACTTCGTGACGCCATGACCCAACTGGACGATGGGTCTGGTTTCGATGTCATCACGTCGCGTCGAACGCCGCCGGACACCATTGGTCACTTGCCAGCAAACTCAGAAGTACACGAGCCATCATCGGTAGACCGACCGCGTTACGAATCCTTCTTGGCGCACGCACCACTGATCTTGGTGACGCCGGACAGCGTCTCGATGTTGGCCGATGCCATCACGGCTGGGGCTGCGGTCCACACGGTGCCCATGGCACCGAATCCCAAATCCAAAGTCGCCCGGGCCGTTGCTCAGCTCGAAGACACCAACATGATCAACACGGGCCGGTCGGGCGTACCCCTCAACGAGTCCAAACGCGTCGCCAAAGAAATCCTTTCACGTTTCTTTCCGGAGCACCTCGGTGAGTGACCACACCCCCACCATCGTGCAAGTGCTTCCTGCCCTCGAATCTGGAGGTGTGGAACGAGGGACGTTGGAAATTGGCCGCGCCATCGTGCAAGCTGGCTGGAGGTCGGTCGTGGTTTCTGGGGGCGGCCGTTTGGTGGGTCAGCTCCAAGCAGAGGGCTCCGAGCATGTGACTTGGGATCTTGGCCGAAAGTCAGTGCTCACGCTCCGCCACATCCGTCCCTTCCGGCGCTTTCTTCGAGAACTCAGGCCTGACGTCCTTCATGTTCGTTCGCGTATGCCCGCGTGGATGGCATGGATGGCTTGGCGCGGCTTGCCTCAAGATGATCGCCCCCGTTTCATGACCACCGTGCATGGCCCCTACTCCGTCAACGCGTACAGCAACATCATGACTCGAGGTGAACGGGTCATCGCGGTTTCCCACATGATTCGACGGTACATCTTGGACAATTACCGCGGGGTTGATCCCTCGTGTATTCGAGTGATTCATCGCGGGATCGCGCCTGAAGACCACCCTCGAGGGCATCGCCCCGATTCAGAATGGCGCACGACTTTTCGTCAGGACCTCCCGGGCACCACCGAAAACACCAAACTCATCACCATCCCCGCGCGGATCACCCGGTGGAAAGGTCAGCTGGCCGGTGTCGAAGTCTTGGCTCAACTGATTCAAGAGGGGCACGACGTCGCTTTGCTTTTGGTTGGTGAAGTCAAAGACGGCAAGGACGGGTTCCGCCAAGAGCTCGAGATGAGAGCGGCAGCGCTGGGCGTTCAAGATCGCGTGATCTTCCTTGGCCACCGCAAAGACATCCGAGAGATTTTGGCCGTTTCCGATGTCTCGCTCAGCTTGACCGAGAAGCCCGAAGCCTTCGGCCGGGTGATCGTGGAATCCCTCAGTTTGGGCACCCCCGTGGTGGCCTACGACCACGGAGGCGCGGCCGAACAGTTGGAAATCATGTTGCCATCCGGACGGGTCCCCGTGGGGGATCTCGAGCGGGCCACCCAGACCGTGGCTGATTTTCTTCGCACCCCCCCAACCATCGCCACCGAGCACCCCTTCACCCTGGACCAGATGCAACGGTCCACCTTGGCGGTGTACGAAGAGCTTCTTTCTCAGACGTTCGAGAAGGAACTCCCGGGATCACCTTGACCTGATCCGCTGGCGGTTTATGCTCCACTTTGAAGGAGATTCGCCATGATCCGTACCTCAACCGCCCTCGTACTGGCATGTGCCTCGATGAGCGCCGCCCAGTCCTTGTCCATCAATATTTCCGGTGAAGGTCAGAATGGGTTCGGTCCCTACACCGCCACCATTGACCTCGACACCACCAACTGGCCTGGAAGTTGTCCGGCCACCGGCGTGTTGCAGTTCACCGCGGTGCCCCCCGCCACCATCACGGGAACCGCCTCGCTCATCGATGGCTGCAGCTTTGAAGTCTTCGGTGACATCTTGGGTGATATTCCCGGAGTTGGCCCTTACGAATGGGTCATTCAAGCGATGTTCTCCGTGGAGGACAACACCGCGGCTGAAATCTCAGGGAACGGCGTGACCCGAGTCATCGGGAACAACCCGTTTGACGGCGCGACCTTCGATCTTGGTTTCAACAGCGATTGGACATCCGACGGCACCTTGACCCCGCTTCCCGACAACGGTGTCTTGGCGTGTGCCACGTGGTCGGAAATTGGCGGAGGCAATGGCCGAACCTATGAAATTCACCGCCTCCCGGTGAACTCCAATTGGGAGGCCGCACGCGTAGCGGCCGATGCACTGGGTGGAAAGCTGGTCGCCTTTGAAACCCGAGCGGAACGGGACTTCGTGTTCGCGTCGCTTTCCAGCCGAATTCTTGATGGCGTGGTCACCGCCACTTCGCTGGTGCAAGACTTTGGACAAGTGGATTACTCCGAGCCCGGTGGAGGCTGGATTTGGTGGGAAGGCGGCCCCGTCCGCTGGGCCGCTTGGAATGCCGGTGAACCGAACAACAGCAATGGCGGATCATCCGAAGACTTCGCCGAGTTCCAATTCGGCGGAGGCTTCAACGACATCATCGATGGGACCTACACCCAAATGCTGGTGGAATTCCCCGCCGACGACGACACCCCCATCGCCGAAGACGAAGTCGTCCTGGGATCCAACCGGTTTGTGCGGTATCGCACCCGCGGCGGCATGTCATGGACCGAGTTGCAAGAGTTCGCCGTGACCCAAGGTGGCCAATTGGCATGCTTTGAGACCGAAGCAGAATTGGACGCGGCCGCTCCACTCGGAGACAACTTGCCCGACGGTGCGCTCTTGGCCATCGGCTTGGTGCAAGCACCGGGCAGCATCGAACCGGCTGGCGGATGGGGCTGGATCAATGGGGCCGCGTTGACCTACGACCGCTGGGGTGGTGCGGAACCCAACGACAGCCCGGTGGGAGAAGATGTTGTTCAAATGCTTCCCGGTGGATTCTGGAACGACATCCGAGATCAATTCAACGCCACCCATGCGATTCTTGAGTTCTCTGATGCACCACCACCGCCACCCGCTTGTCCCGAGGACCTCGACGAAAGCGGCAGTGTGGACTTCGGAGACATCTTGGCGGCCTTGTCTTCCTGGGGCACGCCTGATGGTGATGTCGACGGCAACGGCTCGACCGACTTCGGCGACATCCTTGCGATCCTTTCAAGCTGGGGCATTTGCTCGGAAGGCTAAGCCTCATTCCAACCGGTGAAACGAAAATCGCCCCGGCCATTGGCCGGGGCGATTGTTCATTTCAAACCAAAGAGGTTCAGCTGCGGCGACGGCGGCCGAGGCCAGCGAGACCGAGCAGTGCTATCGCACCTGGAGCAGGAACCACGGTGTAGTTGAAGCTCAGGTTTGCATCGAGGGCACCTTGGTTGATGGGATCAAAGCCTTGCAAGTTCACGACTCCAAGACCTGCATCACCAATCGAAACACCGGAACCAAAGACCACATCAAAGTTCCAGTCGAATTGACCGGTGAAAGGAACGGTCAGGGTGCCAATGCCTTGATAGCTGGGGCCAGTGACGGAACCTTGAGAGGTTTCGCCAGAGGTACCTTCGCCACCAAAAGAGCCATTGAAGTCAATGGTCGATCCGAACAGCTGAGGCAACACGGTTTGACCCGTGAGGACACCGGTGTCGGTGTCGAGGAAGAGCTGGCCCGAGAAACTGCCGAACGCGGGATCGGCGATGCCGTCCACTTCGATCGTCAGCACGTCTGCGGAAGCCATCCCCGCGGCAAGAAGCGTTGTGCACAGAGCTTTTTGCATGAGATTCTCCTGTTAAGAAAAAGAACAAACCCCGAAGGGCGGAAGAATCTCTCTCTTATCAGGAGACACACGTCTCCGGTTTCAGTCTAGTCCATGGCGGATACCAGTCAAGGGATCCCACATCACGAAAAAAGGGCCCGAATGGGCCCATAAAAGCGGACAGAGAGGGATTCGAACCCTCGTCACGGGAAACCCGTGAACCGGATTTCGAATCCGGCGCGTTCAGCCGCTCCGCCACCTGTCCGGAAGGGAGGAAACGTCGATTGTGACGACTCCCGAAGCGTGCGTCAATCTTCTTTGCCGCTCCCGCCGGCGGCAGCGTTGGCCTCGTCCACCGCCCGTTGGATTCGGTCGTTGTATTCGCCTATTTCCAATTCGATGTTTTCCGCCGCATCCATGGCTTGGCCCAGAGCGCTGGTCCGGCCTTCTGAGTCGTCCACTGGTTCCGGTGGTGCCGCAACGTTGGGGGCAAAATCACCCTCGGGCTCGGCGTCACAGCCCAACAACACAAGAACAACTGCAAGAGAGAACAATCGCATCATGGCAGCAACTTTCGATGTTCTTCACGTCCCTCGTTGATGGCTTCGGATGAGAACCGCGCCGGACCTTCCGTGCGGCCAATCATGCAAAGCATCGCGACAAGACTCGTGAACGGACGGAGGTCCATTCCAACAGCCTACTCGGATTCTTAGCCAAACCAGTTGGCCAACACCACCAGCAGGTCTTGGTATCCGGTCACGCCGTTGCCATCGAGATCGGTGGCACAGGGCGTGCCGCAGGGGCCCCAAGCACCCAAGATCAGGATGAGGTCCTGATAGGTGGCGGCTCCATCACCATCGACATCGCCGGGAACTGGCTCGTTGTCACAGGTCACCGTCCGGATGCGCACCGCGTCAAGACCGGCCTCGATGACCGAGGGCAACCCCACATCGCTGGTGCTGACCCGCATCCGCAACTCGGTGGGAATTTCAGGGAGTGGCAGCGAAGAAATGGGGAACGAGACAAATTCCCAACCGCCTCCGGGTGCGGCGGGTGGCTGGTAGTTCTCCAAGACCGACCACGTGGCCCCGTCATCACCACTGATTTCAACCAGCAGGAAGTCATCGAGTTGGTTTTCAAAGTCTCCGTCGTAGAACCACCGGGCATACACCAATTCGTGATCCGCCCCCCCGACGGTCATCGAAGGCGAGATGAGCGTGGTGGGGCCACCATCCACATCGGAGTTGCCGGGCACGTTGTCAGTCAACCAACATGATCCCGAACCATCAGCGTCAGCCACCGGGTCGCCTCGATCGCCGTATCCGGCGGGAGCCCCGCGGGTCCACCCTCCGTCAATCAAGCCAGTGCCATTCTCAACCGTCCAGCCTTGGTCGGTTTGGAAGTCATCGGAAAAACTGGTGACTTCATCGTTGGCCACCAGCGTGGTGAGCAATGCCGCGGGAGCGCCTTCCGGAAGTCGGGTGGCTTCGCCGGCAAGATTCTTGGCTTCAAAATACAAACCCACAGTAGCACCACACGGCAAGGCTGGAAGCGCCGCACGAACAACACCGTCGCCGAGATCCACCAAGGTGCACTCTTCAAAACCGGCCCCGACACCTTGGTCCAGACGAACACTGAGGTCCGCGATCGAGGGCATGGGTGATCCAATAGGCTCAACCTTGAAATCAATGGTCGCGCCCACGGCATCGATTCGATCCGGCAAAGGCTCCACCAACGACAGGACAAAGTCGGTCTCGGGGACAGCCTCACCTTGAGGGTTGGAGATGGCTGAGATCAGTTCGGGTCGGGTCACCCACATACCACTGTTAAATCCGCCACTGCTGGTGCAACCGCCGTTGGTGTGAATACCCAGGACATCTCCGGTCGTGGCATCGATGATCGGTGATCCGGAGTCACCGCCCATGGTGTCGCAGTTGTGGCTCAAGCTGTACGCGAAGCTGAACAGGAAAAGACCTTCGGCCCGCTTTTGCATCCAACTCAATTCGGGTGGCAAAGGTGCATCCACCGTGCCATACCCAATGATGCGCAGCGGACGTTGATCCGCCGGTTGCGTCGCGGTGGCCCGATCAAACCATGCCCCTTGGGCTTGCCATGGCTTGAGGTTGGATTCGGTATTGCGGAAGCACGCAAAGTGGGTCCAATCTTCACCCTGCTCGGTGACCGGGGAGTTTTGGATGCTTTGGGTATCGATCGCGTACTGATGAATGGGATCGGGGTGCTGGGGGTTGCCCACCACATCACTGGGTGGCACATTGAACTGGGCCACGTTCAACAGGGATGTGTTTTCGGAGCAGTGACCAGCCGTCAAAAAGTTGCGGCCGGGATCATTGATCAAAAATCCCGTGCACAGAATGGGCATCAAGCGGGCCAACCGAGGATCCGAAGATTCGGAACGATCGTCATCGAAGCAGACCGTGGTGGACAGACCTGGTTCGGCTTGAGTCCACACGCCATCCAGTTGCACCCGAGAGGACGAACCTGGTCCTGCCAAAAGATCAATGCGCACCGCGTTTCCATTGAAATACGCCGTGGTGTTTTGCCACTCCACCAAACGATCATGGTTCAGTCGCTGAATCGCACCGTCTTGCAAGGATTCCACCCGAAGCAGCGATCGACTGTCGAGCTGGACCGCGCTGAAGTTCAGACGCAGCCAGGCGGCATCTCGCTGACGCACGACATGGGACCACACCACTTCGCGTCCTTCGACGTCGGCTGGCACGTGGATCACGCCCGAATCCACCGGTTGGTGTCGGTACACCTCTGGTGTCTGCAGTTGAATGAGCAAAGACAAACCGACCAAACCGGCGCAATGGAACATGGATCCCCTCCTGGAACCGCAAACGGGGCCTGCCCCCGGAGCACCATCCACCGTGTTTAGTGTCCCGAAAAATCGGGTGCAATCAACCCCAGTTGCCCAAGAGGGTCAAGAGGTCCGAGAAACCGACCGAACCATTGCCATCCACGTCGGGTGGGCAGGGCGGACCACAAGGGCCCCAAGCGGCCAAAAGTCCAATCAAGTCGTCGAAATCAACGTCCCCGTCACCATCCACGTCTCCGGGGATCGCAGGGGGAGTCTCATCACATGTCAGTGTGGTCAGGGCAAAACCGTCCACCGCCGACTCCACGATGGAGCCGTCGCCAATATCGGCACTGATGAATCTGATGCGGAACGATGCCGTGTTGGGCACGAAATCGGAGATCAGGAACTGCTTGCGGAACCAGCCACCGTTGGCTTCAGGCGAATTCCCCTGCACCGTTTCCAAAGCGACCCAGCTGGCCCCACCATTGGAAGAACACTGCACATTGAAGGGGTCTTGGTTTGGGGAAGCGCCATTGGGAGGTGAGTTGTTGTGCCACCGCCAGTAGGAGACCACCGTGGAGGGATCGCTGGCATCCAAAATGGGCGAGGTCAGAATGGTGTCACCGTCGTCAACGTCACTGTTGCAATCCCCCCCGTTGTTGGAGTTGTCCGTCAGGAAGCACGCTGACGTTCCATTGGGGGTGTTGGTGGGATTGCCACGATCACAGTTGGTGATTGGCGCGCCACGGGTCCAACCGCCATCGGTGGCGGTGCCGCTGACGGTCCAACCTTGGTTGGTCTCAAAATCGTCTTCGAACGCCACGTCAGAACTGTCCGCGACCACGCCGCTGAAAGGACCCAGCGCGAACGAAAGTCCCTCGTCGTTGGCAACTTCAACCGACCACACCACATTGGCATTGCACGGCAATGGACCCGTCGAGGCAACCCAGCGATCGGAAGCGGATTGGTACACCAGCGGAGAATCGTTGGCGGCGCCGTCGATCGACCACAACAATTTCGGACTGCTGGGATCCAAAGTGCCGGACTGAGGCACACTGATTTGGACCGAGGCTTCGAACCCGGCCGAGGGGAGGAATTCCCCTGGGTTGGCATCCAAGCTCAACCCGATGGGCTGCGCCACGGTCCAGACAAAGAAGCCCGCGTCGAAGTCCGACCCGATGACCGTTCCGCTGGGGAAGTACGGGAAAATGCTCCAAAGACCATTGAATGACGCGGCATCGGTGGACGGAATGGTGTCGTAGTACGCAATCTCGGGGGGATCCAAGGGATTTTGGCCCAAGTCGAACACCCGCATGCCACTGGTGTAGTTGGCTTCGTACAGCAAGTTGCCTTTGATGTACAGGTTGTGACCAATGGCGGTGTTGCCGTTGTCGAAGGTCGAGGCCAAGAACGGATTCTGCAGATCCTCAACATTGAACACAAACGTCTTGGTGAACGGGGCGTTGTTGCCTTCGTCCAGTTCGTCGTTGAGATAGACGTATTTGCGTTCCTCATCGATCCAGCATTGGTGCGAGTACCGCCCAGAGGGGTACACCAAGTTGGACAACACTTGAATGTTGGATTTGTTGGTGACATCCAAGATGTCAAGGCCCGTGTCCACGCTGCCACCATTGAATCCAGAGCAACAGAACGCGATCTGTCGTCCTGCCCATGGGCCGCTGTCGTAGGTCACGATCTGAGCGTCGTGCACATAGCGGGTATCCCACTGCCCCACAAAAGCCGGTGCGGCGGGATTCGACAAGCTGTAGATTCGAAGGCCGTTGTTGCCGCCTCCGCATCGGTACAAGAATCCGCTGTCTTCGTCGATGGCCACATTGTGAGAAGCCGTGGTCCCTCCCGTCGTCACGGTGTTGACCAAAGAGACAGATCCCGAATCCACGTTGGCCAGCGAGACCACCTGGATGCCTTGACCGCCTTCACTCACCACGTAGCAGTGGTCCTGGTACACCTTGACGTCGTGCCAATCGCTGTTAGGTCCAGAGATGAAACCGACCTCTTGGGGAGATCCAGGATCGGTGATCTCGTAGACGAACATGCCGTCGTACACGGTGACCAACGCGTACTCGCGTCCTGAGGGTGAGACGTAGCCCCAACAATCGGAACCTGAAATGGCATTGCCCAAGCCCGACAACGGGATCGCACTGCGCAACACGACGCCTTCGGAGATGCCTCCCAGAGCGTTGCGTTGGGCGGGGCCGTCGGTCTCGTCGTACGCGCCGATGGTGTTGGGGATCGGCACATGGCTGGCTTTGGGGTCGTCCTCGTGCGCAAGCGTGGTGCCGGACAGGAGGAGCACCGCCAGCGAACTGACGACGAATCGGTGTTTTGGGTCGTTCTTCACAGCTGATACATCCGCAAGGATGCTCTCATCGGTTGCTTTCCCCGCCAGATTTGGTGGGTTATCGGTCAATTTGGCCAGAAAGTGAGCGCAAGAAGGCCACCAGGTCCAATTCGGATGCCTCGTCGAGACCGAGCGGCTGGAGCAATGCCTCACCATGATGATCGAGCATAGCGCCGTCAAGACGGTTGTAGTGCCGCACAACCTCCTCCAGGCTGCCCATGGAGCCGTCATGCATGTACGGGCCGGTGTGCTCGAGATGACGCAACGTGGGCGTTCTGAAGGTGCCCACCATGTCCGGCTGCCTTGGGGTGGATGCCGTGCTTCGGGCTTGATCGCTGGCCCGATCGTCCGAATGGATCCCATCGGCGCGGAACGCTGAACGCAACACTTTGGGGTGCCCCAGCCAGCGCCCAGGGTCGGGTCGTTGGCCCGCCGTGGGCGGCGTGCCGTTGCTGTGGAAGCCTTCGTCGGTGAAGCGAGGCCCCGAGTGGCAATTGCGGCAGCCCGCCGCCAAAAAGATTCGGAAACCGCGCTGGGCCGCCGGGGAAATCGCTTGTGCTGCCGCTTGGTCGTCACCAGAAGCAAGGGCGGCGGCAAAGGCATCAAACGGTGCTGGTGGAGCGACCAAGGTGCGTTCGAAGGCTTCAATGGCTTTGCCCACATTGGCGTAGGCCGCATTCACCAAGGCTTGATCATCGGACTTCATGCCGGACCAAGCCTCGCGCAACGCAAGCGGAGCCTCCGCGCGAGGGGTGGCGGCAGGGAACCTTGAATGGTCTGACACATCAGGGAGTGGACCGAACACCTTGGTGAACGCCTGACGCAACGGATCGTCTTCAACGATCTTCCGCAGGACGGTGACCCGATCGATGCCATGTTCCAAAGGCGCTTCAAAAGGCTCCAGGGCTTGCATCCACAATGAGTCGGCGGCGCCATCCCAGAACGGCTGACGAACGTGCGCGACGTCAAGCAATGACATGGTGTTCCGGGTGCCGGTTCCGAGACCGACGGCAACTCTCTTCTGGTCGGTGAACGCGTGCTCTACCCGGTGGCAATGCGCGCAGGAAATCTTTCCGTTGGCCGAAAGCCGCTCGTCATGGAACAGTCGAACTCCGACGGCGGCCGCGTTGGGGTCATCAGCGAAGCGGTTGGTCGGGCTCTTGGGCGCCGCTGGTACTGGAGTAAAAGTCGATGCCAACCGCCGCTCTTCGGCCGTCCAATCGGTGACCTGTGCCAAGACCAGCAGCAAAACCATGGAGGACATCATTCAAGCTCAATCGAAGTCTGAGCCCGTTCCACCAAACCAGCGTCATCGATGTCCACGTGGAATTCCCAGTAACCCACCATGTGCAAACGCATGCCGGAGCAGCGCCAATGGCCGGGTCCGACTTGGCTCACTTCGCAAGGCGACAGCATGCCGTGGCGGTGGTGAGGCATACGGGCATCAACGCGTACCGTGACTCCGTCGGCCGGAACCCCCAACTGATCCGCAGACTCGACCCAAACATCAATCGAGAAGAACTCTCGCATCTTGATGGGCTCTTCGCGTTCCAAGCGAACCCGCCAACTCTTGCCGTTGGAAAGGAAGGGTTCATCGGTCAATCGTGCGTTGGCCGAGGCCGGAGCGACGGACAAGTCACAACATGATTCCGGTGCCGGATCCAACGCAGCAGTGGAAGCCTCAGATGTTTCTGAAGTGGAGGTGCATCCAACAATCACGAAGGACAACAAGAAGAGAAGGGGGCGTATCACTCTTCAGATAATAGGCTCGGACGGCGAAGATCCCGAGTCTTTGGCGTCACCGCCCGGCCGGTTCCAAAGGTCAAACACCATTTGCCTTGGGCGTCGAAGGCCTGCGCGCGGTGATTTCCCACATCCATCACGAGCAATCGGCCATCCGGAGCGATCGCCAACCCGGCCGGCTGCCAGAGTTCGCCATGATCGCTTCCCGTTTGGGCCAACACCGAACGGCCACTGGCTTGAATTCGAACAAGTTCGTCTTCGGCCCGATCGGTCACACACAGGGTGCCATCGGCTTGATACACAAAGCCGCCAGGCTCTTTGGTGCCGGTAGGAATGGCCTGCAAGCGCGTTGCTTCTTGGTCCAAGCCGAACAACGCACGCCGGTTGGCATCCAAAATGACGTACTGCCCGTTGGGATCCTTGCGCACCTGAGTAGGAGCAGACAAACCAGTGCTGGCGTCCGCCAAAAGGGTCGGCCGCCAGCGTTCGTCAAAGACCCCAACCAGTGCGTTCCGGGCATCGGCAAAATGAAGTTGATTCCCGTCAAACCACAAGTCATCGGGGCGCAAAGTCCACGAAGCCTCTGGAAGGCGAGCTTTGGTCCAAGCCACCAAATCAATGGAACGAACCATGCGGAAACGATTTTCGGCGTAGCCCACCGTGCCGTCCCAATCGAAGGCCAATTCCACCAACCGTTCGTTCACCCGGTCAGCCAAATAAACCCGCTGGTTGGTGGCATCAAGCGCGATGGCTTCGGAGCGCATCAGCAGCCCCATTTCACGACCACGCTCTCCCCACTGACCGATCAAGATCGGGATCTCCCCCCGCGCATCAAAAAGGAAGATGCGCTGGGCTTCGGGTTCGGTCATGACGAGGAGGTCACCATCCACCACACAGCGGGGACCAAGGTGGGCCCGCATCCCAGCCGGTGGTGGAACAAATTCCTCAAGAGCTGGGTCGTGCGGCACCAAACTGAACAGTTGCACCCGCCGTTCGGTTCGCTCCAAGACCCAAGCTTGTTTGGAGTCGACATCAAACACCACATCATCCGGATAGTGGAACTTTCCGCCCGCTTCCCGGAATTCGTAGGCGTGTTCGCCGTACAACCACTGCGCCTCACCATCCCCGGTCAAAGCTTGCAAGCGATGGTTGCGGCGATCTAGGACCACCGGACGATCGGTAAAGGTGATGGCGATGGGCTCGTCCAAGAATCCGGGGAACGCGCCGTGGACACCGATGTTGGTTCGCGCTTGGGCCGCCCCCCGCTTCACCTGCACCACTCGGTCGTTGCCCGAATCAGCCACCAAAAGATCACCTTTGGGGGTGAAGTGCACATCGGTGGGCTGTTCGAAGTCGCCAAGAATCAAACGCTGCTCAGAAAAAGTGCCCAGGCCATCGGGATGCATGAGAACCACGCGGTCGTTGCCGGTATCGGCAATCGCCAGAGAGCCGTCAGCGGAGATGGCCACACCCCGAGGGGCACAAAAGCTGCCTTGGCTGGTCCCTTTGGAACCCAATAGGGTTCGGGTGCCATCGGCGGTCACCACATGCACTTGGTCGGCGGCGGTATCCGCCACCACCATCCAGCCCTCGGTGGCATGCACCGCGACCCCTTCGGGACCGGCGAAGCCTTCGGCCAATCTCGTGAGCTCACCAGAAGCAACCAATCGATCAATGCTGCCGGTCAGACGATCGGCGATGACGATGCCACCTTCTGGATGCTGGGCGATGGCGGCCGGCCCTTCGAGGTTGTCGAAGACCGAGGTCCACTCACCAATTCGGAGAGATTCGACGCCCAGCGTCGCCAGCAAGATCAGTGAAGACATCACGTCAGCATAGGAGCAATCGTCTGCAGGAACGCCTGCGCAGGATGCGCATCCTTCGGATCAATCAACCACAGCCAGTCGTCAAACAGGAATTCAAACCGACCCGCGAGCAGAGCAATCCGCCCCATCACGGTGTATCCGAAGGCCGCGCCGAAGGTGATCATGAGCATCCAAATGCCCGAACGAGCCACCTTGCCCACGGCACCTTTGTGTTCCACGCTGAAGAAGAAGTAGACCAAGCAGGCCATCGTGCCCAACACCAGAACAATGTTGGAGAAAGATGATTCGAGGTCAAATCCATTTTCACCCATCACGATAAGGGGCTTGATGGTTGGTCCGATTTGGCTGAGGAAGTCAGCTTCCAGCGAAGAGATAAACCGGAGACCACAGAACACCCCAATGATGAAGGCGGTGGGCCAACGGCTGATCCAGCCAATCTTCGGGGCAAGACGAAGCAACAACAAGACCGACAGCGCCAGAGGGATCAACAACAAGAAGTCGACCGATGCTTCAGCAGAAAGCTTGGGCATGAAATTGGCGCGAGTCCAGTCCGGGAACAGTCCTGCGAACAAATTGGGAACGATAGTTTCCCAAAAGCCAATCACCATCCAGTACGCCGCTGAAGCGCCCACCACAATGGCTTCGGCTGCTTTGTACAAGGGATTGTCTCCCAGCAAGAACGAGAAGATGCAGAGCGTCAAAATTGCCGCGCCCCACAAGCCCGCGGTACGGGAGAAGAGCGGGGCGGCATCCTGTTCGAGTGCGGCCATCTCTCGGCCTTCTTTGACACTCACCGCTTCGTGCTCAGTCCATCGAACTTCAGAGCCATCCTCGAGGGTGTGGACATGCTCCGTGCGCTTGGTCCATTGGGTGCCGGCACCGGGGTGGAATGCCACGGCATTCAAGATCGCAATCGCGACTCCAATGAGCACCAACAAAACGCCAAAGGTTGCGTTGCCTCTTCGAGTTGCATGAGTCATGCCTCACCTCGCTTTCGAGCCATGAAATACACCAAGTTGCCGACGAAAATCAGGCCCACCATCAAGATGTGACCAGACAGCTGTGGAGCCATTCGGCGAAGGCCTTCCTGGTACATGCCCGGCTCATTTTCCCGGCCATATTTGCCCAACACGAGGGACTCGTATTCGGCGGCGCCTTTGATGGCCGCCAGCAAACCAGACATTTGCTGGGGGTAGTACGGATAGAGCAAAGGAGCCTGGACCCCAGTACATCCGGCGACGAGCTTCACATCGTCGGGGGCACTGGCCACGGCATACTGAACCCACTCTTTGGTTCCGGGATATCCAGCGGACACGTTCATGATGACGTCAAAGTCACGGATCGACGCCACGCCTTCCATCATGGGGATGTCATCGATGGGTGTGCCCCGAGCATCTTGGGGGTACTGGGTACGAAGATCATTGGCGACCAACTTGATGACGCCTTCGTTGCCGGTCTTGAAGCCCAGATCAACATAATCCTCGCCGTACACCATGTCCGGGAAGTCACGTGAAATCACGTCCCGCTCCGCGTTCTTGATGAACTGCGGGCCAACGGGCCACAGCGCGGTGAAGTAGATCTTCAACTTCTTCTCGCACGCATGACGCACAAATGCGGTCGCCATGGGTTGCAACTCCCCCGCACTGGCGGGGTCGAAGTCGAAAGCCATGTACACCCGGTCGCCCTCTTCCAGAGCTTCGATGGTCTCGAAGGCATCGCGAACGATCGGAGTCGCTTTCTCGGGCGGGGTGATCTGCAAAAGGATGGGAACCGCAACGGCCAAAGCCATCAACGAGAAAATCACCCGGCGGTCTAAGTCACGCAGGAACTCGTACATCAGTCACCTCCACCGAGATAGGAGCGGTCCACGCCCAAGAGAATTTTCAGTGAGACCGAAGCGGTACCGAGGGCAATGCCAATCATGATGGCTCGGTTCCCCGCCGTCACTGGATTGTTCATGATCCAGACGGTCAAGTTCTCCAAGCGGAAGTTGGCCAACATGCCCTCTTCGGGCAAGAAGTCCGTCAGGAACACACCGGCGGCGGTACGTCCCAGCAAAATGACAAAGGCAGTTCCCAAGAGCAAGATGGCTTCAAAATTCTTCGCCCGGAACGCACGGAACGCGGCCGAAGCAACGTAGAACGCCAGCATGGAGAAAATGGTGGCCGTCAGCGGAGCAAAGACATACTCGTAGACGTACCAGAAGCCAGATCCTTCGGCCCGGAAGTCACCGGCCATGCGTTGGGCCGGAAACTCATCCAGTGGGTTGACGCCGACTTTGAACAACCCGATGGCCAACACGCCGACGAAAGCCGCCAACGTGATCATCGAGTACGCCCAACCTTCTCGGCGATCGCTCACTTTCTTCAAGTGAACTTTGAGCAGGTTGCCCCCCCCAAGAATGAAGGCCACTGCGGCCAAGATGTTGAACCACACGGTGGTCTTGTCTTGCAGTGGCGTGAGCGGCGGGAAAAAGTACGCCAAGATCATGACGATGCCGGCCGCCATGGCCAGAAGCATCGGGATGGTTCGTTTCATCATGGTTGGGTTCTCCTTAGCCGAGCAGGGTTCCGGTGAAGAAGTCGAAGGCCCCCTGCAGGGAAGGCACAAACTGGGTGGCGGTGGCGAGCAGCGCACCAAGGCCGATCAAACCGAAAGCCAGCACCTTGGCCAGGTCTTGACCTTTCAAGGAGCCAAGCTCCGCGGGCGATTCGGAGAGATAAGCGGAAGCGGCGTAGAACTCTTCACCAATCAAGGTGTAGTCACACGCCGCAACAAAGAAGGGCAGCTGGGCGGGCATGGCCGTACCAGCAACCTGAATGGCCCCGATCGAGTTGCCCGTCTCGGCCAGAATCAAAGATTCGGCATAGAAGCAGCCCATGTAGATACAAGCCGCGGGCTTTTCTCGAACCATCATGCCCGAGAGATACGCCACGTAACCAAACTGCTCGTCGGTGACGTAGTAGATGAGGTCTTCGTTGTACGCGTCGGGTCGTCCGGCCGCCAAGAAGGCTTCTTGGACCGTCTCGCGTGCCGTCACCATGACCAAGGTTCGTGCCACCGGCACTTCCACCTTGGCGTCGTACTCCGCTGCGGTCTTGGCCACTTTGGAAAGCACCGTGATGCCCGCGATGGTTTGAATTTCCGAGACATCTTGGATGCCGGGAACAAAGAGCACCGAACGCCCCATTTCGGTTGCCCGGCCTACGGCCTCCTCGATGGCTTTCAGTCCGGCGATCTCGCGGACTTTGATTTGGCCGCCCGAACGGGCCACCGAAATCCAGAACACCACCGCCGCCACGAAGAACACGGCCACACCAAGCAAAGGCAGACGGTCCATGTTGAGAAGCCCGCTGCTCTCGGCCGTCTCAGCCGCAGCCGCGGCCTCCTCGGCGACAAGCAACAGGCTGGTCAAAGAAAAGCACGTCATGGTTGGCTCCTCAAGCCTCAATCAGTTCCACGTTCGCCCGGGGGACGATCGCTTTTTCCCCATTCCCGAAGTCCACTTCGAGAACCCGGGTTCGTGAACCCGAGTCGAGGACCGCCGGCTCGGCCGGCAATGACGACACAGTACCGATTCGACCGAACCACGGGTCGCGAATCACCCGCAGAGGGCGACCGATGGCCAGTTGGCCAGCTTCCCATTGGCTGTCGGCATCGTCGGCGGTGTCGTTCGCTTCCACAGGAATCACGATTTCTGGCCGCATCACCCCGGCTCGAATCTGGGTGGCGCCGTTCACGCTGGCTTGTCGGCCTTCGCGTTGTTGCAAGATGCGGAAGGTGCGTTCGCTCATCGCAATTTCACCAAAACCCTCGGTAATCACCACGGTCAGGCCGATCCGCTCTGATCCGGTGATGGCCACCCCAAGGTCATATCCGAGCATGGCCTTCAAGTCGGCGTCATCGACCCCGCCGGCCACAATGCCCGCCACACCGACTTCAATCGCACGTTGTACGGCCGCGTGAGAAACTCGAGCCCCGCCCACCACAATGGCGCCTCGCATGTTCTCGGTGATGTGTGAAGGCTCCAGGGCCTCCTCGTGCGAAGACGTGGCCATGCAGATGGGACCGAAGGCTTCACCACCGATCCCAAAGATGCCTTGGATCAAAGCCACCTGGTTCTCGATGACCACCCCTTCGCCATCGAGCACTTCCACGACTTTGCCGGGCAAGTAGGCCAAGACTTCCACCGGCGTGGAGGGCCCCCGCAAAATCAACTGGCCGGTGGTGTCCGAAATGCTCTCCACGACACCCGAGTGGTCGCTGAGCACTTTCGACTTCATCAAACCAAAAATACCTTTGGTTTCAGCGAGAACATCACCTTTGGTGATCTGCATGCCTTGTTCAACTTGGAGCAGCGACCGGACATCACCCGGAGGCACCGACAAGCGGTTGGCCATGTTGATCGGCATGATGTCACCCGGCAGTTCGGCTCGGGCCACCACGTCTTGCGCTCCAACGGTGGTGTTGGCTTGCACCATCACTTCGCCCCGCAAGGGAAGCACACGGCGCTGCTTGAGCAACGTGTCGGTGGTGACTTTGAGTCCAGGGGTATACGCCTGTCCCATTACGCATCTCCTTCATCGATGATGTTGAGTTCCCGGTACCAGCCTTCCACCACGTCTCGAGCTTCGTCCCGAGATTCGGGCAACGCGATCGGTCGACCACGGGCATCCAGAATCAAGCCCACGCTTCCGCCCGTCACTTCGTGGGCCACAGGGTTTCCGGGGCCCGCACCAAGGTCAATGCCCCGGGCTGGCTTCACGGTGACGGTCGCGGTCTCGCCGGCGGCCAGTTCGACCAACTTGAGTTGGCCGCCCAACAATTCGCCTTCGGCGTTCTGGCTGCCCCGCATTTCCCAGCTGAAGGCCGGCTTGCCCCACTTCACATCGCCGGCCGCCGCCACACAGGTGCCCAAGACCACCAGGCAGTCGCGGGTGAAGACCTGCTCGGAGGCTTCGGCGTGCACACTGGCCAAGACCCCAAGGTGCGGCATCATGAAAATCGAATCCTTGGCCAACGTGGTGAAGCCTTCTGGCTCAAACGCATCCACCAGCATCAGTGCCGTCTGCGACATGCGCGGAGCGTGAGAAAGCACACCACCGGAAGCCACCAACAAGTCAAGCTTCATGGCATCCACAATGGTGGTGCCGCTCGTCTTCTGGCTGAAAGTGTCACCCACGGTTCGTTGCTGTTGCACACCCTTCAGCGTGGTCGCGAACTCTTTGTGTTGCACGTAGGCCAGACGCAACGCTTCGCGGGCCACGGCTTGTTCAAACACAAGTGCTTCACGACTCTGCGGAATCGTGGTGGGTCGAATCATCTTGTTCTTGACCCGGTTGCGAAGCTCACGCTCGTCCATGCCTTCCAAATGAACCCAGCGCAGCACGTTGTCGAGCCCAGCCTCAGCCACCACGTTCGAGATGGAGTAGCTCATCCCCAAGTTGGCCGAGACAGTTCGGTTGAACACGCCGTCAAAGACACTGAAGACGTCGGTGGTGGCCCCGCCAATGTCGACCGCCAGAGCATTCTTGCCCTGACGTTCCGCGATGGTGGTCAAGATGTTCCCCACCGCACCTGGGGTCGGCATGATTGGCGCACTGGTCCAGCCCATCAATTTGTCGTAGCCCGGAGCCTGGGCCATCACATGCTCCAAGAACATGTCATGGATGGCGTCTCGTGCGGGACCAAGGTTTTCCTCTTCCAAAGTGGGGCGAAGGTTGTCCACGCATTGCAAGTCGATCGACTCATCAAAAGCGTTGTCGACCGAACCGCGGGCATCCTTGTTGCCCGCAAAAATCACCGGCATCACAAACTTGCTGCCGAAGCGGGGTTGAGGACGAGCCGGCGCGATGCGTTCGGCAATTTCGGTGACTTTCTTTTCGTCGCCACCATCGGTTCCCCCCGAGAGAAGAATCATGTCGGGACGCAACTCACGGATGCGTTGGATCTGTTCGTGTGGCTTCCGCCCGTCGTTGGCCGCGATGGTGTCCATCACAATGGCCCCCGCCCCCAGAGCGGCCCGCTTGGCGCTCTCAGCGGTCATTTGTTTGACAACGCCACCCACCATCATCTGCAGTCCCCCACCCGCGGAACTTGTGGAGATGTAGATGTCGCAACCAACAGGATTGCCATCGGCGTCGGTGCCGGCGGGCTGGATGATGCGTCCGTCTTCGTCCACCAACTTTCGGCCTGCCACTTCACCAATTTCGGTGACCGCATTGATCACGCCAATGGTGACATCCGCGAAGGGTTCTTCAACGGTGGTGGGCGCTTCTCCACGTTGGGTCTGACGGAACGTGCCGTCAGGCTGCCGCTCGATGAACACACTCTTGGTGGTCGTCGAACCGCAATCGGTAGCAAGAATCACGTTGATCGAGTTTGGATCGATGGTCATGCGTTGTTCTCTGGCTCGGCCCGCTGTTCAGCGTCAATCGCTTCGATGCGGGCGGTAATGAAATCAATGCTTCCGCGATGCTCAAGGAACGTCGCGAGATGTCGAACTTGTTCGGCGGTCATGGCTCGAAGCACCGCGCCGAGCACCGGATCAGCGAAATGCAGCCCTTGGGCCACGGTCCAGTTCAATGGCTTGGAAGACTCAAGCATCAAGAGGATCGGGGAGGTCATGCCACGCCGGGCCACCCAACGGGCAAAGGCATCCACGGCGGCCGACTGTTCGGGCGTGGGTTCCGCTTTTTCACCATCCACGGCAAAGGCATGACGAAACTTGGCCCCAAAGTTCATGACTGAGGCTCCCAATGTTTCGCCAAGATCGATGCCACCCGTGGGTTGGTCAGGTCCTCGTAGACCGGCATGATGCGAGCTTTGGCAAACCGGTGGGTCTTGGTCGGGACAACCTGCCACACGCCAGGCCGAGCCAACACGATTCGGTCCACCTCATCCCAACGAATACGGAGTGGGGCAAAGGTGGGGTGGGTCGCGGTGAGCCCTTGGGCGGTGGCTTCAAACCGTGTGGGGAAGAAGAAGCGGCCATTGACCAGAACCGGGACCCCCACCGCCAAAGGCGCGATCCAAGGCGACGCCTCCCAAATGCCATACGCCGCCAACAACAACGCTCCAAGGATCAAAAGGCCCACTGCGGGTCGTTGCCGGAGCGGCCACCCCGACCAGCGGGTGATCTCGTCTTGAGACGTCGTCAGGCTGGTGGAGACCGCGGTCATGAACCAAGAAGGGTAGCGGATTCGCCGGATTCTCCCTAGAGATCGAAGCCCAGATCGAGGTTCTGAACCGAATGCGTCAAGGCCCCGACACTGATGCGATCGACCCCAGATTGGGCCACGGCTTGGATGGTGGCCTCTGAGATCCCCCCGGAGGCCTCCAATTCCACCGTGGGGCGTCGATCATCGCGTCGCCGAACCGCTTCGGCCATCATTTCGGGTGGCATGTTGTCCAGCAAAATGATGTCGACCACGCCTGCTTCGAAGGACAACACCGTGTCGAGCTGGTCCAAGGTGTCCACTTCAACCTCAACAAACCGGATCGGCCCCATGGCTCGGGCGGCCCTGCAGGCGGCTTCCAGATCCGTCCCCAACGAACGCATGGTGGCCAAGTGGTTGTCTTTGAAGAGCGCCGCATCGAAGAGTCCAAACCGATGCAAACGGCCCCCACCGCAGTGCACCGCGTACTTCTGCAGTCCTCGCAAGCCGGGCAAGGTCTTGCGGGTTTCGCAGATGGCGGCCTGAGTCCCGGCGACCAAGTCAACCAGCCGCCGGGTGGCGGTCGCAATGCCAGAAAGGTGCCCCAGCAGATTCAACATGGTGCGTTCCACCGTGAGCAGGTCCGCGTGACGCCCCGTCAAGGTGGCCACCACCGCGCCTGCCTCGACCTGGTCTCCGTCGACAGCAGCCAATCGCACGTCGGCCGCCATGCCAAAACCGGCCAAAACCTCCTCCAGGAGGCTCAAACCGCAGATCACCCCGGACACCCGGGCTCCGATTTGGATGTCGACGCGTTGGTCTGGAGGCACGGAGGCTGCAGACGTCACATCGCAGCCGTCACCCAGGTCCTCGGCACGAGCGACTTGGATCAAATTCGACCGAACCGTGCGTGGAGCAAGTTCGTCGAGGATTTTTTGGTTTGAAATCGACTGTGATTCGTTCACACCTGCACGCTCCTGAACCTAGCATCGGAAATCATGGCCAAATCTGCACCTTTGCACCCCATTGAAGCGTCCGCACTGCATGCACGCCGTGAGCGTGTGTTCTTGGTGCTGGCTGGGCTGTTTCTGGGTTCACTCACCATGCTGAACATCCTGGGCATTTCACGCTTCGTGAAATTGTTCACTCTGGGGCCCGACGAGGCCCCTTGGGTCTTTGCTGTCGCCGTGGGCGTCATTCCCTATCCGGTGACATTCCTGTGTACGGACTTTATCAGTGAGTTCTACGGCCGCGCTCGCGCCAACGCCGTGGTCTGGATGGGATTGGCCCTAAATATTTTTGTGGTGGGCGTGCTTTGGATTGGTGGATCCTTGCCTGGGTTTGAAGCCCTTGATGGCGATGGTGGCATCGCCAAAGATGCCGCCGGTCGACTTCCTGTCTTCTTTGAAGTGCGGGCCCTCGCCTTTGGCGCGGTGGTGGCTTCCATGCTGGCTTACTTGGCCGCGCAGTTGTGTGATGTGCACGTGTTCCATTTCTGGAAACGGGTCACACGGGGGAAACACCTCTGGCTCCGAAACAACGGTTCCACTTTGGTCAGCCAAGTGGTGGATACCGGTACGGTCATTTTGGTGACCTATTGGATTGGTGGGCTGGCGGGTGTGATTGATGAATCAAGACCGGTCACCGGTCAGCTCTTGCTGCTGATGGCCACCGGCTATCTCTTCAAATTCAGCTTCGCCTTGATCGATACCATCCCCTTTTACTTGGGTTCCAGATGGCTCAAACGCTATTTGCGTTACGACCCGATCACCGAAAAGAATTTGACCGAGGAAGAAGCATGTCAATCTTCAGCCGCATTCTCGATGGATCCATCCCCTGCCACCGCGTCTACGAAGACGATCTAACGCTGGCGTTCTTGGACATCAACCCCTTGGCCCCGGGGCACACTTTGGTGATTCCCAAAGAGGCCCAAGCGACCGTCATGGATCTCAGTGAAGAATCCGCCGCCGGCATTGGCCGGGTGCTCCCCCGCATCACCCGCGCTGCTTGCGCTGCGGCGGGTGTTCAGGAATGCAACATCATTCAAAACAATGGCGCTGGTGCGGGGCAGGAAGTGATGCATGTCCATTTCCATGTGATTCCAAAATCTTCCGAGTTCGGCTTGCGGAAACAATGGACGCCGCGACCGCTGGCGGACGGAGAGGCAGAAGAGATCCTGCGCATCATGCAAGCATCGGTCGGGCAGGAATAAACGCACCACCGGCAACAAAAAAGGCGGCCTCTTGGAGGCCGCCTTTTTGATTTGGGTCAAAGATCCCCCTACTGGATCAGCCCTGCTTTTCGGCAATCGCGGCCTGACCCGCCGCCAAGCGCGCCACCGGCACGCGGAACGGAGAGCAAGACACGTAGTCCAAGCCGACGGCATGGCAGAAGAAGATCGATGGTGCATCACCACCGTGCTCCCCGCAGATGCCCAACTTGAGATCGCCCCGAGTGGAGCGGCCCTTCACACAAGCAGTCTCAACCAATTGGCCGACCCCGGTCGTGTCAAGCGAAGCAAATGGGTCCACTGGCAAGACGCCTTGGGCCAAGTAGTCGGGCAAGAACGTACCAATATCATCACGGCTGTAACCAAAGGCCATTTGCGTGAGGTCGTTGGTACCGAAGGAGAAGAAGTCAGCACACTCGGCGACTTCGTCGGCCGTCAAGGCCGCACGAGGAATCTCGATCATGGTGCCGATCAAGATGTCGAGCTTGCCAGAGAACTTCTTGGCCTTCTTGGTGGCAGCGATGACGCCTTCGGCCCGCTCACGGAGCATGGCCAATTCCTTCTTGGTGCCAACCAGAGGAATCATGATCTCAGGCTTGGCCTTGATCTTCTTCTTGGCACACGCAATAGCGGCTTCCACGATCGCTTGCACCTGCATCTCGAGGATCTCGGGATAGGTGATCGACAGACGGCAGCCACGGTGACCGAGCATTGGGTTCATTTCGTGGAGCGAGTCCACTCGAGCCTTCAACTTGGCGGGCGTCACGCCCATCTCTTTGGCAACTGCCTTCATGGCCGAAGCATCGTGAGGGAGGAACTCGTGCAACGGTGGGTCCAACAAACGCACGGTGACCGGCAGGCCCTTCATGGCGGTGAAGATTCCGGTGAAGTCCTTGCGCTGGTGAGGCAGCAATTCCTTGAGGGCCTTGCGACGATCGGCTTCGGATTCAGCCAAGATCATCTTTCGCATCGACATGATGCGATCGCCTTCAAAGAACATGTGCTCGGTCCGGGTCAGACCGATGCCTTCGGCACCGAAATCACGGGCCCGCTTCGAGTCGGCTGGCGTGTCCGCGTTGGTTCGAACGCCGAGTCGGCGGTACGAGTCGGCCCAGTCCAGAACCTTCTTGAAGTCGCCAGTGATGCCCTTGGGTTGCTCGGGCTTAAGCACGCTCGCGTAGACCTCACCGGTGTTGCCATCGATGGAGAAGATGTCTTTGCGACCGTAGGTCTTGCCATTCACTTTGACCTTGCCTTTGGCGGCGTCAATTTGAACGTCACCCGCACCGGCCACACAGCACTTGCCCCATCCCCGGGCCACCACTGCGGCGTGGGAAGTCATCCCGCCAGTGGAGGTCAAAATGCCGTCCGCCATGTGCATGCCGTCGACATCCTCAGGGCTGGTTTCTTTGCGAACCAAGATGACTTTCTCGCCCTTTTGCGCCCGTTCCACGGCTTCGTCGGCGGTGAATGCCAAAGCACCAACCGCGGCACCTGGTGAAGCAGGAAGGCCCTTGGCCACACTGCTGTGCCCCTTCTTCGCACCACTGGGGAACGAAGGCAACAGCATTTGCGTGACGTGATCTGGAGTGACCCGCATCACGGCTTCTTCTTTGGAAATCAAACGCTCTTTCACCATGTCAGCCGCGATCTTGACGGCGGCGGCACCGGTTCGCTTGCCACTTCGAGTCTGCAGCATGTACAGCTTGCCACGCTCGATGGTGAATTCGATGTCTTGGACGTCGCGGTAATGCTTCTCGAGCTTGGCGCGAACTTTCAACAGTTCCTTGTGGGCTTTGGCATCCCATTTGGACATGTTTTTGACCGGCTCGGGGGTCCGGATGCCGGCCACCACATCTTCGCCCTGCGCGTTGATCAAGAACTCGCCATAGAACTCGTTCTTGCCAGTGGATGGGTCGCGGGTGAACGCAACCCCGGTGCCGGAGTCGTCGCCGGTGTTGCCGAACACCATGGTTTGCACGTTGACCGCGGTGCCGTTGAGGCCGGTGATGCCTTCGATTCGGCGGTAAGACAAGGCCTTGTCACCGTTCCAGCTCTTGAAGACCGCTTCGATGGCGGCTTCAAGCTGACCCATGGGGTTCTGCGGGAAAGCCTTGCCGACATGCTTGCGGTAGACCTTCTTGTACAAGTCGCAGAGCTGACGGAGACCAGCGGCATCCACGTCCGTGTCTTCCTTCACCTTCAACTTCTTCTTCAAACCTTCGAAGGCTTCTTCAAAGTGATGGTGGTCCACATCCATCACCACATCACCAAACATATTGATGAGACGCCGGTACGCGTCGAAGGCAAAGCGTTCGCCGGCGGCTTCGGCCATGGCTTCAACGGAGTCGTCATTCAATCCAAGATTCAGAACGGTGTCCATCATGCCCGGCATGGAGACGGCCGCACCAGAGCGGACGGAAAGCAGCAATGGGTTGCGACCATCGCCGAACTTCTTGCCCGTTTCTTTTTCCAAAGTCTTGATCGCTTTGGCCACTTGATCCATCAATCCGGAGGGCATCTTGGACCCGTGGTCGTAGTACGCCGCACAGGTGTCGGTGGTGATGGTCATACCTGGAGGGACCGGAAGGCCAATCGAGGTCATGTCGGCCAGGTTGGCGCCTTTGCCACCCAGCAGAGTGCGTTGATCGGCTCGTCCATCCACTTTCGTGCTGCCGAAGTAATACACCATGCGTGGGGCACGGCTGGAACGGGTGGAGGACTTTTTCTTCTTTGAGGCCATGGGATCTCCTGAAACGGCGGACAAGAAAAACGCGTAACGCGCATGGTAGCGAACAGAGCGGTCTTCCTCACCTACGATGCAAATGGATGCCTCTTTCTGTGCAAAAGAATGGTGAAGATTTCCGCTGGCCAGAAGAGCCAGTGCGTTTGCTCAGCGGTGGTGATCCCCAACACGCGCGTTGGTCTATTTCAGCCAAACCGCACGCGTGGTGGTGGTGGGAAGATGGCGTGGCATTCCGTGTCGATCAAAACGGTCAGCACACTGCCCAACCCACCAACGCCCCTTTGCAAGACTTCGCGGAGTTCCGGGCAGATTTTCCCGGAACTTCCTCCCCAACTCCTGAAGGTGCGCCGTTCGCCGGCGGTTGGATCGGCTTTTTGGGGTACGAACTGGGAGCCACGCTGGACCCCGCCTTTGCGCACTTCAACCCGCCTTCCGGATTGCAGGCGGCATTCGCGTGGTGCCCCGAACCCGAAGTCAACGATCGCCTGAAGAATCCGTCGGAATTCGACACGCCCAGCAAACAAGACGACACCGGGGGCAAACTGGTCTCGCAAGTCAGGAACACCGGTTCCGACCTCTCCGCCAAGGCGTGGCGCGAGCGGGTTGAAGCCGTGCTGCAAGCGATTGGGCAAGGGGACTGCTACCAAGTCAATCTCACTCGGCGGGAGTACCGATCCATCACCGGTCCGTTGGGGCCTGTCGTTCGCGCTCTTCTCGAGACCGGGCAACCCAGGCATGGCGCTGATTTGCCTTTGCCCGGCGGACGCCGAATCGTTTCAGTCAGCCCTGAATCATTTCTCGTTCGCCGCGGCGATCAACTGCTCACGCGTCCCATCAAAGGGACGCGTCCCAGCGATGGCGATCCCGATGAACTGCTCAACAGCGTGAAGGATGCCGCTGAACTTCACATGATCGTGGATCTCCTCCGCAATGATTTGGGACGGGTGGCGATTCCAGGAACCGTACGAGTGCGAGAACCGCGCGCGATCGAGCGGCATGCCACGGTTCTCCAAACCGTCGCCGAAGTGGAAGCCACCCTTCGTTCCGGTGTTGGTTTCGAAGACATCATGGCCGCGACCTTCCCTTGCGGCTCCGTCACGGGCGCACCAAAAATTATGGCAATGCATCACATTGACCAGCTCGAGGCAAGCCCACGAGGTCCGTACTGCGGCGCGATCGGTTGGCTCGGAAGCGAGGACTTTGAATTTTCCGTGGCGATCCGGACTGCCTTCTTCGAACCCGAAGCAAGCGGCCACCGACTGACCTGGGGCACTGGTGGTGGCATCGTGGCTGACTCAGACCCCGACGAAGAGTGGCACGAAACCCAAACCAAACACCGCGTGCTTGACTTGGCCCTCGCCCCGTGGATGCATCAAACCACCCACCCTCTTCCGTAAAGAGGACTACGCCGCGGAGTATTGCAGCCGCTTGGCGGCCTCCTCCACCAATTTCGACAAGTGACGGCGTTGACGCTGCCCAGCACCGATCCGGAAGGAAAGGCCGGCGTACAAACGTCGATCTGATTGCAAGTGGCGGTGCACCAATTCGGCGGACGCAACGAGCGTCCCTCCGCCCGGCAAATCACCTTCGATCCACCAACCACCTCGGCGCATGGCCAGCGCGGCGTCACTGGCTTCAAAAATCACACCGACCCCGCCCACACCAATGTTGGCCAGTTGCACGGAGATCGGTGGGGCCGACACGGGACGAACCAACGCGGGATCCGCGGTCTCCCCCCCGCTGGCCAGAGCCACCCATGCACGCTCGGCGGCTGCACCAGTGACCCCACTGGGCAACGGTCTGAGCTTCAACCCGGAAGGGCAGGGACCAAGATCGGTGCGGGCCACCCGGCGGCGTCTCCGCACGCGCGTTGGTGCTTTCAACTGCAGCGTATCCCCCTGACTCGACAACACCTCGGTCGAAAAATCCCAGCGATTCTGACCAATGGCAATGGTGCCGCGCATGCGCACCCCCGGATCAAGGATCAGGGGATGACCAAAAGCCGTTGGGGCTTCAACCACCAGGCTCTCCTCGGACAATCCCCAAACACGAAGTCGCCACGTCAAACCTCCCTCTTCACCATCAAGGGTGCATTCGATGGTGCCTCCGCGGGCCTTGACCTCCGCCAAGGACTCTCGCCAGTGTTCGGTACGGGATCGACGTGTTTGCATTCTTGAACTCCGTTCTTCCCGCCAACTCCACGGGACAACTCAACAGTTCAAAACAACATCCCCAATCTGAAATGGTTTTTGGAATTCAGGACCGCACAGGCCGCACAACCCGAACCAGTGGATGCTCGCCTGGGGAAGACTCCCAGCCCGCCCGCGTCAACACCGATTGCAGCAAGGATTCAGACCAAAGACGCCGTTGGGGTTCGTCAGAGCGCAAGGGTCCATCATCCTGAGCCGCTTGCCCCTCACGCAACGAGAAGATCATGTCGCGATCCGACCAGACCATTCGGAAGCCGTCGGCTTCACCTTCCCCCCATTGCCCCGAGGAAAGAAGCGGCCAATACAGACCGGGAATGTCTTCAATGATCAAGACGCCTTGCGCTGACAGACAAGCTTTGATTCGATGCAACAGACCGACCACTTCGTCTGGAGACACCAATTCCATCAGGGTGTTGCCCAGAAGCAATACGGCATCAAAGGGACCATGCAACAACGGTTGGTCGTCGCGCAGATCCTGATGCACCAGGTCATCTTGCGTGCCGCAAGCTTGAGCGGCCAGAGCCAAGGCTCTTTCCTCGTGATCCAAGCCCACCACCCGGTGCCCGGTTCCGCGCAAAGGAACCAGCAGCCGTCCCGCGCCACAACCCAAATCCAAAATGTTCTTCTGCTCCGCCCCCAAAAAAGAGCGAAGCAATTCAAGTTGGATGGCATGCTCCTCAGGTTCCAAGGGCATGCTCACATCTCGGACAAACTGGTCTTCAGGATGTTCGAGTGGTTCCATCAGTTCCGTTTCCCTTGCGGCAATCGCCTTGCCGGAAGCCTATTGGCTCGTCGCACCTCGGCGGTGATGACCTCATGCGTTCCGGCACCATACGTCGTTTGTTCCGCCGATTCGATGGCCGCGAGCACAAGGCGCTTCACTTCTTCCTCCGGCCATTGCAGCTGCTCAATCCACCGAGCGAGAGGCTGTCCGGCCGGACGAATCAGGCCTCGACGGCGCAAACGCTGCAGCAAAGGGTGGAAGGGACCACCGCGACGCCGACGCTTCTTCACCCCAAGAGCACCCCACACGACACCCCCAAACAACAGTCCCAGAATGGGCCAACGCAATCGAGTTCCGATGCCGGCCAGCACAACCGAGACGTCGTCTGAAAAATCGACGCCCAAAAAGTCTTCGAGGGCCACTTGGATGGGAAATTTGTTCCCCGTGCCGTATCCATTCAGGTTTCGGTTCAGATCTTCGCCCAAGTCGGCCAACAAACCTGCGATACCTCGGTCTGCCCCCGTGGCTCGAAATGCAAGGAGATCGCTGGCCGGTGTCGGTTCAAGCCGGACCCATGCATTGGGTCCTTGCCGAACTTCAGCCCAAGCATGCGCATCCAATCGCCTGATCACTCGAGATCCACTGGATGGCTCATCTCCGACCAGCCAGCCCAAGACCACTCTGGCTTCGATCCCAAGCGATTGGCACATCGCCACCAAAGACGTGGCAAAAAATTCACAGTGCCCTCGCTTCACCCGCAAGAAAGCTTCAATGGGATCTTCATTCTCACGGATGCGCAGGAAGGACAAATCGAGGTCGTACACGTACTGACCGGAGGAACTGAAATGTCGTTCCAGGATCTTGGCGGCTTCGACTTTGGGGCCAAACCCATCGGAAAGCGTCGCGGGGTCAAAATTGGCATCACGCAACACCGAACGGGCCCGCTCGGCCATCGACGCACGGGTGACGCTTTCGGGATTCCACCAATCGCCTCGGCGTTGTGGTCGGGGACTGGATCCCAGATAGGACAGGACTTCCGGTGCGGAAGGGTCCAGACGTGTGACCACGGACCAGTCTGTGGTTCCGGGAAATTCAGGCTCGACCACCGCAACTCGACCCGTCATTCGGATCAAGGTGGGAACTTCACATTCCAGCCGGACCGGAGCACCCGGTGCGCCCAGTCTCCATTGCGGTTCATCCATGTTGAAGCGAAGGGACAACCGATCACCAGACTCGGGACCGATCATGCCCACATCGCCTTCACCATCAACCATGCGCAGACTTGATCTCGGTGGATACCAAATGCCATCGCTGGCCGTGGTCAAGACACCACATCGCAAGTAAAGCGAGCCTTGAGCCACCGAGGTGGTTGCGGGAGTGACTTCAACGGTTCCAATCACCGATGGATCTGGAACGATCCGGCCACCCGCTACCGAAAGATCAATACCGTCATCCACCGCCCGATCAATCGCTTCGGTCTTCGGTGTTGGAATCCGGAAGCGACCAATACTTCGTGGCAAAACCAAAAACAGCAGACCACCGCCCACCAAGCTGACCAAGAAGAGGCGATTGCCCACCCGGTACCTCGCCCGGCGGGCCAACCTCTGCGCATCACTGGCGCCTTGATCTTCACCCGTTTGCCGAAGAATGACCGCCGAGAACGCCAAACGGGCCCAGGTCAGCATGGCCAACCACATCAACAACGGTGGCTCATCCCGTAAGGCTGCGGCGAAGACCATCAATGCCGAAAGCGACAACAGCTGGGTCTCGTCTCGTGGATTTCTGCGATCAAAGCACTTCAACACCAAAAGGTGCAAAGAGAAATCCGCCAGGATGACTTCCACTTCCAGACCGCCTCGAGAACGGAGCACGGCAAACAAAACCGCCGCCACCGCCAGAGTGGCACTCACCAATCGCGGCAAGCGGACACGTCCTTGGAGCACCGGGCCAACCAAGACCAAGACGAAAACTCCCGGAAGAAATCGTTCCAAACTGCTCCAAGCCAAGGCTTCGATCAACAGCGCGAGAAAAACCGTCCAGTTGGTGGCCCGTTGAATCAACTTCATTGCGCTGCACCAAGATGTGATGAAGCGGCGCCCAGGTGCCCTTTGGTGGTGTCCCACACCTCAGAGGTATCGATGGTCAAAACACCCTCATCCAGCAGCGGGGCGATGGATGAAAGACCCGCGGCAGGACCGGCCTTCGGAATCCTTGCGAGAGCTTCCTCACCTTCGCGCACCCCTTCGTATCCCACACCGTCGCCGACAATATCGAGTCTCACCCGTTCACCGCGACGTTCGCGATGGGTCAATACGGTGGCCGCCAAGGAGATCGCACGCTCCATCAGGTCTGGGGAAGAACCTCGAAGATCCAAACGAATCAAGACCCGTGGCGGATGGATACGCCCTCTCTGACGCGACAGCAAGACGCCGTGTCGTAGGGTGGCACGTGCGGCGATGTCACTGCGACGATCGCCCAACCGCCATCCACGGATTCCGAGAGGCTCTCCGTCGTCACCGGTTTGACGGCGGGAGGTCTCACCAAGTCCGCGCGATCCCAAGGCCCGCAAGAGTTGAGGCGGGAGATCAAAGTGATGGGGCCGCACCACCAATTCCCGGTCCACGTTCCAACGCACCCTTTTGCCCAACAAGCCGAACGGGAACCCAGATTCGGCCTGCAGCTTTGACCAGGTGTACACCCCACGACTTGCGGGCACCCACGTGAGGTGGACCAAACGTGTGGCCCGCGGAGCGAGATGACCCACCCGGGTGTCCACAACCTGCCGCTCACCCTGATTCGAAAGGATGGTGCCACGAAGTTCAATGGCCAAAGCATCACCGCCACTGCGCTGGTGGACCATCACGGGGAGCCTGGCTTGGGCACCCGATCGCAAGAGGGGAATGGATTCCGCAGCGGCTTGAAAGCCCAGCATCATTGGCCCGGACTGCAGACCACCAGACAGGATCGCTGCCACCAACAACGCAAAGACAAAGACCAACAAATTCAGGCCCGCGAGCATGCCGATGGCCCCCAAGGCCAAGACCAAGATGAAGAAAAACATGCCCCCTGGACGGACGAGCGTTTGTCTGGATGCCGCTCGGAGATGCATACCAGAAGGATAGGTTTGGTTTGGGTCAGGCTGGTGTGGAATCCACCGAAGCGCTTTCAACGCTCTCTTCGCTGGCCTGAACCTCCTCGGTCACACCATCTTCCTCTTGAGGGCCTGAAGGCGCCGAGGCATCCGGAACTTCTTTGGTGCGCTCAAAGCCATCGACCAACGGCAGATCATCCAAAGAGCCAAGGCCAAAGACCCGCAAAAATTCTCGGCTGGTGCCGTACAAGTTGGGCCGACCCGGGACTTCGGCTTGGCCCACAATTTGCACCAACCGGTGTTCGGTCAACAAACGCAGGTGGTCTTGGCTGGCCACACCCCGCAGCTCGTCGATCTCGGCCCGCAACACGGGCTGTCGCCAAGCCACAATGGACAAGGTTTCCAATTGAGCGGGGCTGAGTTCGCGACGCTTCTTCTCGTGATGAACATGGTCAAGCAGCGGAGAAATTTCTGGATGGGTCAGCAGTTGCCAGCCTCCCGCCAGACGATCGATTCGGAAGGCTCGGTCATGCTCGGCATAAAAGGCGTTGAGTTGCTCGATGGCTTCACGCACTTGGGCTTCGCGGCCCTTGCCACTGAGCCCCAACCAGTTGGCCAGTCGACCCTCGCCAAGTGGCTTGTCGGCCGCCATCAACAAACCTTCAATTCGTCTGGTCAAAGGCATCGACTCAAGACGAGATGGCTCTGTCGTGGAGCCCGCGTCGGTGGGGCTGGTTTCGATAGTGGCTTCGTCAGGCGTGGACAAACTCAGTTCTTCCCGGCCAGATCAATGCGTGCTCGTGAAGTTTGTTGCGCGGCTTCCGCTTCAACCACCGTGCTGCTCTTTTGTACTGCAGCATTTGCTTCGCCCAGAGCTGCGCGTGCGGCTTCAACATCTACCTCGGAAGGTCGTTCGCATTGCTCCGCCAATACCACCAAGCCTTCGGCACCGACCTGAGCAAATCCACCGTGAACCGCGAACCATTGGGCATCGCCTTCGGTGTCCAAGCGAAGCAAGCCAGTGCCAAGCTTCACCAACAATGGTGCACGCCCGTCGGCCACACCAAGTTGTCCATCGTGGGCGGGGATGCTTGCGTATTCCACCGAACCTGAGAAGGCGGCGGCGGATGGAGTCACAATGCGGCAGGAGAATGACATGGGATTCCTTTGATGCGTTGGCGTGTGCTCGGGTCGAGCGTGATCAATCCTCAAATCGGCCTACGGCGACGGACACGTTGTGCCCCCCAAACCCGAAGGTGTTGTTCAATGCCAACCGTACCTTCCGTTCCCGGGCGGTGTGAGGGGTAAAGTCCAATCCGGCAAATTCTTCGTCCGGATTGTCGCAGTTGATCGTAGGTGGCACCACCCCATCACGGCAGGAAAGGACGCTGAAGACGGTCTCCAGCCCCCCGGCCGCCCCAAGGGTGTGCCCGATCATGCTTTTGGTGCTGCACACGGAGATTGATGGAGCGTGGTCACCGAAGAGGTTCCGGATGGCCCGGACCTCGGCGACGTCACCAAGTGGTGTGGAGGTGCCATGGGCGTTGATGCTGTCCACATCCTCGAGATTGCAACCCGCTTCTTGCAGGGCAAAGGCCATGGCCCGGCGGCCCCCCTCGCCATTTTCGTCCGGAGCAGTAATGTGTCCAGCGTCACCCGTAATCCCGCCACCCAAGATCTCGGCATGCACCCGAGCGCCTCGTGCCTTGGCGTGGGCCAGACTTTCGAGAACCAAAATGGCCGCACCTTCTCCCATCACAAAGCCATCACGGTCCCGGTCAAATGGACGTGACGCTTCGGTGGGCGATTCGTTTCGCGCGGTCGACATGGCCTTCATGGCTCCAAACGAGCCAATGCACAGTGGGGTGATCGAAGCCTCCGAACCCCCGGCGACCATCACATCCGCTCGACCCAATCGAATGAGATCGCAGGCGGAAAGAATGTTGTGACCACCAGTAGCGCACGCGGTACCGATGGCAGAGTTGGGCCCTTTCAATCCATGACGAATTGAAACATTGCCCGCGGCGCTGTTCAGCATGAGACGCGGCACGGTGAACGGACTGATCCTTCGCGGACCAGACTCATGCAACTTTTCAATGCCCTGCTCAATGGTCGAGATACCACCGATGCCTGAACCCACCACGACACCGTGGCGGTAGGGATCTCCAGTGGCGAAGTCGAAACCCGAATCTTGAACCGCTTCTTCGGCGGCCCACATCGCGAGCTGACAGTATCGATCCATCCGCCGGGCGGCTTTGTCATCCACCACCGGGGCCGGCGTCCAGTCACGCACTTCGCCAGCCACTTTGCACGACCACACCGATTCGGCTTGGTCGAAGCATTGGATGGTGTCGATGCCCGACTTGCCCGATTGCAAGGCAGACCAAATGGTGGGCACATCACGACCGAGGTTGGTGATGGCGCCCAGACCTGTGACCACAACACGCTGGTGGTCTGGTCTTGGTGATGAAGATGCAGCGGTCATGGGCCGGTGATCCGTTCGTGATCGGGCTTAGCCGTTTTGCTTGCTCTCGATGAACTCGATGGCTTGGCCGACCGTTTGGATGGACTCGGCTTGATCTTCGGGAATCTCGATGCCGAAGGTTTCTTCAAGCTTCATGACCAACTCAACCACATCAAGGCTGTCGGCTTTGAGGTCCACAATGAAGTTGGACCCCATGTTGACGCTGTCGACCTCGACGTTGAGTTCTTCGGCAACGACGGAAAAGACTTTTTCTTGCAACTCGCTCATGGGAATTCTCTCCGCGGTCCCGATTTTGGGACGGCATGGATTGGGAAAGGGTAGCCGAGCCCGGAGCCCCCTGCCACCGAGGGGGAGGCTTGGGGATGATCAGTCGGTCATGCCACCATCGACGGCCAAAACTCGGCCATTGATGTACGAGGCGCCATCGCTGGCCAGGAACGAAACCGCGTGCGCGATCTCTTCGGGGGTCCCGAACCGCTTGGCAGGAATCCGCTTGGTGGCCTCTTCTTTGACTTGGTCGGGCAAGGCATCGGTCATGTCTGTGGCAATAAAGCCAGGGGCCACCACGTTGGCGGTGACACCCTTGCCAGCAAACTCTTTGCCGATGGTCTTGGTGAACCCAATCATCCCGGCCTTGGCCGCGGCGTAGTTGGCCTGACCAGGGTTGCCCATGACGCCGCTCACAGACCCAACATTGATGATCCGCCCAAATCGGCCTCTCATCATGGGGCGTACCGCGGCCCGGCAGGCCACGAACGCGGATCGGAGGTTGACGTGAATCACCTCGTCCCACGCCTCGTCCGACATCCGAAGCAACAAGTCGTCACGGGTGATTCCAGCGTTGTTGACCAAAATGTCAAAGCGGCCGTGGCGTTCGGCGGCATCGGTCACCGCTTTGGCCAAAGCTTCACCGTCACCAATGTCGCAGGGACACGCTTCAGCGCTTCCACCTTGATCGGTGATTTCTTTGGCCAACGCTTCGAGGCGATCGGCAGAGCGAGCAACCAAGACCACGTGACAGCCATCGGAAGCCAATTTCTCAGCAATGGCTCGGCCAATACCCCGGCTTGCGCCGGTCACAAATGCAACACGTCGATCCATGACGTCAAACTCCACTGAATATTCACCCGAACGCTGTGCAGGTTCAGGGCCAAAAATTGTTCGATCAGGGCACCATTGGTGGCTTGCGCCGACGGCCGATGGGACGCCGACTGTTGGCCGGACCACCCCCGCCGAGACTGGGGCTGTTGGAGCTGGAATAACCCGCTTCATCAGAGCCCTCATCCAAGAAAGCCTGCACCTTGATCACTTCGTCGGGGAGTGCGGCCAGAGCCTGCTCGCGACGATTCAAGGCGTACCACACGGCCACGGGATCCGCGGAGTACAGCCGGTCCACCATTTCGGGGTTGCCCCACTGGGATTTGAACTTCGAATCAATGGTCTCGAAGGTCCACATTTGCACTTGGTCATCCATTCCGGCCGCAAACCAAGCCAGAACTGCGGAACCACCTTCTTCTTCGTCGGTACCAAAGTGCAACTCGAGGGTGTCCACTTCGGCCAGAACCTCATCGTCGAATCCACCAAGGTCAGCCAAGGCTTCCAATTGCAACACGTCGTCGCTGGACACCATGGTGCGGAGCATGCCCATATCGCCCTCGAGCATGGCATTGAAGAAGGTCAGCACCTTTTCACGCTCTTGCTGGGTGCCGGCCATGTCGTCTGCAAGCATCAAGCGAGGGTCGAGGTTCAGCTTCGCGATCAACTCGGAACCGCTGAGTTGCTTGACCTCCACCTCTACGGGCTCGGGCTGCGTGATCACGGGCTTTGGCTTCGGCGGCGGGGCCTGAACGACTTCCTCCTTGCCTCCACAAGCCACGAGCAGCGTGGTCAGAGAAGACAGGATCAAGGCAGACGGCAATCGGTCAAGGTTCGTCATGGCTGGTCACTTTGCGTTCACGGTCAATTCGTCGCATCAGCCCCCTCAGGACGGTCCCGGGTGCCGATTCGTGGAATTCGAGTGTACCCGCGGCGGGGAAGTTCTGGCAGGATTCTGCCCAACGGACCGGCGAAGTCAGCTGAGCGACCAAATTCGCACGAATGGTGCTGGAATCCGACGAATGCGGCTGGGCGGTGACATTGGACCACACGGGAATACTTGGCGGCCGCAAATCCACACTTTCAAGGACCTTGGCCAGCCCCTCGGCCGCTGGGGCCATGTGCTCGGAATGAAAAGCACCGGCCACCGAGAGCCTCGAGCAGCGCATTCCACGCTCGGCCGCCAAAGCCTCCGCTCGGTCGCACGCCTCGGAATCTCCCGCGATGACCACTTGCCCCGGCGCGTTGAAGTTTGCACAGGAGAGGACACCGCCTTGGGCCGCATCGCTGGCCAACTGGGCCACCACATCATCTTCGGCCCCGATCACCGCGACCATCCCCCCGGCCCGCGCGACCGCGGCGTCTTGCATCAACCGTCCGCGTTCGGCCACCACCCGCAGTCCATCTGCAAAATCCATGGCTCCGGCGGCCACCAATGCGGTGTACTCACCCAAACTCAGTCCGGCTGCGCCCGACAACTGATGGCCTTGTTCCGCCAGCGCTCGCCAAACCGCCACCCCAACCGCAAACAAGGCGGGCTGGGCCACATTGGTTTGATTCAACGACTCGGCTGGCCCTTCGAAGCACAGTGTGGTCAAAGGTTGACCGAGTTGATCACCAAGAATGCTGTCGGCTTCAGAAAGCGTGTCCCGGACCGTTGCGTTGGACTCGCTCCAAACACGTCCCATACCGATGGATTGGGCCCCTTGCCCAGGGCACAACAAAAACGTTTCCATGTTGCCGTCCTCTTTTGCGGGTTCAAACACGCCAAACGTTGGCCGCCCAAGTCAAGCCAGCGCCAAACGCAACAAACATCGCCAAGTCGCCTGCGGCCAATTTTCCTTCGCTCCGCAGCTCATGCAAGATGATGGGCACGGACGCAGCCGAGGTGTTGCCGTAGCGATCAATGTTGATGCGAAGCTTCTCATCCGGAATCTCGTTGCGCTCCATGGCCTTCTGCAAGATTCTGATGTTGGATTGGTGACAAATGAACTGGCTGATGTCCTCGGATTTCAACGCCGTTGCTTCCAGGCCGGAGGCAATCACTTCACCGAATTTTGTGACCGCAAAGCGGTAAATGTCTTGTCCGCTCATGCGAACGCAGCCTGGACGAATGGGGTTTTCTTTGTCCCATTCGGGGATTTGCGACTCGTCCATGGGGCGATACAACTTTTCCCAGTCCCGTCCGTCACCCTCGGTCATCTGCCAGAGGCAACCTCTGCGGGTGTCTTCGTCGGCCGTTACCACTGCAGCGCCCGCACCATCTCCAAACAAGATGGAAACCCGGCGATCGTTGTAATCCATCATCCGCGTGAGGAACTCACACCCAATGACGCCCACCGTCTTGGCCCGGCCACTCCGCACCATGGTGTCGGCGACATTGAGGGCGTAAACAAACGAGGAACAAGCCGCCACAAGATCAAATGCACCGGCTGGCGTCGCGCCAACATTGGCCGCCACCCGGCAAGCACCACTGGGAACGGTGGAATCTGGAGAGCAGGTGCCATTGATGACCAAATCAAGATCCGAGCCCTTCATGCCCGCATCTGAAAGTGCGGCATCAAGTGCTTTTGTGGCCATGCTGACTTGCGACTCATGATCAGGGTCGGCTTTTCGACGCTCCCGAATGCCAGTGCGCTGCACAATCCACTCGTCGGAGGTGTCCATGATTTTCTCAAGGTCGGCATTGGTCAGCCGACCTTCAGGAAGACCCAAACCAGTACCCGCGATGCGGACCCCGGCTTGACCATGAAAATGTGGTTCTGTCATGTTGCCATCACACCCAAGTACGAACGGCGACGAAAGGCCCAACGGCCCCCCAACGCGTTCTCATGAAAAATCAGTCGGCGTTCTTGGTTCGAATGGACAAACCAGGACGCACAAAGCCACTGCTGGTGCAGGCGGCGTGCGGCAGCTTGGGTTGACCGGTCACCGGGCAGAGCACGGTGTGGGGGCGGGCGATCTTGTGGTGTGAGCGACGCTTGTTCCGACGCGAACGAGATACGCGATGTGTTGGTTGCATCTCAAAGACCTCCGTGCCCTCCATGGGCGAAGCGAAGATCATAGCCCAAATCCGCATCAAAGGGAAGCCGTCAAGACCAGCCCCCGACCCTGCACCATGGGCTAGGATCCTTGCTCCATGCATATTCGTGTCAATGGCACCGATCACGATGTTCCCGACGCCTGCACTGTGGCCGATTTGTTGCGTGAAATCGGGCTTTTTGGGCGACCAGTGGCGGTCGAGGTGGATCGCAACGTGGTGCCCTACGCCGACCACGCCACCTTCGTGCTGGAGCCTGGAGCGGTGGTGGAATGCGTCACATTGGTAGGAGGAGGCTGAAATGGCCGCAGACCACACCCCCCCACTGCAAGTGGGCTCATTTTCCCTGAACAGCCGCTTGGTCGTGGGAACCGGGAAATACGAAACCTATGAGGTCATGCAAGACGCTTTGGCCGCCAGCGGATGTGACACCGTCACGGTAGCGGTGCGTCGCGAGCGGCTTCTGGACGACCAAGGGCGGTCGTTGCTCGACTTCCTCGACCTCGACCGGTACACCATCCTTCCCAATACCGCCGGTTGCTTCACGACCGAAGATGCCGTGCGAACGGCTCGCTTGGGACGAGAATTGCTCGACCAACTGGGCAACCCCGGCAAAGACTGGGTCAAGCTCGAGGTCTTGGCCGACAAGGCGACCTTGCTTCCCGACCCCGTCGGCACACTGGAAGCCACCAAAGAACTGGTCGCCGATGGGTTCACCGTGCTGGTCTACTCGAGCGACGATCCTGTCATGGCCCGCCATCTTCGGGACGCCGGCGCCGCCAGCGTGATGCCAGCCGGCTCCCCGATTGGGTCCGGACGCGGTATTGCCAACCCCGCCGCGATTCGAATCATCATCGAACAACTCACCCAACCGGAACACGGAGGGGATCCCTCCTATCCCGTGATTGTCGACGCCGGGGTGGGGACCCCCAGCGACGTCACCATCGCCATGGAACTTGGCGCCGATGGGGTTCTCTTGAACACCGGTATTGCCCACGCCAAAGATCCAGTCGCCATGGCACACGCCATGCGACATGCGACCGACGCGGGCTATCTCGGGGCCCGCGCCGGTCGCATTGGGAAAAAGCTTTACGCTTCAGCCAGCAGTCCTTGGGAAGGCGTCATCGCCACCATTCCCGGGGAATAAGCTGGAAATCAATCAGCCGCGACGGTTGCGACGACGGAAGCCGAGGCCACCGAGAAGCAACCATGCACCTTGAACGGGCACGATGTTGGCTTCGGCCCACTCGACGGTTTCTTCGAAGAGTTCGTCGTCCATACCGTTATTGAACACGATGAAGATGGACTCCGAAGTATTCAGGCCGGCGGCACTGAAGGTGAACTCCAAGAGATACGAGCCGGTTGCTGCGGAGGAGTCGATGAAGAACTCAGGGTGCAAATCGAAGTCGTCGCTGACTTGGAAGTCGATCGAGCCACCAGCGGCCGCATCGACTGTCGCAGGACCAAAAGTCATGCCCATCGATTCGGAGGAGCTGGAGAAGCCGCTGCCATCCCAAGCGAGGACACCCGAAAGAAGATTCATGGTGAACGAGTCACCGGGAGCCATACCGAGCAGGTCGGCGGTGCCGCCAATGCCTGGCTCGTCGATGGAATAGGGGAAGGCGGGGTCTTCGCCGAAGTGGGCTTCGAACAAACGGCCGCCGAGCCCTCTCCAGCCGACACATCCAACTTGGAACAAATCACCAGCCCGATGGTTGGGACGTTCTACTCCGCGGCCAAGCCAGAATCTCCAGCGTTTGCCAACGTGGGTGACACGGTGACCGCCGACACCACGGTTTGCATCGTTGAAGCGATGAAGATTTTCAACGAAATCAAAGCCGAACAGTCCGGAGTCATTGAGAAGGTTCTGGTCAGCAATGGCGACTCGGTTGAGTTTGGACAAGCTTTGTTCTTGGTGCGGCCGGCCTGATCCATGTTTGAACGCATTCTGATCGCCAACCGGGGAGAGATTGCTCTCCGCATCATTCGCGCTGCTCGGGAACTTGGTTGTGAAACCGTCTGCGTCTATTCCGAGGCCGACAAAGATGGTCCCTGGCTCGAAGCCGCGGATCACGCCGTCTGCATTGGTCCCGGGCCGGCCAAAGACTCGTATCTGCGCATTGACCGCATCATTGCGGCCGCCGAAGTGTCCAAAGCCGATGCGATCCATCCGGGTTACGGGTTCTTGGCCGAGCGGGCCGACTTTGCCGAGGTCTGCCGGGACTGTGAAATCTCTTTCATTGGGCCTTCACCTGAAGCCATGGGGCTTTTGGGCGACAAAATCAGCGCGAAGAAATTGGCCCGTGAAGTGGGCACACCGATTTTTCCTGGCACGGAAGACGCGGTCGAGGATGTGGACGAAGCGGTGGCCGTGGCCCAAGAGATTGGTTTCCCGGTCATCGTGAAAGCCGCGGCCGGTGGTGGGGGGCGTGGCATGCGGATCGTGCGTGAAGCGTCTGAGCTTCGCGGTGCGATTGAATCGGCATCCAGTGAAGCGTTGGCAGCCTTTGGCTCGGGTGCGGTGTACGTCGAGAAATTCCTCGAAAAGGCACGGCACGTGGAAGTGCAATGCTTGGGTGACTCCCATGGCAACGCGATCCATTTGTTTGACCGGGATTGCTCCAGCCAGCGCCGCCACCAGAAGTTGATCGAAGAAGCGCCTGCTCCGTCGGTCGATCCGGTGAAACGGCTGGAGACCGCCGAAGCCGCGGCCCGCTTGCTGCGGGAAGCTGGATACTGCGGTGCGGCCACGGTTGAATTCTTGATGGATGCCAATGGCGACTATTCCATGTTGGAAGTCAACACCCGGGTGCAGGTCGAACACTGCGTCACCGAAATGGTCACCGGAATCGACATCGTGCAGGCTTCCATCCGGGTGGCGGCCGGCGAGCCTTTGGGCATCGATCAATCTGAGGTCAAACTCAACGGTCACTCCATCGAGTGCCGCATCAATGCCGAAGATCCCGACCGTGATTTCATGCCCCAAGCTGGTGAAGTCAAGACGTTCGTCGCGCCGGGGGGGCTTGGAGTCCGTATGGATTCGCACGTCCGCTCGGGCTACCGCATTCCGCCGTTCTACGATTCCATGATTGGCAAGTTGATCGTGCACGCGCCTTCACGCGACGAGGCCATCACCCGCATGCGGGGTGCCTTGTCCGATCTGCGCATTGGCCCCGGCAAATCAACCGCACCTTTGCACTCCAAATTGCTGGATCGCCCTGAATTCCGCACCGTGGACATGGACATCCACTGGGTGGAACGCATGCTCAAAGAAGATTGAACCTTTGTTCAGCTCCCACCATTTTTGGTGGTGTAGTTGCTGCTTTCGCGGGTGATGGTGATGTCGTGGGGGTGGCTTTCCACCAAGCTGGCTCCGGTGATTCGCACGAATCTGGCGTTGTTCCGAAGTTCATCGATGGTGCCGCAGCCGCAGTAGCCCATGGTGGAACGCAAGCCGCCCACAAACTGATACACCAGGTCTGAAAGCGATCCGCGATACGGCACCGCGCCTTCGACACCTTCGGGCACGAACTTGCGTGATTCGCGTTCGCCTTGGGCGTACCGGTCGGCGCTGCCGGCGGCCATCGCCCCTTCGGAACCCATCCCGCGATAGGTCTTGAAGCGTCTGCCACCTCGCAGAATCACTTCTCCCGGCGATTCGTCGAGTCCCGCAAACATGGACCCCAGCATCACGCTGCTTGCTCCGGCGGCAATCGCTTTGCCGATGTCCCCGGATTGACGAATACCCCCATCCGCAATGACCGGAACGCCTGCGGGTTCCGCAACCGAGACGGCTTCCGAAACGGCCGTGAGTTGGGGGACACCAACGCCCGTGACCACTCGGGTGGTGCAGATGGACCCAGGCCCAATGCCCACTTTGACGGCATCGGCACCAGCATCGATCAAGGCCTTGGCGCCGTCGGCGGTCCCCACGTTGCCGGCGATCACTTCGATGTCGAACTTTGACTTCACTTCGCGCACGGTGTCCAGAACATTCCGCGAGTGTCCGTGTGCGGTGTCGACGATCAGCACATCCACTTCGGCTTCGACCAATGCGGCGACTCGTTCGTACTGGTGGACGCCCACGGCTGCGCCGACCCGGAGACGTCCTCGGTCATCCCGGCAGGCCATCGGATGGGAGCGCACCTTCTCGATATCTCGCATGGTGATAAGCCCGGCGAGGTGCCCCGACTGGTCCACCAAAAGGAGCTTTTCCACCCGGGCGTTGTTCAGCAGGGCTTCAGCTTCCTCGAGGGTGGTCTCCGCGGGAGCGGTGACCAGATTTTCTCGAGTCATCACTTCTTGAATTCGA
>CAXBRK010000002.1:0-48372 GCA_963978155.1 uncultured Phycisphaera sp. | reverse complement strand
CTCGGTTTTGCCCTGGTTCTCGACCTGCACTTCAGATCGGGATACCCTTTACGGATGTCCAAGCTTGTCAACTCGCGTTCCCGCTCCGGTTTTACGTTGTTGGAATTGTTGGTGGTCATTGCCATCATCACTCTTTTGATTTCTTTGCTGTTCCCCGCCTTGGGTGGGGCCAGAAGCAAGGCCCAGGCCGTCCAGTCGCAAAGCAATCTGCGTCAATGGGGGGTGGCCGCTCAGACGTATTCCAATGAGAACAAAGAAGGGTTGCCTTGGTTCGGGGTGGGTGATTGGAGCGAGTTGAGCTACAACTTTGGGCGAGTTGCGGTCAGTGGCCAATCGTGGACCCAACGAGAGTGTGAACGGAAATTCTGGGCCAATGCGTTGCCGCCTTATTTGGATCAAAAGCCATACGGCGACTATCTGACGGATTCACTTCAGGATCCTTCATCATTGCCGCTGCCTCCGTCGGATTCCATTTACATCGACCCGGCCGCTGGCATTCCGGACAACATGGACGACTACGTGGTGCCCAACTGGCCTCAGGGACAACCCCGTGCGTTCTTTTGTTACGTGCCCAATGCGTCACTCGACAACACATTCCAAAGCACCTACCTCGCCGAAGAATCTCCGGGATATGACATCGCCACCGATCCCAACTTTGTGATGAAGCGAACCCAAATCCAGAAACCTGGCGTCACCGTCTTGATGCTGGAAAAACGAACCCGGCCGGACGAGTTGCGGGCGGACGATGTGTTCGCAAATGTGGATCTAAGACAGCATTTGGCCAATTGGCGTCACTTTGCCGCTCGGCATGACGATGGTGGGCATGTCCTTCGTGGCGACGGTTCCGTCCAGTACTACCTGAACGACACCATCACCACCGACTCGACTGGTATCAAAGACGGTGGGGCAGACTACAACCGGCCAGAAATTGTCTGGGATCCCTTGGGAGCGGCGCTTCAGTAAACCGTCGCGGGTGGGCCAAGGGGGATAGGCTTTAGGCATGTCCCGAAGTCTGCTTTTGCTTTCGACGTTGCTGGTGTCTTTGGTCCCATTTGGGAACCACGCCCACGCTCAATTTCAAAACCGTCCCAATGGCATGGCCAGTGCGGCTCCCCGTACGCATGCGTTGGTCGGCGCGACGCTCATTCCTTCTCCTGGACAGCGGGTGGAAAATGCCACCATTGTGCTTCGTGATGGAGGGGTGCTTTCGGTCGAACCAAGCGGTGAAGTTCCCCCCGGTGCCGTCGTCCATGACCTGACCGGGCACGTGGTTGCCCCAGGATTTATTGATCCCTCGGTGCTCGTCGAGGCCGAGATTGGTGACGCGGCCGGATCCCACTGGAACCGTTTGGTCCACCCAGAATTTGATTTCACCAGCAGCGCGCTTCCTTTGGATTCGGGAAAGCGGTCCGCGCACCGTCGGGCGGGTTTCACGTTGGTGGCCGTCCAACCCAGCAAAGGCATTTTTCGAGGAACGGGAACGTTGCTCGCCACCACCGAAGAAGACGGATTGGCCACGGGTTCGTGGTCTTGGGAAACCATGCAAGGCATGGGCTTTGACCGTGGGGGCAGTTGGGGCCTTGAGGGCTACCCCGTGTCTTTGATGGGATCTATAGCACTGGCCCGGCAAACCTTGATGGATGCGACCCACCACCAAGCCGCGCACGAACGCTGGATGACCCGAAGCACTGCTGGTCCCCGGCCGCCGCAGTCGGACGCCATGGTGGCATTGGCCCCCATTCTTTCGGCCCGGCAGTCGGTGCTGTTTGACACCAAGGACGAGGTGAATGCGGCCCGGGCCCACGCCCTCGCCGAGGAGTTTGAGTTGGATGTGGTCATGCTCGGTTCCGGCAACGAGTTTCGGCGACTGGATGACATCGTTGCCATGGGCAGAGAGTTTGTGTTGCCAGTCGACTTCCCGGATGCCCCGGTGGTTCGAAATGCCGAAGAAGCAGACTCGTTGTCGTTGCGGGACCTGATGACGTGGGACGAAGCGCCGTCCAATCCCGCTCGCTTGCGCGACGCGGGTGTGGTCTTTTCTTTGACCGCCCACGGCCTTTCGAAGCCCACCGATATCCACGATCGCATCCGCCAAGCCATTCGCCGTGGACTGAGCCCAACCGACGCCATGGCGGCGTTGACCACCATCCCCGCGCAACTGCTCGGTATTGATTCATGGGCGGGCACCGTTGCACCGGGTCACATGGCCAACTTGGTGGTCTTTGATGGTGAGCCCTTTGAAAAAGGAACGTCCGTCCAAACCGTTTGGGTCGGCGGGGTCGAACATGTGGTGCAAGAGCCACCCGTGGAACCGTTTCGCAATCAAGGCACCTTGCAGTTGACCGACGGGCAGCAGATGTCGTGTTCCTTTGACCGGAAAGCCAAGAAGATCACGTTCAACAAGGGTGACACCGCGTTTGCCACCAAGAAAGTGGAAGTCGATGGCGAATTGATCGGTGGTTCCGTTGACGCCGCGTTGATGGAGCACCGGGGATGGGCCACGTTCCGCGCGGTGTTGATTGAAGACCGGTTGACTGGCGCGTTCGTCGCCACCGACGGCCACCGCGTGGGCTTTGAAGGTGTGCTCTCCGAACCGATGGCCGAAGCCAAGGCCTCTGAAAACGAAGAAGAGGCCTCTGACGACGAACAAATGTTGGGTCCTGATCCGGTCAGCGGGCTGTGGACCTGCACGCTGTCGATTCCAGATCAGGGCTTTGAAATGAGCATCGATGCGGAACTGACCTTGCAAGCCGACGGGGGCATCACAGGTTCCATGTCCATGATGGACCAAGAAGTTCCTCTTTCGAGCGGTTCCTTTGATGCTGAAGCATCAACCATTGAACTTCGAACTTCGACTCCGGGTGGGGAGGGTGTCTTGTCGGGCACCATTGCCGATGGCATCTTGTCGGGTTCGATTGAGTCGCCCATGGGCTCGTTGCCGGTCGAAGGCACCCGAGTGGTGTCCCGCGCGGGCGGCGAATCGGACGCACCAACCGATGAGGATGATGTTGAGCTGGCTTCGGAACTGCCCGAGCCCAATCGCGATCTCCCGGTTCCTCTTGGCGGATACGGTCGATTCGAACCTCCGGCCACTGAAAGTGTCTTGCTGACCAACGCGATCATTTGGACCGCTTCGGACGCGGGCATTTTGGAGGATGCCTGGATGCTGGTCGAGCGGGGGCAAATCACTGATTTGGGTACCGGTCGTCCTCCAGAAACCTCAGCTCGCGTGGTGGATGCCACGGGGTTGCACATCACCCCAGGCCTGATTGATTGCCATTCGCACACGGGCATCAACGGGGGAGTCAATGAAGGCAGCCGGGCCAGCACGGCGGAGGTCACGATCGAAGACGTGGTCAACCCTGACGACGTCGATTGGTACCGCCAACTGGCCGGGGGATTGACCGCTGCCAACCAGTTGCACGGCTCGGCCAATCCGATCGGCGGCCGCAATTCTGTGGTGAAATTGAAGTGGGGCGGTGATGCCCAAGACTTCCGCATGCAGGACGCCAAGCCCGGGATCAAATTTGCCTTGGGTGAAAATGTGAAGCGTTCTCGCGGCCGATACCCCGACACCCGAATGGGGGTCGCGGCGTTTATGCGAGATCGCTTTGACCAGGCAGAGTTCTACCGGTCCATGCATGAGCGTTGGGATGCGATGGATGAAGATGAGCGTGCGTTGGAGATTCCTCCCCGCTTCGACCTCGAGTTGCAGACGCTGGTGGAGATTCTTGAAGGCGATCGCATCGTGCACTGCCACTCCTATCGCCAAGATGAAATCCTGGCGTTGTTGAGGTTGGGCGAAGAAAAAGGCTTCCGCATTGGCACGTTGCAGCACATTCTGGAGGGGTACAAAGTGGCGGACGCCATTGCCGAGCATGGGGCCGGCGCCAGCAGCTTCTCCGACTGGTGGACCTACAAAGTGGAAGTGATGGATGCGATTCCTTGGAACGGATGGATCATGCATGAGGTGGGGGTGAATGTTTCGTTCAACTCTGATTCCAACGAACTCGCCCGTCGGATGCACGGCGAAGCCGCCAAAGCGGTGAAGTACGGCGGCATCGAACCCCATGAGGCCTTGAAGTTCATCACGCTGAACCCTGCCAAACAATTGGGGATCGATCACCGAACCGGTTCGCTTGAAGTGGGCAAAGACGCTGACTTCACGGTCTGGAACCGAGATCCTTTGTCCTCGTACGCCTTGGTGCAGGAGACCTGGATCGAAGGTGCCTGTTACTTCTCCCGAGAGAAAGATGCCGAGGTGCGAAAAAGAGATCGCGATGAGCGGTCACGCTTGCTTGGCAAATTGTTGGTGAAGCAATTGGGTGAAGCCCCAATGCCACCTCCGGTTGAGCCCCCTCCCTCCAACGAGCCTGCGGATCCTCGCGGCGTTTGCGGTTGCACTGACTAAGGAGCCCACGAATGCGTCATCACATTGTTGCTGTATTGGGATTGCTGATTTCGGCGGCGGCTTGGGGCCAAAGCCGACAAGTACCAGCCGCCGATCAAGATCGTCCGATCGTCTTGTCCGGAGGCACCATCCATACCGTGGCCGATGCGGATCCAATTGAGTCTGGATTTGTGCGGATCGAAAACGGACTGATCACCCAAGTTGGGGCCGGCGCGCCCATGCTGGAGTCTGGCGATCAAGTCATCGACTGCCAAGGTGCCCACGTGTATCCGGGGATGATCTTGATCGACACCCAACTTGGTTTGTACGAAACCAGTGCAGTTGAAGTCACTCTGGATTACAACGAGCTGGGAAGCATCACGCCCGAAGCCAGCGCGCTGTTGGCCATCAACCCGGACAGCGATTTGATTCCAGTCACCCGTTCGAATGGTGTATTGACCGGAGTGGTGGCTCCGAGTGGTGGGCTGGTGGCGGGTTGGGGCGCAACCGTTCGCTTCGATGGTTGGACCTGGGAAGACATGGCGATTCAACCTCGATCGGGCTTGTTCTTCGACTGGCCTCGGGTTGGTTTTGCCAAGAGCGCGGAGCGCTTTGAAGAACTCGACACTTTGGTTCGAGATGCGCGGCGTTGGTCCGCCGCTCGGGAGGCTGACCCTACGGTCGGACCCGATGCTCGATTCAATGCGTTGCTTCCGGTGCTCGACAAAGAGGCCCCGGCGTTCATTCGCGCGGATACCGCCCCTCAGATTGAAACCGCGGTTGCCTTCGGTGCTCGCCATGACATCGATGTCGTGATTGTTGGCGGCGATGAGGCCATGGAATGCGTGGAGACCCTCTTGGCGCACGACATTCCGGTGGTGGTGCATGGCACGCACCGCATGCCAGGTCGACGCGATGAACTCTGGGACCACCAGTACACCTTGCCGGGTCGTTTGAACGAAGCCGGCATCAAGGTGGCCATCGCGGCCAACGAGCGCTACACCGGCCACGAACGCAATCTCCCGTACCACGCAGGCACGGCCGCGGCCCATGGCATGGACCCTCAAGAAGCTTTGCGCACCGTGACCCAGTACGCGGCCGAAGTGATCGGCCTCGGAGAGGTGTTGGGCACGATTGAAGTTGGCAAGTACGGCACCGTCATCGTGACCAATGGTGATCCTTTGGAGGTCACCACCAATGTCAGCAAGGCTTTCATTGAGGGTCGTCAGATCGAATTGGAAAATCGGCAAACCCAATTGCGCGACAAGTACTTGCAAAAGTACCGTCGGCAGGGCCGGGTGGACTGATCGGCTGAAGCTGGAAAAGCTTTAGAACGGAATGTCTTCGTCTTCGACTTGACGGACCGGCGCGTCTTGGTGGTTTGATGCCGAAGGCTCCTCGAACCGGGTTTCGATGCCCGCATCGTGGGCCAAGTATTCATCCACCGCATTGCGATCGGGATAGCCATCGCGGCCGGTTTCCAGAATGACGCGGGCCCGGACCGTGCGTCCCTTGCAGTCGTCGGGAAGAAGCCGGCCGGATTGGAACTGGTGGTTCAAGCCCGCGGCTTTGCAGAATTGCTCAATCTTGAACACCGCTTTGGGGGTGGAGACCAGATAGTCGCGAAGCTTGACGACCCGGCCAGCACCATCAGACGCTTCCATGAAGACCACAATCATCTTGTTGCCCTTGGCACTGGTTTGCTCTTCAGCATCGCTGACTTTGAGGGCATAGACCCCTTCGGGCAAGGTGGTTGGGGCGGCTCCGGTACTGTTCGCGTCCTGCGGGTTGAAATCCATGGGTACTCCTTCGCGGGGAATCTATCCTAGCCCGGCGATACGCTGTGGCTTGTGACAGGATTCTCCCCAATTCGTCCCGACCCTCAGCGCCGGGCCGCGGTCCCCACCGTCAGTGTGGTGCTGGTGGGGTTGCAGGTTCACGACGGCCTCCAGGTGTACCTTCCTGAAACGGGCCGCATTGATGACATCCAGCGTGAGCTGCCTCAAGGGTTCTTGGGCGCTGGTGAGTTGGTCGAGGAAGTGGTGCAGCGCATTCGACCCTCTCGGTTGAAGAACACAGGCCAGGTGACGTCTGCAGGATGGCATGAACCTGGTGAGGAGGTCGCCGATCCGTCGGTTCGTTTGGTCATGCTGACCCTGTTGCCACCGACCGAAGATCCAAACTGGATCCCCGTGCGTTCTTTGACCCGTCAACAGGGTGTCTCTCCCCGAGATTTGGGCTGTATCGAATTGGCCAGTTTGTCCCTAAGGCAATCACTGTTGTTGGACGCCCAGACCCTGCGTTTGCTGCCTCGTCCCGCACGCCAGTGGTGGAGCGACCGGACCAGCGGTGGCGAACCATTCCTTCGTGGTTTGTTGCCGGAGGTGTTCACGCTTCGCGAAGTTGAAAACACCTTGGCCACGGTCCTTGATCCCGCGGAAATGACCCGTGCCGATGGACTGGCCAAGCCACGACCCAACACCTTTCCCATGGACCGCCGCAACTTCCGCCGCACTTTGGAATCGTTGGATTGGCTGGAACGTTGCCGCGATCGTCAGGGCCCCGACGGCGCGGAATTGTGGCGGTTCAGTGCCAAGTCTGACGCGAAGTCCTGAAGCACTTTCATTGGTGCCAGCCCCAGTTCGGGAAGCATTCGCGATGCGAGATCATGGGCCAATGAAAAAGACCTGCGTGGGCAGGCCTTGATCACTCTGAAAACTGGATTCTCTCAACTCTCCGCTTCAGCAGACACACGAATCCTATACGTGCTGCAAAGTCATTGGTTGCAATCACTTGCAAAATTTCTTCTTGCCCCGAAGACATGCTCATTACCCGGACCAAGTGAGCCCCTCGTGCAGGGTGCCTCCAAGCTGAGAGGCACCGTCATCTTGGACGGCGTACACGTCTTCAACCCGAATGCCACCCACCAGAGTCCCATAGAGACCGGGTTCGATGGTTACCACATCTCCTTTGACCAAGGCCACGCCCTTGTCATCCAGCAGGGGCGGCTCATGGACTGCCAGTCCCAGTCCATGTCCGGTGCCATGGGGCATCGTGACGGCATCGCTGGGGTGGTCTTTGCCGGGGAACCCAAAGGCAAACCCATGGGCGTTCAGGGTGTCGACGGTGGCTTGGTGGACGGTGGATCCTTTCACCCCGGACCGTAGGGTTCCCACCGCGGCCTCTTTGGCCGCCACCACGGCGGCGTGCATGCCTTGGATCTGATCTGAAATCGCACCGTGAACCACGGTTCGGGTGCAATCGCCGTTGTAGCGATTGCGTGCGCTGCGAGGAAAAATGTCCACGATGATGGGCTCTTCGGTCCGCAAATCGCCCGTGCCTCTCTCGTGGCAGTCTCCACCATCCTTGGCTCCCGCGACGATGGAATCTGATCCGGCAAAACCTTGTTGCAGCAGGAAGATGTCGATGATCGCTTGCATCCGCTCGCTGGTCAGCGGTTCACCGTCATCAAGCAAGACGCCATCGGCGTTGGGAGTTGCGGCCGCGATGCGCTCGCAGGCCATACGCACCGCTGATTCGGTCACACATTGACACTCGTGGAGCATTTCCAACTCCTTGGCATCTTTTTGTCGGCGTTCAGCCACACCCAAATTGGGATCGAGCCGAAGCGCGATCCCGGCGGCACGCAATTGTTCGACAAAGAGCAGGCCCAAGGTGCGATCGGCCACCACTTCTTGGATGCCGTGTTGACGCAATGCTTCGGCTGCCGCTTGTGCGGTGGCTGTTTCTCGATCGCCATCCAAACCACCTTCGGGTGTGAAGTCGGCTGGACAGGCAACTCGATCGGCGTGCGCTTGGGTTCGAGCCCGGTCCATTTCAATATCGCGCACGATCAGCAGCCGGCCTTCCGGGAGCTCCAGACACGCGGCGGGATCGCCGACGGCGAATCGAATGCGGTGGTACAGCGTGTCGTTGTGGGCGGGAATTCCAGCGATCAGCGTGGCGGTGGTCATGACTGGTCCAGCCTAACGGTGACCAGCCTGATGCCTCAAGGGTTAGGCATCCGGTCCACGATTGGGCGACCGATCTGGATTTCTTCCTCGTGGGCCACGCGGTCCTCGTGGTCCGGATCCGGGGTGGCCTTCGCCCCCTCGCTGTTGGTGCAGGTGTTCACGAAGGGCTCGACGTTCCTCTGGGTCAAGCTCACCATCGCCGTTGGCGTCGAAGTTCTCGCGCAGCTGCTTCATCCGAGAATCGCGGGTTTGAGCGCGGTCGCGAATGCTGCGAAGCGCGGCTTCGCGTTCAGAGTCGTCCAGTTTGCCGTCTTGGTTGGCATCGAACCGCGTCCAAGCTTCTTCGGGGACGTTGGCCTCGCGTGGTGGCGGTGGGATCAGTTGCTCGGGCCGAAGCTTTCGGATGGCTTTGGCTTGCTCGGGGGTCAGCAAGGTTAAAAATTCTTCCATCCGGGCCAGCCCTGCTTTTCGACGCTCGTGGTGCAGTTCTGCGATGCGGTCGGTGCGCTCACGCAGGGCGATCAGATCGACCGGTGATCCATCCATCAACGTTCGCACTTCTTCTCGAAGCACTCCAATGGATTCTCCCAAGACTTTTCGTTCCGCATTCCACGTGTTGCTGAGTTCACGGCAGGCCTGCCGTTGTTCCGCCGACAAATCCAACGTGTTGGTCAAGGCAGCAAATTGTTGGCTGCTGGTCGAACGGACCTTGGTGGTTTCGGGTTGTGGTGCTTGGCCTTGGGCCGCCAAGAACGCGACGTTGAACGAAAGTGAGGCGCACAAGGCAAGCCCCAAGATGACATTCACAGTTCGGGTGGACATCATGAGCCAAACTCCTCCCACAGCACATCGTTGCTGAAGGCTTCCATCGCCTCGATGGGCTCGGAGCCAAAGTGGGCTTCCAGGATGTCGATGCCATTGTTGGTGGTGGTGGGGGCGCCCATCGACCAGCCCAGCAGGCCAGCACTGGCCATGATGGCCACCGAAGCAGCCAGCCGCAGCGGTGCAATCCATGATGGCCAAGAGGTGCGGGCGTGGGCTTCCCGAGCCGCACGCGTCAGACCGATGGGCAGGGGGGATTCTTGAGCATCGGAATGCTCGGCGGGGGCAAGGGCCATATCGGTCGCGGCCGCCCGCAGGCTTGGATGCTCCAACAGGGCCTGTTCAAGACGAGGTCGATCGGATTCCTCCAACCGGCCCTCGAGGGCGGTGGCCAGCAGAAGCATGGCTTCTTCGACCGGCACGGCATTCGGGATGGCATTGTTGTGTTCAACCATGGTCGACGCTCCTTTGTACGTCGCTTGGCGAGGGATCATCCCCCGGCTTTTGAGATTCATGCATGGCGGCTCGGAGGCGTTCCAGGGCCTTGTGCTTGGTGCTCCGGACGGTCTGCTCGGAGACCTGAAGCAACTGGGCCACCACATCAACGGGTTGTTCGTCTTGATACAGGAGGTGCAAAACGAGCCGCTGTCGATCGGTGAGCACCCCCAGTGGGATGGCAGAATCCTGCAGATCACCCGATTCCAGGGGTGCCTCGGGGGCTTCGAGGGTCCGATCATTCAGTTCTGTGGCTCGGCCGACGGTTCGCCCAAGCTTCCGAGCCCGATCGATGGCGGTGGAACGAGAGACCAAAGTCAGCCAGGTGCTCATCGAAGCGCGGTTGGGATCGAAAGAGCGAAGAAGCCGTCCGTCGTCTTTCAGCAGACGTACGAACACGTCTTGGGCTGCATCTTCAATGTCCTGTTCGGTTTGGCCACGAAGCACCCGCCGAACGCCCGCCCACACCAGACCGCCGTACGCCGAAACGAAATCCGCAAACGCCCGGCTGTCACCTCGGGCGCAGGCATCCAAATCAACCTGGTCGCGGTTGGGATCAGGCACGTGCCGTATCGTACGACAGGCCCTTCAAAATCATCCCCAAGGAGTTGAACATGTGCAGTGGTGTTTGTGGTGCGGCAGTGATATGGCTCGCTTCGTTCGTTGATGTTGATGCAACACCATCGAATGAGGTGATGACCCCCGTGGCGGCCGAGATGCGGCAGCACGCGGAGTCATTCTTGGCCGCACTCTCAGATGCGCAGCGTTTGTCCGCCCAGAAATCTTTTGATGATGAATCCCGCACGGACTGGACGTTCTTTCCTCGGGTCCGGGATGGCCTTGAACTTGCTGATCTTCGCGAGAACGCTGTGGCTTTCGCCGCCGCAGAAGCCCTTCTGGATTGCGGATTGTCTGATTCGGGTGCCAAGACGGCCGCTGACATTCGTCGCCTTGATCCACAAGAAGATCGCGGCGGCGGTATCCGGCTGGGGCCCGATCGGTATGCCATCACCATTTTCGGGCAACCTTCACCGAATGCACGGTGGGGGTGGCGGGTAGAGGGACACCATCTCACCTTGAACTGGACCATTGAGGCAGGCCGAGTGGTTTCGGTGACCCCCATGGCCTTGGGTATTTCTCCGTTCGTTGATCAAGCTGGCGAACCTCAGGCCCTCGGTGAGGATCAGCAGGCGTATCTGGACTTCCTGGGCACACTCGACGCCAAAACACGGGCGGCAGCCAAGCGGGACGGGCCAATCCCCGCAGAAGTGCCGGGCGTGGGCAAGCCTCGCCCAACATCGGGGGACCGGGTTGGGGTTCGGTTTTCGGAATTGCCTGAAGCAACCCAAACCGCGGCATGGAAAGTTCTGGACACCGTGTACGACCGGTTGGATCCAGAATTGGCATGGATGCGGCGAGCCTCCGCTCGTGCTCAAGCGGAAGACATTTTCTTCAGTTGGAGTGGGACCGGTTTGGCTTTTCGTCCCAACGCGTATCGCATCGAAGGGAGAGATTTCACATTCGATTTTGTCAATGCGCAGGACGAGGGCAACCACGTGCACACGCTGTACCGGGAAGGCGGGCGCGACTTTGGTCAAGAGGTCCCGAGTTGGACTCGAGTGGCCTCGGGCCAGTTTTTCACCGAAGGCCCCGTGTGGTCCCCTCCGAGCACCCTGTTGTTTTCAGACATGCGTTTTGATGGAAGTGCAGGCCACATTGTTTCCTTGAATGAGTCCGGGACGCTGCAGCGGTTGTGGTCTTCACCAAAGGTCGCCAACGGGTTGATGTTTGATGGTGAGGGTCGCTTGTGGGCGTGCCTCTTCGGACACGGCACCTTGGCCAGCTTCGCATGGCAAGACGGTGCGTTGGTGGATGAGCGCACAGAGATTTCTGGCTATCAAGGGCAGCGATTCTTGAAGACAAATGATCTGGTTTTTGATGCGTCTGGGGGCTTGTGGTTCACCGATCCATTGTTTGGCCGGAAGGCGGGAGAGCAGCCGGTCATGGGGGTGTACTACCGCCGTCCGACCGGTGAGATTTCTTTGGTGATTGAAGACCTGAATCGACCGAATGGCATCATGCTCAGCCCCGGCGAAGAGACGTTGTACGTGCTGCCTTCGAGTGGATCGTCCGCTTTTGCCTACGACATCACGGCCCCGGGCGTGGTCGCCAATCGCCGTGTGTTCGGGCAGGTCCCAGGTGGAGGGGACGGCATGACGGTGGATGCTGAGGGCAATGTGTACTTGACCAGTGGTCGACTTCGATCAGTCGTGGTGGTCAATCCCGCGGGAGAAGAGGTCGATCGCATTGGCTTGCCCGGAGGCCCATCCAATGTTTGCTTTGGCGGACCTGCGAACCGGACGCTGTTCGTCACCGCTGGCGACTCGGTGTATGCGGTCCCACGCAAGCAGGCGGGATGGATCTTCCCGGGATCTCGCCCGGGAGGTTGATCGCCTCAATCTTGGAGGTGCGGCCTGAGGTCTTCGCCCGATTGATGCGTGGTCGGTGTCACACCCGGTCGGAACACCCGGGCTTCACTGCCTGTTAGTTCAACGGAATGTTCGCGGCAGCGGAGAAGTCCACCTTCAAACAAACCCACGACCGGGGTGCTGTTTTCTTCGTGGAATTCACGAATGCGGTCGTCTCGGGTTTCACCAAAGTGTGGATGCAGGGCACCGTCTTGTTCGTAATGGATGCCCCCAGGGTGGTAGTGGGCGTTGACCTGGAATGGCACCAGACCCAAAGCATCGAAGCTGGGCGGTTGGACAATCGGCATGTCGTTGGTGGTCCGCATGGTGGGGCACGCCACATTGGTTCCAGCACTCACCCCAAGGTACGGAACACCTTCGGCCAGAATTCGCGTTCGAATGGCCTCGATCAAGCCCAGTTCGTGCAGCTGCTTGATCAGCCGGAATGTGTTGCCGCCTCCGACGTAGATGCCTTGGGCCGAACGCACCGCCGCCACCGGATCGGATGTTTGGTGGATGCCCTGCAGGGTGTACCCGGCGTGCAGTCCACGTTCGTTGAGCGCCGCGACATAGCCGTCGTGGTCCGCCAGGGCGTAAGGCACAAACAAGATGGAGTCGATCTCACCGAAGTGAGATTGCATTTCGGCCACCAAAGTGGCTTTTCGATCATCGGTGCGGAAGCCGCCAGAACCAAGAAGAACCTTCATGACATGAATCTAGCGGGACTTGCGGGGTATTGGTGAACCCAAGGGGGTTGATGTGGGTAGCATGGTTTTCCAGCACTTTTTGTGCGCAAAGGAGATTCCATGAAATACGCCTTGTTTGCCTCTGGCCTGTCGGCCCTCCTCATTTCCCACGCTGACGCCGACGAGCGGGGCGACAAGCTTCTTCGGGAGTTTTTGACCTACCAATCCAAGCTGGAGGCCTTCAGTTGTGAACTGGCCTTGAGCATGGAGATTGAAAGTCCCTTTGGCCCCATGAACATGGACCAAAAATTCTCCTTTGCCATGCAGCAGCCCAACAAGATGGCCCTGCGGGGCAAAGGTGGCGGCATGATGAGTGTGGACATGGTGAGCGATGGTGAAAACATGACCACCTATCTCCCCATGCTGTCGGCCTACATGGTTGACGAAGCGCCCAAGTCGTTTGCCGAAATGAACGAGCCAGACGAATCTGATCCCATGGGCGGCGCTGGTTTGCCCGGCTTGGATTCCAACTTCTTGATGGTGACGGCTGAGAACATTGAAAAGGTTCTTTCCGCCGTTGAGTCGTGCGAATTTGTTGGCGAAGAGACCGTGGAGGACACCAAAGTCTTGCACCTCAAAATCACCGAAAAAGGTGAAGCGGGTCTCCCCAACATGACCACCGACTTGTGGTTGAGCAACGACGGCAAGTGGCCCTTCCGTTTGAAGCCCGACATGGAAGGCATGATGGCCATGGCCGAAGAAGAAGGCGGTGAAGGGGCCGACATGATGGAAGGCATGGAAATGTCCGTGACCTTGGATTTGCGTGACTGCAAAGCCGAAATCAAAGAGGACGCCTTTGTTTTTGTGGCCCCCGAAGGTTCTCGCAAAGTCAGTGACTTCTCAGAAGCCATGGGCGGCATGATGGAAATGGACGCCCCCGAAGAAGTGGTCCCCGAGATCGAAGGCGAGAAAAAGGGTGGGCCTCTTGAAGGCGAGCCCGCACCTGAAGTCACCTTGACCATGATTGATGGCACTCAAGTTTCACTGGCCTCACTGAAGGGCAAAGTGGTGGTGATGGATTTCTGGGCCACGTGGTGTGGACCCTGCAAGCGGGGCATGCCAGGATTGTCACGCATCACGTATGAACGTCGCGATCAGGGCGTGGTGTTCATGCCTGTGGCCATCGCCGACCGCAAGGAAAAGGTCGAGCAGTACGTGAAGGCCTTCCCTGGATCCAATGAAGGCCGTCCGCTTCCGTCGGCTTTCGACGAGAAAAACGACATCGCGTCAGCTTTCAAGGTGGGTCCCATTCCTCACACCTTGATCATTGACAAGAAAGGTGTGATCCGCCACGTGCACATCGGGTTCTCACCCGATCACGAAAAAACCATGGCGGCCGAACTTGATGCTCTGATTGCTGAGTGATCGGCCATTGAATCGCAATGCCAAAGACCCGGCTTCGGCCGGGTCTTTTTTTGTCGTCCTTGCAGCAGCGTGCAGATTCGTCACAATGTGACTTGTGCCAGAGGGTCATACAGACACAATTGGTGAACCACCCCTCGTCCTTTCGTACGGCGAATTGGTGGTTGATCGGGTCGCGGGCCATGACCGACCCGGCGGGGCGCCTCTGAACTTTGCGGCCGCCATCCAACCCCTTCTCGGCACGGTCGGGGGGGATTGCCTGGTGGCTTCGCGTGTGGGCCAAGACGACGGCGGAGCCCTGCTCCAAGAGGCCATGCGTGCCCACAACCTCTCGCCGGCCCTCCTTCAAAGCACGACCGAACACCCGACTGGTCTTTCACTCGCTGAAGTCAAGTCGCAGGGAGAGGTGGCTTTCCACTTGGAACCCGGTGCGTGGGATGAGATTGCCTATTCGGAAGCACTCCGCGAACAAGCCACCGCCTGCGTAGGCCTGCTTGCTGGTTCGTTGCCCCTGAGATCCCCAACCTCGGCCGCGACGATGTTGGCGCTGTTCCAAACAAGCAGTGCGCGGGTCCGAATGTTTGATCTCAACTTTCGGCATGAACCGGATTCCACTTTGCTGACTTCGGTTTTGGAGGCCGCGACCCACGTGAAGGGCACCGCCGAAGAGTGGGTGCAGTTGGGCACGATCTTGTCTTGCCAAGCCGATGAGCCTCATGCCGTGGCCACCGAAGTCCACACCCGATTTGCGTTGGAGTCATGTCTCGTGACCAATGGAGCTGGAGGCTGTGTGCTGCTGGATGGCGAAGGTGCCATGGCCGGTCTTCCCGTGGCTTTCCCTGCCGATCAAGACGCAGATCCGATCGGAGCAGGAGATCACGCGGCTGCCGGCTGGATGTTCGCGTTGTTGAACGGTCGATCCCGATTGGATCAAGTGGCGGCGGCCGACATCATGGGGGCCTGGGCGGCGTCTCAGCCTGCTTCGGCTCCTGGGGTCCCCCCGGCGGTTCGAGACCTTCTCGCCTAATCTTCACTTCTATGTCACTGTTGCTTTTGCTTGCCGTGTCGTTGGCTGGTCAGCCTATGGCTTTCACCAACGCCCACATCATTCCGGTTGAAGGTCCCGAGATTCAGCGGGGCACCTTGTTGGTGGAGGACGGCAAAATTCTTGCCGTGGGTGAATCCATTGAGATTCCCAAAGATGCATTGGTTCAGGACTGTGCGAACCAAGTCATCATGCCCGGACTCATTTGCACCCACAGCCACATCGGGGGCTGGGGCGGTGCGGATCGGTCGGGCCCCATCCAGCCCGATGCCCGCATCATTGATGCGTTGAACCCACGAAGCAGTGGCTGGAAGCGAGCCTTGGCCGGCGGGTTGACCAGCTTGAATGTCATGCCGGGTTCGGGGCATCTTCTCTCGGGCCAAACCGTGTATCTCAAACTGCGACCAGGTGTCGGCACTATTGGTGAGATGGCGTATCGGTTCCCCGATGGCTCGCCCATGGGCGGCATCAAAATGGCCAATGGCACAAACCCCCAGGGAGCTCCGCCATTTCCTGGCACGCGGTCAAAGGCCGCGGCGTTGGTGCGTCAAAAATATTTGGAAGCGCAGCAGTATCAGCGTGATCTAGAGGCCATGGCCGACGGGGGTGAAGCCCCACCGCGAGATCTGGGCCTAGAAGCGCTCGTCGAAGCCCTCGAAGGCAAGCGTGTGGTCCATCACCACACCCACCGGGCCGATGACATCGTGACGGTGCTCCGGCTTTCTGAGGAGTTTGGTTTCCGGTTGGTTCTGCACCATGTGAGCGAAGCCATCATGGTGGCCGAAGAAATTGCCGAAGCCAACGTGCCTTGTTCAGTCATCATGATTGACAGTCCTGGCGGCAAGCAGGAAGCCATCAACTTGTCTTTCGAAACCGGTCGGGTGCTTGACGAACACGGCGTCAAGGTGGCGTACCACACAGACGACTACATCACCGACAGCCGGTACTTCTTCCGCTCGGCCGCACTTGGCATTCGGGCGGGGCTGGCCCGGGACACGGCGTTGGCTTCGTTGTCGTTGCACGGCGCCGAGATGATGGATCTTGGGGACCAGATCGGATCGTTGGTGCCGGGAAAAGATGCCGATTTTGTCATCCTCTCTGGTGATCCTTTTTCCATTGACACCCGAGTGCAGCAGACTTGGGTGGAGGGCAACTTGGCTTTCGATTTGGCGAACCCAAGCGATCGACTCTTTGCCGAAGGTGGCTTCGGGGGAAGCAACGAAGTGAATCCGTACATGTGCTGCACCAAGAATGAATGCGAAGGGTGTGCCCAATGAATATCTGCCGAATCTTGATGCCTTTGTTCGTTCTGCTCGTTGGGGGCACAGCACGGGCCGAAACCATCTTTGTCTTTGGTGAAGAGATCCATCCTGTCACGAAGCCCGTGATTCGAAATGGGGTGGTCGTGATCACAGATGGCAAGATTCAAGCCGTGGGCCCGGCTGCGATGGTTGGCGATCAAAAAGCCGATCGGGTGATCCGAACCTCGGTGGTGGTTCCTGGGTTCGTCGACGCGCGAGCCACCGTTGGCCTGACGGGTCAATTCAACCACGAACACGACCAAGACCATCTCGATACTTCTGAAGCCATGCAGCCCGAACTGCGAGCCATCGATGCCTACAACTGGAAAGAGCGTTTGGTGGAATGGGTCCGGGGCTTTGGCGTCACCACCGTGCACACTGGGCACTCCCCCGGAGAACTGATTTCGGGGCAGACTTGCATCGTGAAGACGGCCGGCCGGGGGCTGCAAGAGGACCTCGTCCAAACGTGCTGGGGGGTGAGTGCGACTTTGGGCGAAGGGGCACAACGGTCTGGAAGTTCCCCGGGGAACCGATCCAAGGCAGTCGCCATGTTGCGCCAAGCCATGATTGCGGCAGAAGAACGACTGGAGAAGCGCGCGGAGAGTGAAGACACCACCGTGTTCCGAAATCTTCGCGAGGAAATGTTGGAAGACATTGCTTCGGGCGATCGGCCACTCATCGTGCATGCGGATCGCGCTTTTGACATCTCCGCCGCTCTTCGTTTGAAGAAGGAGTTTGGTCTTGATGTGGTGCTCGAAAGTGCGGCCGAAGCCCACGGGATGATCGATGCGATCAAAGAGGCGAACGTGCCCATCTTTTTGCACCCCACCATGGCACGAGGTTCTGGAGAACGCTTGAACGCCAGCTTCACCACCGCGGCCAAGCTGCGCGAGGCGGGGGTGCCGGTGGCTTTTTCCACGGGTTATGAAGCGTACGTGCCGAAAGTCAGGGTGCTGGTTTTTGAAGCAGCGATGGCTATTCCCTACGGCCTGTCACGGGAAGATGCTTTGGCAATGATCACCATTGAACCGGCCAAAATCCTGGGCATCCAAGACCGGGTTGGCTCCATCGAACCTGGAAAAGATGCTGATCTGGCGTTCTTTGACGGCGACCCTTTCGAATGGGTGACCCACTGCGAAGGTGTCATGATCGATGGCCAGTTGTTCGAGCAAGAGCCGCGCTGATCACGCTTGGTAATAGGATCGATACCAGTCGACAAAGCGAGGGATGCCCTCATCGATGGGCGTGGATGGCGTGTATCCCACGGCCTCCGAAAGAGCCTGAACGTCCGCTTCGGTATGACGGACATCTCCGGGTTGCATGGGTAAGAAATCCATGACGGCTTTTTGCCCCAGACAGGTTTCGATGCAGGAAATGAATTTGAGCAACGGAACGGGTCGACCGCCGCCAATGTTGTACACCCGCCACGGCGCCGAGCTCGTTCCAGGGCCGGGCGACTCTGGATTCCAGTTGGCATCTCCGGTTGCGGGCGTATCCAACGTGCGAAGGACGCCTTCAACGATGTCATCGATGTAGGTGAAGTCCCGAGTTTGCTCTCCGTTCCCGTACACCGGTATGGGTTCGTTCTTCAGGATCGATTCCACAAATCGAAACAGCGCCATATCCGGACGGCCCCACGGACCGTACACCGTGAAGAACCGAAGGCCCGTACACGGCACGCCGTACAGGTGGGCGTAGACGTGGGCCATGTGCTCGTTGGACTTTTTGGTGGCGGCGTACAACGAAATGGGATGATCGACGTTGTCTCCCACGGAGAATGGCAAATTTTGATTGCTGCCGTACACACTGGAGCTGGAGGCGTACACCAAGTGTTTGATGTCATGGTGCCGACAGCCTTCCAGCACCGTCAGGAATCCGTTGAGATTCGCTTCGAGATAGGCAAACGGGTGGTCGAGTGAGTACCGCACGCCTGCTTGCGCCGCCAAGTGGACCACGGTGTCGAACTTTCCGTGTTGAAACAGATTCGCCATGCCGTCTCGGTCGGCACAGTCCATTTGGATGAATTCGAACCGATCTTCACTGGACAGCCGTTCAATCCGGGCGGCTTTGAGTTTGGGGTCGTAGTACGGGTTGAGGTTGTCGATCCCCACCACGTCATCGCCTCGGTTGAGAAGGCGATGGGTTGTGGCCGCGCCAACAAAACCAGCCGCACCAGTGACAAGAACTCTCATAGGCCCATGCTAAGCCATTCAGCAGGTTCCAAAAGCGCGCAAAAGCCCAAGCAAGTCATGGAAATCAACGAATCCGTCCTCATCGAAATCGAAATCTGTGTTGGCCATACCCCATTGTTCGAGAAGCAGCATCAAATCTGTCATCCCAACTGAACCATCGCAGTCCAGATCCTGTGGACAGACACATGCATCAGGCAAGCCATCGAGATTGGCATCGCAGGCGAGGTTGTTGGAAATTTCAACGTGATCAGGAATGCCATCTCCGTCGCAGTCGTCAAGGTCACCACCGAGGGCATTCACCCAAGCATCGGAGAGGGCCACTCTTGCGGATTGGCCTTGAGGGATTCCAAATCCTCCCACAATGCGAAGTTCATCACGCCAACTGTCGTAGGACCAGTCGGTGTACCCTCGCCCCGGAACATCCAACACGTTCGAGCACTGAGACCATGATCCACCGTCCCACCGCCACTCTTCTTGGCTCTCGGATTCGGGGCAGCATTGCGTTCCAGAAAAGCACACCACTTGTTTTCGGAGCGAATCCCAAGCCATAGAAAACACGTAACGCGCGGGTCCGCTGCCGTTTGAAGCCAGCGTCCATGTATTGCCGTCCCAAGTCCAGGTTTCGTTTCGGTTGAAAAAGTAGTACCCGCCGTGCAGGACACAGACTTGCCTTTCGTCGTCGTACACCATTCGGTGGGCATACAGACCCTCGGGACCGCCCGTCGAGACCTGTTGCCAACCAAGTTGATGGGACCATTCCCAAGTATCACCACGGAGGCTGCTGTCGTAGCCGCCAAACATCACAAATCGATCGCGCTCGACGTCGTGGGCAATGGCCACATAGTTGCGACCGCTTGGCCCATTCGTACCGTTGGTCCATTGCTCCCAAGTTTGACCGTCCCACGCCCAGATGTCGTTGTATTTCCCACCGCCGCCTTCACCACCGTAAACCACAATTCGGTGACGGATCCGATCCCAGCACATCCCCGCGGCTCCTCGAGGCGGAATGACTCCTTCGGCCACCAATCGCCATTGATCTCCAGGTCCGGCATGTTCCCAAACTTGGTCACCACGCAGCAGCACGTGCACGCCGCGAACCTCATCAAACGCCGTGCAGTGTCCTGCGACCACGCCAAGTTCGGTTTGGGCTGATTCAAGTGACCAGTTGCTCTCGCATTGGGCCGCTGATGGTGGGGTCATGCACATCAGTGCCGTCAGAAGTCCATAGAAACGCATGGGGGGTCCTCCGAAAAAGTGGCTCTTCCCTCGCCTATTCGGGCAAAGGGTAATGAACCGTATGTATGTCTTTCGGACGGAGGAGTTCATTTTCCACACTCAATGCCGTCGCCCACGCATCTGCTTGGGTTGCGGTCGGCGCGATCACGAAAATGAGATTCTGATTGAGCACGAATTCCCCAGTTCGGGGATCCATAATGTGTGAGTATCGATTTCCTTTGTGGAGAAGAAATTGATGAAGATCACCCGAGCAGGCCACCGCATGATTGCTCGGGACTGGAATCTTCACTCCTTCAATCTCAGTGGCAATCGACCAGTTTGAATTGGTATTGATGGCCTCTCCTACCAGAAGATCTCCCGAACAGTCCACTTGGAAGTGTGGACATCCATGGGACCGCAGGATTTCTCCGCCCAGATCAGCCGCCATGCCTTTACCAATACCTCCGAAGTCCCAACGATTGCCGGCTGCGAGTTCGGCGAAACCGTCTGCAGAGAGTTGGGCGGGGGGGAGCAAGGCCAGCCGTTGAGCTTCCGCGGGATCAAGCAGTTCGCCGCGGGAACGCTGCTGACGCCAGGCGAAGAAGAGGCCGCCTTTTTCAAAATCAAATGCCCCACCGGTGGCTCGGGCGAGTTCTCGTGCCGTTCGTGCCGCGGCCAGCAGTTCTGGGGAAAGCTTCTTGTTCCCTTGAGCATTGAGTTGAGCGACTTCAGCTTGAGCGTTCCAGTCGCTCAACACCATTTCGAGTTCGTTCATGCCTTCCCAGGCGGCGCGCATGGCGGCGAAGGCAACTTGTTCGTCATCGCTCCAGACTCGGATTTGGCTGCGGCACCCCATGATGATGCTCTCGGTTGAGAACAATGAAAGTGATTCGGTCGCATTGGGTGTTTTTGATGTTGAAGAACATCCAGTAAATATCAACGCAACGCAGCAGAGAACGATACGATACACGTGGTAAAGAATAGACCCGAGGTGCACCAATGCCGAGTTCACTTGATCGACGAACGTTTCTTGGTGCAAGTTTGGGAACCGGGCTCACCACGAGTCTGACCGCCTCCACGATCACGCCCGCCTCCACGGCCGCCCCCACTCCGACGGTGGCGGCCGCGGCGGGCAATCGATCGAATGCAGATGCGAAGTTCCAGTACCGCAAAGCTTGCAAGTTCGGCATGACCCGGGGCAAGACCCTGAAAGACCGGTTCCAAAGTGCGAAAGATGCCGGTTTTGACGGGGTCGAAATGGATTCGCCCAACGGCTTGTCGACCGCCGAAGTGATTACTGCCGCCCAAGAAGTTGGCATTCGCATCCCCGGGGTCGTGGACTCCGTGCACTGGCAGATCACCTTGTCCGATCCGGATGCGGCCAAGCGTGAAGAAGGGCGGAGGGCGCTTGAAACTGCCATTCGCGATTCTCACGCCTACGGCGGCACCTCGGTCTTGTTGGTTCCGGCGGTGTGCGGTTCGGTCTCCGAGGAAGACGCTTGGTCTCGATCCGTCGAAGAGATCCGCAAGACGCTGCCTTTGGCGGCGGATCTTGGGATCCACATTTTGATTGAGAACGTTTGGAACCGCTTCCTGTATGAGCATGACGGGCCCAACAACCAGTCGGCAGAAAAGTTCGCTGCCTACCTTGATGCCATCGATTCACCTTGGGTGGGGGCCTACTTCGACATTGGGAACCATCAGAAATATGGACTCCCAGCGGCATGGATCAGAACCCTCGGCTCCCGTCTGGTCAAATGCGACGTGAAAGATTGGGGCGTCCAGGGGGGCTGGGCTCGTATTGGTGACGGCGATGTTGATTGGGCGGCGGTCAACCAAGCCTTGTCGGATATCGGTTTCACCGGTTGGGTTTCAGCGGAAGTTGGCGGTGGGGACACGGCGTATTTGCGCACCGTGGCTGAGCGGGTCGACCGCGTTTTTTCCTTGTGAGCAACGCCAACCCACGAACAGTCGGCATTGTCGGGCTCGGGTACGTCGGCCTGCCTCTGTCCGGTGCCTTTGAAGCGGCAGGTCACCACGTCATTGGGTTTGACGTCGATCCCAGCAAGCCCAAGAAGTTGGACCAGGCCGATTCATACCTGCCACACTTGGGTCAGGATCTGTTTGACCGATTGGCGTCCTCAAGCCGGTTCCAACCCACGTGTGATGAGAACGCGTTGGCATCATGTGACGCGATTTTGGTGTGTGTGCCGACCCCAGTTGATGAAGACCGGCAGCCCAACCTGACGTACGTGCAGCAAACGTTCGAGATGATTCGGCGTGTGCATGCGCCGGGTTGTCTGGTGGTCTTGGAAAGCACCACCTGGCCTGGGACCACTCGTGAAGTCTGCCTTCCACTGTTGTCTTCTGGCGGTCGAACGTTGGGCAAAGATTTCTTTTTGGCTTTTGCTCCCGAACGAGAAGACCCCGGGCGTGACACGCCCATTCGGTCTATTCCTCGATTGGTGGGAGGTCTTGATCCAACTTCTGGTGCGCAGGCGGTGGCGTTGTACGCCGAAGTGTGTGATGAGGTGGTCCCCGTGGGCTCCGCCGAAGTGGCCGAAGCCGCCAAGCTTCTCGAGAACACGTACCGGGCCGTGAATATTGCGTTGGTCAACGAGTACAAGATGATCTTGGAACGGATGGGCATTGATATCCACGAAGTGGTGGATGCCGCGTCCACCAAGCCTTTTGGATTCTCTCGCTTTGATCCAGGACCAGGTCTCGGGGGGCACTGCATCCCCGTTGACCCGTGGTACTTCGCGTGGGCGGCCAGCCGGGCGGGGCACCCCAGCCGCTTTGTGGAGTTGGCGGGTGAGATCAACACCCAAATGCCAAGGCACGTGGTGAATGCGGTTGCGTCCATTCTGGCCCAAGACGCGAAGGATCTGGACGGCTCGTCGGTTCTTGTCTTGGGGGTGGCTTACAAGAAAAATGTGGGCGACGTGCGAGAAACCCCAGCGGCTCCAATCGTCGAAGATTTGCAAGAGCGTGGTGCCCAGGTGCAGTACCACGACCCATTGGTGCCGAATTTCCCCAAGATGCGACGCCATGATTTGGGCTTGCATTCGGTCCCTTTGACCGAGCAAGTGGTGCAAGACGCCGATGTGGTGCTGATTGTGACGGACCACGATGCCATTGATTTTTCCTTGGTGGCCACCGCCGCCAAACGGGTGGTGGATACTCGCAACGTGTTGTCTGAAGCGCAGGTCCAAGGGGTCTACCGGCGTGCCTGAATCTCTTGATTTGTTGGGACGCGAACGCATTTCTTTTGGAGGCGATCCCGCATTCTTTTGCGGTGAGGACGTCTTGGTGACGGGGGCCGCGGGGACCATCGGCAGCGCTTTGGTCCGGGCTCTGCGGCATGCTGATGTTGCGGTGTGCGGGGTGGATCGCCGTTCGGCCAATGAGGTGGACGTGCAGGGTGACTTGTGCGACACCACCTTTTTGAAGATGGTGCTCGCCGGCCGTTCGGTTGTTTTCCACGCGGCCGCTTTGAAGCATGTGGACCGGGCCGAGTTGGATCCAGATCTGGCTTGGCGCATCAATCGAGATTTGGTTCGTGAGATCTGTCATGCCCGCCAACCTGGAAGCCGGTTGCTTTTTGTCTCAACCGACAAAGCGGCCTATCCCCTCGGTGTCATGGGCCGAAGCAAGCGGGACGCAGAGGGCATCGTGCAAAGCAACGGGGAACACGGGCCTGCGTTGGTGGTTCGGTTCCCGAACATTTTGGGTTCTTCAGATTCAGTGCTTCCAATCTGGATCGATCAGTTGGCATCGGACCAGCCCCTGACGTTGACGGATCCGGAGGCCACGCGTTGGTTCTTGACCGAGTCGGAAGCCATCGATTTGCTGTTGGCGGTATGCGCTCACGGTGAATCTGGAGGCATCCACGTTCCCCGGCTGGGCGATCCAGTGTCAATGACCGCGCTGTTGCACCGATTTTTGGCCAGCCATCAGCGGCCAGACCACCCGGTTGAGGTCATTGGTTTGCGTCCGGGCGAGAAGCAGCATGAAGTCCTTTTTGAGCATCCACCGGGCCGCCCCAGCAAGATTATTGGGGTTGGCCTGGACCAAGTGGATTCTGTGGCATGACACTGCACGCGAGGGTGGCGATGGTGTTCCTTGCGGCTTTGCCCATCAGCACCGCGTTCGCCAATGTCATGCTGTTGATCTTGGCGTTGACCGCGCTGCTGCAGGGAAAGTCCATGCGGCACACGATCGTGAAGCGTTTGCAGACGAAATTTGCGGTGGTGGCAGTGCTCTTTGCCGCTTGGAACGCGTTGTCTCTGTTGTGGAGTCAAGATGTTGCGGCAGGGATTGAAGGACTCAAAGCGCAACGTTTGTTGCTGCTTCCTCTTTTTTGGCCACCGGGGGAGTCAACGAACTGGCGGTTCGGATTGCTTCTGGGAACAGCTTTGGCTGGGGCGGCCAGTGTGCTGGCGTCAGCTGGTTTGGTTCTGCCCGGGGTTGAGGTCTTTGACGGCCGGGTGGTTCCGTTTCAACACCCCATTGTGCTTGGCGTTCTGTGTGCGGCCGGACTGGTCTTGGCTTTGGATGCGTGGAGCATCTGTTCGCCGCGATACCGTCTCACCATCGCTGCGGCCGTTGTGTTGACTTTGTTCGCTTTGCTGCTGAGCGGATCTCGAACTGGACTGTTGGCCACTTTGACGGCGTTGCCGATCAGTTTGGTCATGCTGCATCGACGGGTTCGTATCGCAGCGCTTGCTGGTATCGCTTTGGCGGTGCCGATCGGTCTCTGGCAACACGACATTCTGGAAGATCGTTGGTCAGATGCGTGGCAAGAACTTGGGCAGTGGCGTGAGTCTCCGGAGAGCAGTGTGGGTTGGCGGGTGGCGGCGCTGGATGCGGCTTGGCGGGTGGGGATCCAACGCCCTTGGGTTGGTCAGGGCTACGGGGGGGTTCGGTCGGCGGTCCCAGTGGATCATCCCGTTCGGGCCCAGTCCGAAAGATTCTCAAGCGAACATGAGGGGCCGCTGAACTTGCACAACAGTTGGGCCAACGCTTTTGCGCGAACTGGAGTGGTAGGGGTGCTCCTGTTGATGGGGTTCTGCGGTGGTGCCGCTTCGGTGATCCTTCGGCCAGAATCCATCCACCAGTCCTCTGGGCTCGGTTTGTTGGCGGTTTGGGGAGTGCTTGGTCTCTTCGATGCGGGCTTGGGAACCGGGGTCACCTTGGCCATCCTCGCATTGGCAGTTGCTGGGAGAGAGCGCCTGAAATGATTTACACTCCGCTACAGCGATGACGACCCCTTCCACCGACAGTCTGAAGGCCGCTCCGGCCACGCGACCGGTGGAGATTGATCTGGCCGAAGCCCCCTCAGCCGCACCGAAAATCACTTTGGGTCAGGGTCTGCCGGAGAGCATGCAACGGATCCTTGCCGCTGTTCTCCTGATTCCGGCGGCGTTCATGTTGTTGAGCATTCGGGTGGTTTGGTTGGCTCGCGGCGTGCCAGGCCCATTCTTCTTTCGACAAGACCGCGTTGGCCGTGAGGGGTCCACCTTTCGGATTTTGAAGATCCGAACCATGACCAACCAATCCGGCCCTGTGTTTGCTGATGTCGAAGACACTCGCGTGGTGCCCACTGGATCCTTCCTTCGGCGCACTCACTTGGACGAGCTGCCCCAGTTGTGGAATGTGCTTCGTGGAGACATGCTCTTGGTTGGTCCACGTCCTGAACAACCCGGTCCCTACGAATTGCTTTCCAAGCTGTTGGTGGGCTACGAGAGTCGGGTGCTGATGAAGCCCGGCATGGTTGCTCTTTCGAATCTGCAGGATGGATACGCCCGGTCGATCCCGGAGCATCGCAGACGTGTGGTGTGGGACCGCTGGTACATCAGAAATCGAACCATTGGTCTTGACCTGAAATTGATCGCTCGCGCGGTTTGGGGTTTGATTGTCCCGCGGCGAGACTGATTGGGGGACTCGTTGAGCGTCATTCGCGAGGTGTGGTTGTCCCGCCATCTCATGTACGAGCTGGCTCGAGCGGATCTCTTCCGGCATACGTCACGGCTCCGACTGGGCATGTTGTGGTGGTTTGTTGACCCTCTGGTCTTGGCTCTCATTTATTGGGGTCTGGTGGATCAACTGCTTGGGCGAGGCGAGTCCATTCATCCGCGGTATTGGCTGTTTCTGTTGTTGGGTTTGGTGGTTTGGAAGCAATTTTCCCAGTGTCTCTCTGGGTGCAGTGGTGTGTACAACCGAAGGCAAGGGTTGATTCGAAACATTTCGGTGCCTCTCATCGCATTGCCTGGCGCAGTCGTGCTTCAAACTTTTCATCTATTTATTCAAGCGCTCTTGGTGGTGGCAGTGTTGAGTGGAGTCTCAAGCGGTGCTTCATTGGGCTGGTTTCAGTTGATTGGCTTGATGCTCATCCAGTTGCTCACCATGGGGGGGATCGGACTGATGTTTGCCGCGCCAATGGCCAGTCAGCCAGATCTCCGTGAGTTGTTGCCCCATGTGTTGAAGGTTCTCTTTTACCTCAGCCCGGTGTTGTACTCGTTTGAATTTTTGCAATTGAAAATGGAAGGCACCTCATACGTCCACTGGTTGGACGCGTACAGGCTGCTTCATCCGCTGGTCGATCTGCTGGGTGCCTACAGGACCGTCTTGTTGGACAACGACTTGGTGCCATTGGGCACTTGGTTGAGCATGGGAGGCCGGACGGTGGTCTGCTTGGGATTGGGGCTCTGGCTGCATTCGAAATACCAGCCCCGTGTGCTTGAGGCTCTCCGATGATGTTGGCGGCGAATGATGTGTCGGTCCGCCTCCGCAAGTGGAACAGCCCTGATGATCGATGGCATTGGGCCCTCAAAGGTGTCAATCTGAGCCTGGTTGACGGTGATCGATTGGGGGTTGTCGGCCGCAATGGGAGTGGTAAATCGACTCTTTGTCGGGTGCTGGCGGGGATACTCAAACCCACTCAAGGTTCGGTCTCTAGCCGAGGAACGGTGGTCCCGCTTCTTGGCTTTGGTGCAGCTCTGCAGCCAGAACTTTCGGGTGTTCAGAATGTGAGGCTTATGGCAAGATTGATGGGATGCTCAGCCGGTGATCTTGACCGGATTCAGGATGAGGTGGTTCGGGAAACCGAACTTGGTAGCTGGCTGCACGAGCCGGTAAGCCACTATTCGACAGGGATGCGAGCAAGACTGGCATTTATCGTGGCCACCAGCATTTCTGCAGACGTCCTACTTGTCGATGAGGCCTTAGGCGCTGGAGACATTGCTTTCCGAAAGCGAGCGATGCAACGCTTGACAATGTTCATGCAAAAGGCAAGAGTCTTGGTGATGGTTTCTCATCAACTACAAGAAATTCAAAAGAACTGCAATAAGGTTGTTTGGATGGAAGATGGCATGATTCGAAGTTTGGGCACAACGGATGATGTCTTGCAGCAATACAAAGAAGCGATGCATTCAGATCGGGAGTCAAGATGATTGGCTATGTGGTCCGTGGCTCTATTCGGATAACGCGAGCAGTGCTTCCAGGAAAGTTCTTGGCCCGAATTCGGACCTTGGCTCGGCGAGTGTTGCCGGGATCGGTACAGCAGTACCTGCTTCGACAGGAGCGGAGGACGTTTTCAGGTGTGCAGAAGGACGATCTGCATTTCTTGCGTGACAAACTCATTGAGCGTCAGGACCTGATGTTTCAGAAGCTTGAACAACGAATTGAGCGTCTAGCACAGAAAATTGACGAGTTGAATCGAGAAGAAGAGTGAACACCAAGCGGACGCTGTTGATCTTTGGCGCTCTGCCTCCCGCGAGGTCGGGTACGGCCGACTACCTTCAAGAGCAGTTGGTGGGGTTCGCTTCCGAATGGAATTTGGTCGTTGTTGTTGGGGATGAGACAAAGGCTCGAAAGAGACAGGAGTGTCTCGTCCTTGATTATTCATCGTATAAAAAAAGAAGACACGATTTTCAAGGTGTCCCCCGATTAATTCACCTCGCCAATAATGCATACCACGCACATGCATATGAAGAGTCGAAGCATGCTGGAGCTGTGTTGCTGCTCCACGAATTTTCAATGCATCATCTGCTTACAGAAACAACATTGGCATTGGGGGATCGGCCAAGTTACAGACAAGAGTTGGTGGAGTGCAGTCCGGAAGGTGAGATGGTCGCAAATCTTCGCGATCAAGGTGTTTGGTCTGGAATTGAGCAATTTCTTTTTCCGGCAATTGAGTCACGATTGCGATTGGCTTCTGGCGTCATTGGACACTCAAGATGGATTCTTGATCAGGTAAACGCCGTGGAATCTGACCTTCCCTGTGCTCATATTCCGCACCATTATTCTCGCACCAACTCATTAGATCGTGAGAGTTGCCGAGCAAAGTTCGGCATTAAGGATGGTGACTTGGCGGTCGTCTCCCTTGGGTTTGTAACGCCTGCCAAGTGCATCGATCAGATCATCAGAGCACTGTCCGAAATCCGTTCAGAGTCGCCCCCTTTTAAGTTCTGGATTTTTGGCGAGATGAGGCACCCAGCTACGGTTCGGAACGCCATAAAGCGATATGGGATGGAAGATATTGTTATCGAAATGGGATACACCTCAATGAGTAGTTTTGAGGCTGCAATTGAAGCGAGTGATCTTGTGATCAACTTAAGATATCCAACGGTCGGCGAAACGTCAGGCACCATGACTCGAGCAATGGGTGCAGGGAAGCCAGTGGTCGTATTTCGTCACGGATCTTTCTCCGAGCCACCAAATGATGCTGTTGTTGGTGTCCCACTTGATACTTTTGACCATGGCAATCTGGCGAGCGCCTGTCAAAGACTTCTGTCCAATCGGGATCTCCGAAAATCTATCGGGATGCGAGCAAGTGACTGGGCGACGCGAGTGGACCCCGTACAAAGTTCCAAGTGCCAATCCGAATTCATCAGTCAGTGCTACTTCAAGTCAGGGAAACTGGCCAAATGAATATTGTTATTCACATCGGGATAAACAAAACCGGTACCTCTTCTCTGCAGTTTGCATGCTCTGAGAACCATGAGACGTTGTCCGCATCAGGGATCCTGTACCCCAAAATCGGGCAGGGTTACTCCGCCCATCATGGTGTAGCGTTCGAAATCCACCGCGATGAAAAGAAGAATAGACCCGGCGATCGATGGGGCGCGTTGGACCCCGGCTGGTTGGACTGCTTAGAAGAGATGGCGAAAGGACATGATGCAGTTGTTCTGAGCTCGGAAGCTTTTCACTCATTGGGGAACCCCGCTCGTGTTGCAGAGGTTTTTGCGGGCCACCAAGTCAGTGTTGTTATGTATCTGAGGGAGCACTTTGGATATGTTCGGAGCTGGTACCAGCAAGCCGTTCAAGGAAATGTGGTGACGTGTGCTTTGAGCGATTTCCAAGGCGTCAGAAAAGCATCTTTATGTTCGGTGGTTGACGAGTGGGTTGCTGCCTTTGGAGAAAAGAGCGTTTACCCAAGGGTGTTTGATAGGTCTGATCTCGTTGGCGGAGATATCGTCTCGGACTTTTTTTCTGTTGCTCCTCTGCCTCCAGTGGATTTGTCCACCTTTGCCAAAGCCGAAGTCCGAAAGAACTTGAGCGTGAGCGGCAACCTTCTTTTTTTTAAGCGTGTTGCGAATCATATTCTTACGCGGCAAGAAGCCATTGATGTCGCAGACGAACTCGGGGCGATGACTGTTCTAGATAAATCATTTCAAGGCGCGATTGCCGTAGACGAATCAGTTGCCGAGAAGATTCGAGGCCTCTACCAGGAAGACCGTCGGCTGTTGGAGGATAAATATGGCTTGAAATTTTCAGCCTTGAAATGGTCTCCGGATGGCAACCAGTGTCCAAACCCCGATAGACTCGCTTGCGACTGGGAATTGGTTGTGGCAGAGATGGAGAGAACTGACAAAAAACTTCTGGGGTACATCAAGCAGAGATTCCCAGATTTAGATTTGTTTTTTAAGTGTTTTTCTTAATCACCGCTCTGGTAACAAGATCCTAAAGCAGCTCCCGCTCCCCACCTCGCTCGACACATTCGCCTCACCACCATGGTGCAACGCGATGTGCTTCACGATGGCCAAACCCAGACCCGTGCCACCCATTTCACGGCTTCGCGCGCGGTCAACACGGTAGAAGCGCTCGAACAGTCTCTTTTGATGTTCTGGAGAAATGCCTGGGCCTTCGTCTTTGACCTGCAACTCGATTTGTCGATGGGGCAAGCGGTGAGCCGCCAACGTGATCGTGCTGCCTTCCGTGGCGTACCGCAGGGCATTTTGATACAGATTGCTGAGGGCTTGTTCGATCAGGCGGACTTCCACTTGGATGACCAGATCTTGGTCAACATCAATGCGGGTCTTCATGTCACGCGTTGAAGCCAAATCTTCATGCAGTGACTTCATTCGGGTGAACATGGCCTCAGCATCAACATGCTCCAAACGCTCCGGATCGACTTCGGCCGAGTGTTCCAGCTTGGAGAGCTCCAAGAGGTCGGCGATGATGTTGCTGATGCGCTCGGTGTTGCGGTAGATCACTTCGATGCAGTGCCGCTTGGTGTCTTCGTCAAGACCTTCATCCAAAAGGGTCTCTGCGTATCCCCGAACCGACGTGATTGGTGTCTTGAGTTCGTGGGAGACGTTCGAAGCAAAGTCCGTCCGCATCGACTCGAGTTTGCGCATTCGAGTCACATCATCCAACATGATGACGAGGCCGACGCGGTCCCCAGATTCGGAATCGATGATGGGATGACCGATGGCATTGATTTCACGGCCGCCACGTCGATAAATCCGGATGTCACGGTTGAGGTCATCATCGCGAGCAAGACCGTCGGTCACGAAGCCCAAGAGCTCCGGTTCGCGGAGCACCTCACCGAGTTTGCGCCCACGGTCTTCGGGGAGCAGTCCCAGAACCGATGAAGACGCCTCGTTGCTGTTGAGAATGTGCTGCTCGTGATCGACCGCGATGATGGCCGCCGCAATCGATTCCATGATGGCTTGTTGTTCCAGCTGATGGGTGCGCATGTCGTGCATGCGGTCATCCAGTCGACCGGCCATTCGATTGAGCGCATCGGCGAGTTTGTTGTGATCAGCGAATCCGGGGGGTTGGATCCGATCTCGAAGATCGCCACGACCAAAGCGCCGGGCGGCATCGATGGCCCGAACCATCATGTTCCACTGGACGCGATTGGCGGCCAGCACAGTGACGACACTCAAGACAAGTAGGGTCGAGAGCACCACCACGATTTGTGACGTGGCGAGGTCTTGTTGTGAAGATTTCCACAACAAGTAGCTGCCGGTGAGAATTTGCAGAAGGACGAGGAACGCACCTGACCACCAGTGGATCGATCGGTTGTTCATCAGGCGCCGTCAGGACTTTCAGACAAGCGGTACCCCACGCCTCGTACGGTTTCGATCATTCGACCCGCTTCCCCGAGTTTGCGCCGAAGTGCGGTCACATGCACGTCAACGGTACGGCTGGAGAGAATGGTGTTGCCCCCGTGCACGGCGGAGATGATCTGATCGCGGGTTCGAACAAAGCCTGGTCGACCCGCGAGGTATTTCAAGATGCCAAACTCAGTCACGGTGAGGTTGAGGGTCTCGCCCCGAACGGAGACGCGGTGGCGTTCGGTGTCAATCACCAACTCATCGGCCAAGGTAATGAGTCCTCCAGGTTTTGCTTCTGATTCTCCCGACCCGGTTCGTCGAAGCACACTCTTGACCCGGGCCACCAAGACGCGGGGGCTGAAGGGTTTTGTGATGTAATCATCCGCCCCAAGTTCAATGCCTGTGACGACATCAGATTCTTCACCTTTGGCCGTCACCATGATGACGGGAAGCTTTTCGGTCTCTTCGTGGCGACGCAATCTTCGGCAGACTTCCAAGCCGTCAAGATCGGGGAGCATCAAATCAAGCAGCACGCAGTCCGGCATGCTTCGGGCAATTTCATCGATGCCCGCTTTCCCAGAGTGCACCACGGTCGTCTGAAAGCCATTGCGATCCATGTGCATGCGAATCAGCTCCGCAATCTCAGGTTCGTCTTCAACAATGAGGATCTTTTGCTTCATGTCCATGGGATCGCGTCCTGAGAGTGTAGGACGATAAAGGTAAGACGAAAAAGTGTTGATTTGGTGAAGATTTGGTTCAAAGCCCGCGTCCATGAACATTGTCTTTACTTGTAGGATTTTTTGCGATGACCAGTCCGCAAAATCTTGTCAAAAATGTCATGTGTCCCGATGCCCTGTTGGGACGAAAAGCGCTGGTGGGGGGCGCGTCCAAGGGTTTGGGGCAGGCCATCGCTCAAGCGCTCGCTTCGAGCGGTGCGGTGGTGCACGGCCTCTCCCGCGACGAGGCAACTTTGTCTGCCGCCATGCAAGATCTGCCCGGATCGGGTCATCGAGCCACTGCCGTCGACTTTGACCACAGCGAGGCGCTGGGCAACGTGGTGGGTGATGCGTGTTACGACATCTTGATTCACAACACGGGCGGCCCGGCCGCGGGACCATTGGCCGATGCTGATCCCGATGACTTGGATGCGGCCTTTCGCCGTCATGTTCGTTCGGCCCATGTGTTGATGCAGCAAGTTCTGCCCGGAATGCGGGCCCAAGGGTATGGCCGCATTGTGTTGGTCGTTTCAACGAGTGTGATCACGCCCATCCGAGGCCTTGGGGTTTCCAATACCATTCGCAACGCGATCGCCAACTGGGCCCGAACTCTTGCGGTCGAGTTGGCTGGGGATGGCATCACGGTCAATTGCTTGTTGCCTGGATTCACCGATACCGACCGCTTGACGTCGTTGATCGAAGGCCGTGCGCACCGACAAGGCCAGACCCCAGAACAAGTTCGAGATGCGATGATTGCCAGCGTGCCCGCCGGGAGACTCGGCCATCCGGGTGAACTGGCGGCATTGGCGGCATTCTTGTGTACCGAAGCTGCGGGCTATGTCAACGGCACGACCATTCCTGTCGACGGCGGCCGGGTGGTGGCCGGATGATGGATCTGCACCACTGGATTGATGGCCATTTTGTTCCCGCTTCCGAAGGAGGTTGGATTCCGGTCACCGAACCAGCCACCGGCAAGACGTTTGCCCGCTGCGCTGCGGGAACCGCCACCGACATTGATCGCGCGGTTCAAGCGGCCCGCTCCGCTTTTTCCACATGGTCCCAAACCACGACGGCCGAACGCGTGTCGATTCTGGAGCGATTTGCAGCGCTGATCGATGACCACTGCGATGAGTTGGCCATGCTGGAATCACAAGATGGCGGCAAGCCGATTGCTCGAGCACGATCGGTTGAAATCCCACGCGTGGCAGAGAACTTGCGGTTCTTCGCCTCCGCTTTGCGGCACGAACACAGTGATGCTTTCACCAGCGGACCAAACGTTTTGCATTGGACCCATCGCCGTCCTCGCGGCGTGGCGGGGTGCATTTCTCCGTGGAACCTTCCGTTGTATTTGCTGTCCTGGAAAGTGGCGCCGGCCCTTGCGGCGGGATGCACAGTGGTCGCCAAACCAAGTGAAGTGACGCCAGCCACCGCCACCCGCTTCGCGGAGTTGTCAGGCGAGGCGGGATTTCCTCCGGGTGTATTGAACATCGTCCATGGGTATGGTTCCGAGGCGGGTGCAGCCCTGGTGCAGCATCCTGAAGTTCCCACGATTTCTTTTACGGGCGGAACCACCACGGGACGTGACCTTGCGGTGTCGTGTGCGAAGCAATTCAAAAGAACATCCTTGGAACTTGGAGGCAAAAATCCGTTTGTCGTCTTTGCCGATGCTGACCTTGATCGCGCAGCCACCGAAGCGGCCCGCGCGGCCTTCAGCAACACCGGACAGATTTGTCTGTGTGGATCAAGGATCTTGGTGCAATCCTCAGTCCTGCCCGAGTTCCAAGAGAAGTTGTTGGCCGCCACCGCGGCCATGCGGGTTGGCGATCCCGCTGAAGAGACCACCCACATTGGTTCACTTGTTTCGGAGCCCCACTACCTCAAGGTCAAGCAGGCCATCGAAGCAGCACCCGGGACGGTGCTTTGTGGTGGCGGGCGGCCGAATAATCTCCCCGATCGTTGCCGCGATGGCTGGTTCCTTGAACCGACGATCTTGACGGACTTGCCAGAATCATGCGCGCTCGAGGAGGAGGAAGTCTTCGGTCCGGTGGCCAGCCTTCGAGCGTTCTCGGATGAGTCTGAAGCCCTTCGTTTGGCGAATGCCACGCCCTACGGATTGGCCGCAAGCGTCTGGACCAAAGACCTCGACCGAGCCCACCGTTTGGTCCAGCGGGTTGAAGCCGGCGTGATCTGGATCAACGCGTGGATGGTTCGAGACCTGCGCACACCGTTTGGTGGAGCGAAGCAGTCGGGGCTGGGGCGAGAGGGCGGCATCGAGTCGGTGCACTTTTTCCAAGAACCCGCCGGGGTGACGTTGCGTTTGGGAGATCCATCATGAGTGTCGAGTCTGATCGTGCCCCCGAACCGGTGGGCCCGTATCCCCATGCCCGTTGGGCCGGAGATTTTTTGTACGTGTCGGGAGTCGGTCCCCGTCAACGTGGAACCAGTGTCATCCCCGGCGTCGAGCTGGACGAAGCGGGACGCATCGTTGCCGCCGACATCCGAGCGCAGTGTGAATCTTGTTTTGCCAACGTGAAAGCGGTGGTCGAGGATGCCGGAGCCGAATGGTCGGATGTCTTCGATGTCCTGGCCTTTTTGACCCATATGGATCGAGATTTTGCGGGGTACAACGAGGTATACGCCACATGGTTTGCTGGTCCAGACGGTCCTCGTCCCACGCGAACCACGGTGGAAATTGGGGCATTGCCCACGCCCATCGCGGTTGAACTCAAAGTGGTGTGTTACCGACCGGGGGGGCCAATCAAAACCGCACGCACGGGCGAAGCGTCATAGCCCGCCAACGGGAGCGGGAACGCAATCAAATGCCACAGGCCGGCGGAGATTTCCGCCAGCCTTAGTTGTTCCAAGATCCATAGACCATGCACCCCCGCGCGGTGGTGCGCGACCAAGGTTTTGGCGTCGGCCGCATCAACACTCGGGGTGTCGACACCAATCAACTGCACGCCACGATCGGCAATGGCATCCATGAACGCCGGGCTCATTGGGCGATACTTCGGGTTGAAGCGGTTGGGGTCGGGGTGGGACTGGGTTCGCACCAACAATCGTGGGGGGAGATCACCCTCGGGCAGGACGGCAGCGGGGACGGGCCCCTCTCCGGGGGCATCAATGACCAGCGCGGGGCCATACCCCAACGACAGCGGCATGGATTCCACGCCAGCGCCATCTTTGACGTAATGGCATGGGCCATCGATGTGGGTGCCCAAATGCACCGTGCTGTGCAGCGTGGAAAGCGTGAGGTGATCGCCTTGCTGCATGTCCAGCAGCATCTCCCGTGTTGGCGGCGTGTCTCCAGGGAAAACCGCCACATCGGGAGTCAGTGGCATGGAGATGTCGTGGATCTGAACACTCATCAGAAGCGGTGCCGGATCGCCCACAGGTCAGGAAAGAAGGGGTGGAAGAGGCTCTTCTTGAGGAACTCCACGCCAAGCGAACCGCCCGTGCCTTCCTTGGTGCCAATGGTGCGTGACACCAATTGCACGTGGCGGTAACGCCACTCCATGAATCCTTCATCCAAGTCAATCATGGTCTCGAACATGCCAATCAGGTCCGGCCGATCCGTGTACAGCTGGAAGAGTGCTTCTTGCACCCGCTCGTCGGGCTGGGAGGGTTGCGTGACGTCGCGCTCGAGAATGTCCTGGGGAATCTCTGCACCGCACCCCACCAAGAATTGATGAAAGGCATCGCGGAGCGTGGGTGCGGCAAGTCGGGCTTTGAGTTGCTCGAGGCCTTCGAGGTGTTCGGGCCAATGTTCCAGCATGCCGGGACGCTTGTAGCCCAAAAAGGTTTCGATCTCGCGAAATTGAACCGACTGGAAGCCGCTGCTGGTCTCCAATCGTTCGCGGAAAGAGTTGAAGGACCGGGGGGTCATCGTTTCCAAGATGTCGAGCTGGCCAACCAGGGTTTTCAGGATGGTCCGGCAGCGACCAAGTGTGGCATGAGCGCCCCATTGTGCACCAGTGAGGAAATCCGATTCGACTTTTTCCAATTCGTGCAAGAGCAGTTTGAACCACAGTTCATAGACCTGATGGATGACAATGAAAAGCATTTCATCGTGCTCAGCAGGATCGCTGCGGACATGCTGAAGATCCAGCAATTGGTCCAATTCAAGATAGCGCGGGTAAGTCAAATCCGACATGGCGTAGGGATCCTACCGGCCCAAGCCGAGACTTTGGAGACGCCGCAAGAGTTGGTCTTGGCGTTTGCCATGACGGAGCGCGTCGGCATAGGGCTGGTTGGAAAAAGACACTCGGTCGTACAGGGGGGTGAACATCTTGGGGATCCACCGTCCCAGCTTGCGCTCCAGTGCTTTTCGATTCAAGAACATGGGGTCACCAACGTGATCCCGCATCTCCACAAAGTTCATCAGAGCCATCTCGGCGATGGCGTCGGCATTGGGTTTGCGTTCTTGGAACAAAACCTCAGGGAGGTTGTTGACTCCAGCCGCATGAAGTTCGTCCAAGCGCCGCACGTCTTCAAAAGCAGCGTTCATGCCTTGCCCATAAAAAGGAACAATGGCGTGTGCGGCATCCCCGATCAGCACGGTGTTGCCGTGGTGCCATTGGTCGACCCGAAGTGTGCCCAGAAAGCCGACTGGGTTGTTGGTCCATTGCTCTTCGAAATCAGGCACATGTTCTAGCATGGAGCGGTAGTGCGTTTTCAGATGCTCTCGAGCTTCGACCTCGTTCTGCAAACGTTCAAAAGTCTCATTGGCGAAGAACAAGGTTCCGGTGAATGTGCCGTCAGGGTTGGGCAAGGCGATCGCCATTTCTCCGCCACGAGGCCAAATATGCAGCGCGGCCGGATCGAGGGCATGCTTTCCCTGTAGAGGTGGAAGCTCAAGTTCCTTGTATGCGTGCCCCAGTGGTTCCGTCACACTCTGGCAACATTTCAGGGCTTCAAGAGATTGACGAACCACACTTCCCGCACCATCAGCGCCGACGATCAGGTCGGCTTCCCAGCACTCGTCGTCGAGATGCACGGCTTTCCCGTCGTCGCGTAACCCGGTCACTTTTTGTTCAAAGCGGAACTCGACACTCGAAGTCTGTTCGGCGGCGTCCAAGAGCGTGGCGTTCAGCCGTGCTCGGCCCACCGAAAGAATGGCTTGCTGTTCATCTTTGGCGTACGGCTGGCGGGTCAAGTTTCCTTGCCGATCGTGCATCAACCGGGCGGCCATGGGCATGCCATCAGAGACCACGGTTGTTTCGAGACCAGCGCGAGCCAGTGCGGTCCGGCCTCGTGTCGAGAGAGCGAGGTTGATGGATCGTCCGCCTTGGGATCCGTGCTGCCTTGGATCGCGTCGTGCTTCCAAGACCAATGTCTTGATGTTCCTTTGGCCCAGGAGCGTGGCCAGCAGACTTCCCGCCAATCCGGCCCCAACCACAATGACTTGTGGGTGCGTCATGCGGTGCTTCCAGATTCATGGGCCATCGTCAGAGCCCGCACCAGTCGGAAGGCGTCTTCGTACGAGTTGTACAAAGGGGCCGGAGCCGCGCGAATGATGTTTGGCTTTCGAACATCACACACCACCCCTTCTTGTTGCAAGAACCGTTGCACCACATCGGCTTGGTCCACCCGAAGCGAGAGTTGAGCGCCTTGTGCTCTTTCTGGAGTCATGACCTCGACCCAGTCTGGAAGCTGTTTGCGAAGCCACCCGGTCAACCGCTGGCTTCGGGCTCGGAGTTTGGGCATGCCAACCTCATCGAACAACGCCAACGCCGAACGCAGTGGGGCCAACGCCATGATGGGGGGGTTGGACAGTTGCCACGCATCCGCAGTGGGCACGGGATGAAAGTCGGGGATCTGATGCATCTTGAATCGGGTTGAGGGGTCGTTCCCCCACCAACCACCAAAGCGCGGGCGATTGGTGTCTTGGGCGTGCCGCTCATGGATGAAGACGCCGGACAAACCGCCAGGGCCACCATTGAGATACTTGTACGAACACCACGCCGCAAAATCCACTTGGTCTTCGTGGAGTTGCAGGTGGATGTTGCCGGCCGCGTGGGCCAAGTCCCAGCCGGCCAGAGCGCCGACGTTGTGCAGAGCTTTGGTGATTCGGGCAATGGGGTGCACTTGTCCGGTCAGGAAGTTCACCCCAGCGATCATGCCCAATGCCAACGTGTCCCCGGCGTCCGCAATAGCTGCTTCGAGTACTTCAGGCGCTGTGGGTTCTTCGGTTCCAGAGTTGACAACAATCAAGTGTTCATCAGGATCAAAGCCGCGCTGACGCAAATGTGACTTGAGGGCATAGGTGTCGCTGGGGAACGCCGGAGCATCCATCAGGATTTTGGTTCGGTTCCCCTGAGGCCGCCAAAAGCTGGCGAGCAGCAGGTGAAGGTTGACGGTCAGTCCGTTCATCCAGACCACTTCGTGAGCGTGACCGCCAACCAGTCGAGCGCCTGGGTCGGCAAGGGCGAGGTGGGCGTCGTACCACGGATGGCTGCCTTCAAAGTGGGCATCCACGGCCAGACGGCTCCAGTCGTCAAGCTCGGTGGCCAGTTCGTTTCTGGTTTGTTTGGGCAGAGGTCCCAGACTGTTGCCGGTGAGGTACGCCAGCGTGCCTTTGTCATTGTGGGGCAATTCAAAGGCGTCTCGCTTCGGGGCGGGGTCGCTTTCATCGAGACGAAGCGCTTCGGCATGCAACAGTTCGAGTCGAGAGGTGGTCATTGGCGCGAGAGGTGGTTTTCAGGCGTGGGAGAAGTGAGGTTGCAGTCGGCCCCGGGCACGGTTGCCCAGGAACGCGAGCGCGTTGTCCCACAGTATGCGTTGTCGTTCGTCTTCGGTGAGTTGTTGGGATTGCACCACCGATTCACCCGGAATGGCTTCACCGAGAGGGAAGGGTGCATCCGATCCTGCGCACACTCGGTCGGATCCGATGCGGTCGACCAAGAACCGAAGGGCGTCATCATCATGGACGCCGGAGTCGACCCAAAAGCGACCCACAAGCGAACTCGGCAACGATTGACTTTTGGTGGCCACCAAGTCTGGTCGCATGCGGAAGCCATGATCGATTCGACCCAGGATGAAGGGGAACGCTCCACCGCCGTGGGCAAAGCACACTCGGAGATCAGGATGCTTCTCGAAGACGCCGCCCAACATCATGGAAGCCACCGCGAGGGCGGTTTCACTGGGCATGCCCACCAGCCACTGCAGCCAGTGACGGCCCATCCGGTCCGAGCCGACCATGTCCCACGGGTGAATCAAGATGGGGAGATCAAGTGCAACACACGCTTCCCAGAACGGATCAAATTGGATGTCATCCAGTTCTCGACCGCCCGCCTGGGTGCCGATCTGAACGCCAACAAGGCCGATCTCGGCAATGCGGCGGAGCTCTTGAACGGCGATCTGTGGTTCCTGCAAGGGCACGGTGCCGAGGGCCAGAAAATGATCGGGGTGGCGATCTTGCACTTCCGCAAAGTGATCATTCAAGAATTGGTGAAGGTGCAACGCTTCCGTGGCTGGAGCAAAGTCGGAAAAAAGAACCGGGACGGTAGAGACCACTTGGACATCGACACCGTGAGCATCATTGAACGTTCGACGACGGTCGGCGCAACAGCATTCGGGCTCAACCGTTCGAAACACGTGTTCGTCTTGTCGCATGGTCACTCGACCATCAGCGTTGGTGTCCAGAGAAATCCAACCGGAGCGCCCCGTCAGCGCTTTCATGTCCGGAAGTTCTGAAGGAAGCAAGTGGGCGTGCACGTCGATCAGCCGATTCACTGCTCACCCTCCCGGACAATCTTGACTTCGGGTTCAAATTCAATGCGCGCAATGGGTTGGGCCGGCATGACCCGGCTCCCGCACTGGCAGGTTGAACGTTCTTCATCGTCCCAGAAGGCCAACATGGCTTCTCGGAAGTGTTCGACGATGTCCGCGCAGTCGAAAGTCAAATCTTCAACCACAGCGCCGCATGACTCGCACACAAAGCGAAGGGCTTCTTGTTCGCCGGGGGGGCGACGTCTCTCGATCACCAGACCCAACGTGTTGGGCGGGCGTTGCGGGGCGTGAGGGACGCCGCCTGGAATCATGAAGGTCTCACCTTCACGAATTCGAACATGCCGGGGGCCGGCTTCCTCCAGAAGGGTGACCACAATGTCACCTTGCAGTTGCAAGAAGAACTCCTCACTGTCCGTGATGTGAAAGTCATTTCTTGCATTGGGACCCGCAATGCACATGGCAAAGAAGTCTTGACCGTCATAGAGGTACTTGTTGGAGACCGGGGGGCGCATATCGGCTCGATTCGCCTCGATCCAATTCAGGAGATGTTCGGGGGCAGGCGCCACCATCCCGTGTTCGATGCTGTGGGACATCGCTCGTCCTCCTCTGCCTGGGGGTTTGGAGAGTGGTGAAATACGCCACCCTCGGCAGGTTCTCGGACATTCTAGGGTCTGATAGCCGTGAACTCGTTCATTTTGAAGAACAATTCTCCGACCATGCATCCTGTACTCCACATGAGCGTATAGATAAGTTGACATGTCCCTGAATGGGGGCCTTATTGACCAGTACGGGCCGTGCGGCCCGAATCCTTGAACGGAGTGACCATGCCCTTTTTGTCCACCATGACCGTCGGTCTTGTCTCAGGAACTCTCCTGACCACCGAGATCCAAAACACCGGTCCGATTGTTGATTCCTTTGAACTGCAACGGCTGCAAACCGAATTCCCCGGTGTTGGCACTTGGAATGCCCCCGACGGCCGACTGAATCGAATTTTTGGCCGCCCTATGGAGACGGGTTCCTCACCACGCGAAACCGCGATGAACGTGGTTCGCAAGTGGTCGGGTATTTGGGGTCTCACTCCGAAGAACTTGATGCTGGCGGGACCGTTCCCTGGCGACGACCGCACCGAGCAAACCCTCATGTGGGATCGCGAAACCGAGACCTACGGGTTCACCGCGGTCTACTTCAAGCAAAATGTGCAGGGCGTCCCCGTCTACAACAGCCGTTTGCAGGTCTTGGTTCGAAACGAGTCCGGCTATCCAGCCGTGTCCATCGGTACCGATCTCCGAAATGTTGAAGCGCTTCGTGGCGTCCAGAAGCCTGCAACCATTGACCGGCAGATGGTCACTGCCCGGGCCAATGACTTCTTGGGCAGCGACGTGGTCATCGTGTCTGAGCCCGAAATGGTGGTGTACGCGGGATACGACTTCGAGAACGTTCCAGCAACATTTGCCTACGCCTTTGAAGCCAAAGTTGGTGGCCCAGAAGATGTCAACAACTACCAAAAAGCTCGCTACATCATTGATGCCACATCCGGTGAGCTTCTCCGCAAAGAGAATCTCATCCTGAACTGCACCCACAATGAACGAATCGCCAGTGCGATTTTCGCTTCCGCGACGGGCGTCGACGGCGTTGTGACCGGGGCCAACACGATCACCAGTCGGGCCGAAGCGTGTGACCCGGAAGTGCAAGTGGGCATGCCTTACCTGGCCATTCCCGACAGTATCAACGGAACCATCTACACCGATTACGAAGGGAACGCGTTTGGTGTGACCGCCGGATCCCGCACTTTGGCGGTGGACGGGCGGTACTTTGATGTGAACTACTTCTCGGGTTCGCCTTACACTCAAGCGGTCAATATCCCTCAAGGTCAGCCGTTCAACATCGCCTTGAATCCCACCGATGAGACGGGCAAGGCGGCCATGAACGCCTACATCGAATCCAACGTGGTTCGCGATTTCTCCTTGGCCCGCAACCCTTCGTACCCCACCATTGGTGGCCAGCAAAACTGGGACATCAACATTGGGGTTTCCGGCAGCTGCAACGCTTTCTATGACGGGTCCTCCATCAACTTCTACAACGCCGGGGGCGGTTGCAACAACACCGCATTCTCGGTGGTGGTGCACCACGAGTACGGCCACCACTTGGTCAACACTGGCGGATCAGGTCAGAATGAATTTGGCGAGGGTTCCGGCGATGTGATGGGCGTCTTGATTGAACGCGACTCGAAATTGGCCCGGGGCTTCTTCCAGAGCGACTGCAACAACGGTATTCGAGATGCAGACAACACCTGCACCTTTGATTCCTCAGGTTGCTCGTCTTGCGGATCTGCCATCCACTCCTGCGGCCAGTTGATTTCTGGTTGTGTGTGGGACACCGTGGCTGCATTCGAAGACAGTGGAATGTCTGCCGACGAAGCCAACTTCTACATGGGTGACCTGTACCTGAACATGATTCCACTGCACTCCGGTGGTTCCATTCAGCAGGACATCTTGATCGACATCCTCACGTTGGATGACAACGATGGCAACTTGAACAACGGTTCCCCGAACTACTTTGAGATCGCCGCCGGGTTCGCCGTGCACGGATTCGATGCTCCCGAATTGTCGGGCCTCGACTTCCAGTTCCCCTCCGGAACACCGTCCACCATCAACCCATTCGACGGCGTTGATTTTGCCATGAATGTCTCTGGCATCTCTTTCCAGCCGGTGCCAAACACCGGAACCATGTACATCGCACGTTCCAATGGAACGGTTGAGGCTCTCGCCATGCCGCAAGTGGCCAACAACCAGTACGTCTTGGCTTTCTCGGACATCGAGTGCGACGAAGCCGTGGGCTACTACTTCTCTGCAGAGGCCACCACTGGCGACGTGTTCTACTGGCCAGGAGGTCAAACCTCTGTCCCAGCACCAAACGCCCGATTCTCGGGAGTTGGCGCGACCGGTGAGATCATTGCCTTCGAAGATGATTTCCAAACCGATACCGGTTGGACTGTCAGCGGCGGTGCGGTTGACGGACAATGGGGCCGTGGTGTGCCGATCGATTGTGGTCGTGGTGACCCCACGAGCGACGCTGACGGTTCGGGCATCTGCTTCTTGACCGACAACTCCAGTGCAAACAACTGCAACAGTGATGTTGACGATGGTCAGACCATCTTGACTTCTCCCAATTTGGACGCATCGGCGCCAGGCTCGGTGATCTCGTACTCACGTTGGTTCAACAACGTGGTCGGTGCTTCGCCGAACGAAGACACCATGTTGGTCCAAGTGTCTGGTGATGGTGGACTGAGTTGGGTTGGCCTCGAAGTGGTTGGCCCAGTGGCCGAAGCTGATGGTGGCTGGTACCAAAAGGAATTCTTGGTGAGCACGTACGTGCAAAACAGCAACAATTTCCGCATCCGGTTTATCGCCCAAGACACCGGAAACGGCTCAGTTGTGGAAGCCGCGGTTGACGGTGTTCGACTGTTGGCCACCGAGTGCATTGATGATGGCCCATCATGCCCGGGCGATGTCGATGGCAATGGCAGCGTTGAGTTTGCTGACCTCGTCTCCCTGCTTTCGGCGTGGGGCAGCTCCTGCACTGGATGTCCTGAGGACGTCGATGGATCAGGCACTGTCGAGTTCAGTGACTTGGTCGGATTGCTCTCTGCTTTCGGACCTTGCCCGTAAGCAAATTCCTGCCCAATTGATTGTGCAAACCGAGCCCCCCGATTTCGTCGGGGGGCTTTTTTGCGCAAGCAGATCCCGGTTCTGGTCTTGACTTGATCCAGAATGGTGAATTGGAGAGCTTCCCTTGAAGTGGCTCACTAGATCAAGCAGCCGGCAGAAGCCAATTGCTGGCGGACCACAACGTCAGCAGCAACCAGAAGCACCCTTGCCCGACGACCGCCCAGCCGGGTGCATGACGCACCAGCAGGACGGGGAGGCCGCAGGCGAAGCACAGCAGGTAACGGTCATACACCGCGCCCCGCGTTGCGATGTACAGCAAGCATCCAAAAGCGAGCAAATACCACCCGTACCTTGGGAAGCCATCGTTTTCGTTGGGTCCTGGTTTGGGCAGTTGCAGGTAGAGCCCAGTGAGCCCCATCGTGCCCACCGCCACGGCAAGTGGGAGTGCGGATGATTGCATGCCGAGAGGCAACTTGAGGACTGCAGTGGCAAGAAGCCCTTGGAAACGAAGGGGGGACGTGCCGTCGGGTCGGATCCCACCATCGGAACTCGAAAGGTCTGGGCCAACCACCAAAGCAATGGCGACCGCTAGGACTCCCAAGCAGGCCAGCAACTTGGGTTTTTTGACCCATCCCAGGGGAACCCCGACCCACACCATTGGAGCAAGTGCACCCAGCAGATACACCACCGCTTCCGGTGAGAACCCCAATCCGTAGCGATTGGCGTACTCCGGACTGACCAAGCCACCCCATTCAACGTACAGCGGCAATCGCAAGAGGCCGGCAACGAATCCGGCAAGTCCGTACCGCCAAGCTGGAGAGCCATCCCGTTGAAGCGCAACGAGGACCGCGGCCGCAGCAGGAACCACGGCGTGCGCGCGGTGATGCAGAAGAATGGTCAGAACCAAGCCAAAGGCCAGTGGTCGCCAAACTCCTGGTTCCCCTTTGGGCCCGGTGGTTGCGAGAAGACCCAAGATGATGCTTCCAAGAACGAACGAGGGTTCGCTCATGAACAGGTGGCTGAGCACTGTGTGGTATGGCAACACGGTCACCAACACGCCACCCAATACGGCCGAGTGCCATCGTGTTGTGACCAGCATGCCCACCAGCCCGGCGGAGCAGATGGCCACCAACAAGTTGATCAATCGCAGCCCTTCAAGGCCGATCCCTGCATTGAACAAAATTGCAGCGGGGACGAAAAAGGCAGGTCCTTTGGTGTCCTCAAATTCCCAAAGCACGGCGGGGTCGGGCCAAAGATCGGCGAGTTGCTCCACCACCGGCAGCATGAATCTCTCATCGAAGGTCAAGTCCGAGGGTGCTGCAAATCCCAGCCATGAAAGCACCATCCAGAGCCCAAACGTCGTGCCGGCAGCCAGGAGCCCACCCTGCCAGCTGGGGATGGATTTTGAAGTCTGGGACGTCATTTCATCAACTATCGGTCCTTCTTTGGGACAGAATCGCCCAAATCCTGATCGAAAAGTGCTGATTTGGGCGTATGTTGTGTTGAAGGGACCGCGTTCTTCGGCGTTGTTCCCTGCAGATCTGGAGATGAACATGCATTTTTCGAAACTCGCCTTGGCCGCTGCGGCCAGTGTTGGCTCGTTGGCCTCGGCTCAATTGATTCCATTCGATATCACTGGCTCAGGCGGGGACTCTTTTGACTACCCCTTCAACGCCACTGGAGTGCCCAACACGATCACCGTGGACACATTCTTTGTGAACGGTGGCGCCGGGACGCAGGCGGGAGATCTCCAGCTCATTCTGACTTCGCCATCCGGCACCTGCTTGGAGCTCGGCGGACGTGATCTTGGGTTTGGGTGTCCCGACGGTGGCGACTTCCCAGGTTCATGGAACTCAACGGCTCCCGATCAATATCTCCACACTTTTGATATCAACGGATCCTTTGGTCTCGAAGATGGCCAGTACGTGCTGACTGTTCGACACGGTTTTTCCGGTGGCGGCAACGACACATGGATCGGCTCGGCCTCCATCACTTTCGGTGACACCGTGGATTGCAATGCAAATGGCATCGATGATGCTGAAGACATTGCCAACGGCACGTCCGAAGACTGCAACATCAACGGTCTTCCCGATGAATGTGAAGCCGATCCGGCCAACGACTGCAACGGCAATGGCGTTTTGGACGCATGCGAAGAATTGCCTGACTGTGATGACGATGGCATCACGGATTGCGATGAACTCGCGCAAGGGGCGGCAGACTGCGACTCCAACCAAATCCCTGATGTTTGCGAGCCTGGTGCTGGTGTCCCCAACGATCTTTTGGAAGATGCCATTGAGATTTTCACCGGAACCACCATCGGGAACACCGAGTGCGCGGGTCAAGAAGACACGTGGCTCTGTGATGGGAATTTCTTCACCGGTGATGGACCGGACATCTGGTATGTCTTCACGATCTCAGAATCATCGACCGTCAGCATGACCACATGTGATTCTGACTACGACACCGATTTGTCCATCCACTCTCCGAGTGGAACCATTTTGTTCTGTGATGGCGACTCGGGCGATGATGACGCAAGCCAAGGCTGCGTGATTTACGCCTCCGAGCTCAACGTCTCCCTCGAAGCCGGCACGTACTACGTTCGCGTTGGCGGATACAACGGCGCGGTGGGCAATGTCAGTTTGGATGTCTTGATCACCACCGGCACTGACTGCAATGGCAACGGCGTGGACGACGACGAAGATATTGCCAACGGCACTTCGGAAGACTGCAACGACAGCACCATTCCCGATGAGTGCGAAGGACTCGCCGACTGTGATGCCAACGGCATTCCTGATACCTGCGAACCTGGTGGCGGTGAATCCAACGAGGTTGGCGTTCTCTTTGACTCCGGTGTTTTGGACGGCACCCAAGCCAGTGCACCTTTTACCGTGCAGGCGAATGGATCGTTGACATCAATGGCCGTTGACTTGACGTACACCAACGTGGATGCCGATGGTTCTTGGGCCGGTGATTTGTTGATCCAGATCACCGATCCTCAAGGCACTTGTGTCGAAGTTGGCGGATTTGATGTCGACCTCTGCACCGAAATTGATGACTTCCCCGCCGAGTGGGATGTGGCTGCTTCGGGCGACTACTCCTACACCGTGGACTTCTGCGGCACGGCCTTGACTGGTGACGGCACCTGGACCTTTGTGTTTGTTCACGGATGGGGTACTGGCACCCAAGATCAATGGGCTGGATCGCTCACCCTCGAGGTGGTTGGCGAAGGCGGCTTCTCTGATTGCAATGGCAACGGCATCGAAGATGTCGAAGACATTGCCAATGGCACCTCAGAAGACTGCAACGACAACGGCCGGCCCGATGAGTGCGATCTTGGTCCCTCGACCGACTGCGATGGCAACGGTGTGATTGACGCCTGTGAGACCCTGCCTGACTGCGACAGCAATGGTATTTCTGACTGTGCTGAAATTGCGGGCGGAGCCACCGACTGCAACGCCGACGGTATTCCAGACTCGTGCGAGTCTGCTGGTGGCGGCGAGAACATCGAGTTGTCATTCGACACCGGTGTCCTTGACGGCAACGGCATCTCCTCGGTGTACGAAGTCGAATTCGACGGTGTCTTTGCCAGCTTGGGTGTCGATTTGGCATTCACCAACCTTGACGACGATGCCACTTGGGCCGGCGATTTGATCATTCAGATCACCGATCCTGACGGCACGTGTGTTGAAGTCGGTGGATACAACGTTGATCTCTGCGAAGAGATCGGCGATTTCCCCGCCGAATGGGACGTGGCCGCTTCCGGTGACTACACGCACACCTATGACTTCTGTGGTCAAGGCTTGGTGGGTGGTGGTACCTGGTCGATTGCGTTTGCCCATGGCTACGCAACGGGCACCCAAGACCAATGGGCCGGCACGTTGACCCTGAACGTCTTGGGCGACAACCCACCGGAGCCCTGCCCGGCTGACTTCGATGGCGACGGCACGGTCGGATTTACCGACTTGACCGTGTTGCTTTCCTCGTACGGCCTCAATGATGGCGGTGACTTGGATGGGAATGGTGAGACCGGATTTACCGATCTGACGATTCTGCTGTCGGCGTATGGTTCTTGCCCGTAAAAGGCAGAACCACAGACATTGCATTTTCCACAAATCCCCGCCACCGGCGGGGGTTTTTTGTGCACATGCAGTCTGAACAAAAATAAATCATGATGGTGCCATGATGCTTCAATTTTTGTCGGTGTCCCTCTCCCAGACGTTCACGGTGATTGGCATTCCCGACACGCAAAACTACAGCCAGTCTTTTCCAGAGATCTTTCGAGCCCAAACCCAATGGGTGTCTGAGCAGAAAGACGCACGCGATATTCAATTTGTGTCGCACTACGGAGATGTGGTGAATTGTGGTGACCAGTTGGACCAATGGGCCAATGCCAAGTCCGCGTTGGACTTGCTGGATGCCACCGACATCCCGTGGGGGGTTTCCGCGGGCAACCACGACATCAAGCCCTACTGCGGTGGGGACGACGCCTACATCCCACAGTTTTTCGCCGAACGCTACGGCCCAACCAAGTGGGAAGACGAGCCCTATTTCTTGGGATGCTCGCCAAGTGGAATGAGCAACGCCCAGATCTTCAGTGCGGGTGGCTGGGACTTCCTTTGGTTGCATTTGGAATGTGATGTCCCCACGCGGGAGATGGTGTGGGCCCAATCGGTCCTCGACCAACATCGTGATCGCGTGGCTGTCTTGACGACGCACCGGTACATGCAGGACGCTGAGGATTACACCGCGGGTGTTCCGGTGGTGCCAAGCGGCCGCTTTCCGGATATTTGGTACACCTTCGAGGGCATCTATGCGGATGGTGGGAATCAGGCGGAAGACATTTTTCGTTGGTTGGTGCGCCGCAACCCTTCCATTTGCATGGTGAATTGCGGGCACTTC
>CAXBRK010000001.1:0-50308 GCA_963978155.1 uncultured Phycisphaera sp. | reverse complement strand
CGATCTCTGATTGTGCCCAGCCAGCGGGGGGATTCGCTGGCCTCTGTCATCAAAACCACGCTGTCAGGGCCGTTTTGTTCCAAAATAGGAGTGGAGTCTGACAGCACAGGAACCACGAGTTCCCAAGTGGGGATCAAGACCCTGCGGCCCACTGGTGGTTGCGAGGGGACTACGGCGAGGGTTGGGGCGTTGTCTGAGGCGTTGAGTCCTGAGAGTGAAGCAGCAAGAATCAGTTTGGGCCAAAGCATCGGATCATCCTAACTTTCAGAACCGGGGTGGACGCGTTGACAATGCGGTGGGTCGTGGTACACTTGTCCTTTCCCCCGTGGTTTTGCGGGGGACGAGTTTGGAGTGCAGGTGATGGTCGTGTGACCATCTCCCACCGACGGGCCGGCTTCGGCAGGCAGGGATATCGGGAGTTCCCGATCCATCGTCGGCGGGGCGTCTTCGCCCCTGCGTCCTGCCAAGCTTGTTGGTTGAATACACGTTCCATCGTGTGTTTGGACTTCGGAGCACTTCCGCGTGAGCGCCCCAACTATCCGAATCCGTCTCGAAGCCTACGACCACCAGGCCCTCGATGTGTCCTCGCGTGAGATCGTTGATCACGCCAAGCGCACCGGTGCCAAAGTTGCTGGTCCAGTGCCGTTGCCCACCCGCCGTGAGATCTACACGGTGAACCGTTCCACATTTGTGAACAAGAAGTCGCGTGAGCAATTCGAGATCCGAACCCACAAGCGCATCATCGATATCAACGATGCCAATGCACGAACCATCGAGGCGTTGAACCGTCTGGTTGTTCCTGCTGGTGTCTTCGTCAAGATCAAGGCCTAAGCCAAGATCCCTTCTGTTCCGGTCACATCAACCTCAAGACTCGTTCTTCCCGATCCCTGACTTTCCTCAAGCCTTCTGGCCTCAAGCCTTCTGGAGCAACTGATGCCCCCCTTTATTCTCGGCAGAAAAGTTGGCATGACCCGCTACTACACCGAAGACGGAAAGAATATTCCTGTCACGGTGCTGCAAGTTGGTCCCTGCGTGGTGACCCAAGTCAAGACTTCGGAGTCTGATGGCTACGCGGCCGTTCAGTTCGGCTTTGAGGATGTGCGACCTCGCCTTTCCACCATGCCCGTGATTGGTCATGATGCGAAAGCCCAAACCGCCCCCAAGCGTCTCCACAAAGAGTTGCGTCTCGATGACGACGCCGCTGCTTCCGAGTTCGAGTTGGGGCAAACCGTGTTGGCCGATGTCTTCGCCGATGTGAAATTCGTCGACGTCACCAGTTCCAGCAAAGGTAAGGGCTTCCAAGGCGGCATGAAGGCCTGGGGCTTCAAAGGAAAAGAAGCGTCTCACGGCGTCGAGCGGAAGCACCGTTCACCGGGTTCGATCGGTGGCCACGGTTCGGAAGCTGGTAACTCTGGCGGCGTGAAAAAGGGCAAGCGAATGGCCCGTCGCCTCGGTGGATTCACCACCACCACCCGAAACTTGGACGTGATCTCGGTGGATGCCGAGCGCGGCCTTCTTATCGTCAAGGGCACTGTCCCTGGCCCCAACCGCGGCATTGTGACCGTGCGAGAGGCCGTTCGTCTCAACCGGAGGAAGCAGACCGCCGTCAAAGCCGGATGATCCGGTAGGTGAGGTAGGCCGATTTCGGAACCACCCCACCACGACAAGTCAGCACAGGACCTAAGTCAACTTCTGCCCACCCACGCCGCCTCGCGGCAAACGGACCTGGGAGAACGAGGCACCGCGAGCAATATCGCTCGCCAAGGCAAGGAATCAACGATGGATCTCTCGATCTACAACCAATCCGGAACCCAAGTGGGCACCATGCCCGTGGATGAAGCTTCCCTCGGCGGGGAAGTGCGTCCAGCCCTGCTCAAGCAGGCCTTCGTGATGTTCCACGCGAACACCCGTCAAGGCTCGGCTCGCACCAAGAGCCGTGGCATGGTGGAAGGCTCCACCCGCAAGCTCTACAAGCAAAAAGGCTCTGGCAACGCCCGTATGGGTGCCGCCCGGACCGTCATCCGCAAGGGTGGTGGTGTTGCTTTTGCCAAGACCCGAACTCGGGAAGACTTCCGGCAAACCATGCCCAAGAAGATGCGGCAGTTGGCCAACCGGAACGCCCTTCTTGCCAAATTGGTGGACAACGAAGTCAAAGTGATCGACTCACTTGATTTTGCGGCCCCCAAAACGGCTGAATTCAAGCAGATGCTTGAGTCGGTCGGTGTCAACCGAACCTGCTTGGTGGCTTTGGCTCCAAGCGAAGAAAACGCCCGTCGGTCCGCTCGCAACTGCGATTCGGTCGACACCGTTCGCATTGATCAAATGAATGCCTTCGAAATGCTGAACCACCGCTTCGTGGTCATCAGCAAGGCCACGCTCGAAGCATTCCTTGAAGGTCGTGCCTCAGAGCTTGCTCTTGGTGCCGCCAAGGAGGCCGTGTGATGCAACACGAACAAGTCCTTCGTCGTCCCCTGGTGACCGAAAAGGCCACCAAGACCATTGAAGCCCAAAACGCGTACGCATTTGAGGTTGATCCCAAAGCCGACAAGCCTGCCATCAAGGCGGCCGTCGAAGCCATTTACAACGTGCGGGTCCTTCGCGTGACCACGCAAAACCGTAAAGGCGAAATGCGTCGCAACCGCTACGGTCACTTCCGTCAGGGCGTGATGAAGCGGGCCATCGTCACCGTTCATCCTGAGGAGTCCATCGAGCTCTTCTGAGCCGGAGAAGTCCCATGGCCATTCGCGTCTACAAACCGGTTACCAACGGCCGCCGCAACGCGTCGGTGAACCTCCACGAAGAGGTCACCTACACCGGGCGTCCAGAGAAGAGTCTCGTCACGGCCCTGCCCAAGACGGGCGGTCGCAACCACCACGGTGTGATCACCTGCCGTGGTCGTGGTGGCGGACACAAGCGTCTCTATCGCAAGATCGATTTCAATCGTCGCAAGGACGGCATCGACGCCGTCGTCAAGACGATTGAATACGACCCAAACCGCACCTGCCACATCGCACTCATTGAGTATGCCGATGGCGTCCGCCGGTACATCTTGGCTCCCAAGGATCTCAAGGTGGACACGGTCGTCCGCAGCTCGATGGAAGCGATTGAGCCAGAAGTCGGCTGCACCATGCCTCTGAAGTTTGTTCCCTTGGGCATGACAGTGCACAACATCGAATTTGAACCACGCCGGGGTGGCAAGCTTTGCCGTTCGGCCGGTTCAGGCGCCCGCTTGACCAACCGAGAAGGCCGCTGGGCCACCTTGGTGCTCCCGTCGGGTGAAATTCGCCAAGTCTCGGTTGAATGCCGCGCGACCATTGGTGAGGTCGGGAACTCCGATCACCAGCACGTGGTCCTCGGAAAAGCCGGCCGCTCCCGTTGGCTTGGGCGTCGTCCCAAAGTCCGTGGTGTGGCCATGGACCACGACGCTCACCCACTGGGTGGTGGTGAAGGTCGTTCCAAGGGTGGCCGCGAGCCGGTCTCCCGTTCTGGCACCAAGTCCAAAGGTGGCCGTACACGGATCAAGGGCAAGTGGACCGATGCCCGAATCCTTCGTCGTCGAAAGAGCAAGCGCTACGGCCAGTTGAAGGTCTGAGGTACAAGCATCATGAGTCGTTCTCTGAAAAAAGGCCCCCATGTCGACTACAAGCTCTACCTCAAGGTGGAGAAGCAGGAGACTGCTGGCGAAAACAAGCCCATCAAGACTTGGGCGCGAGCCTGCACCATCGTGCCGGAATTCATCGGTCGCACCTTCCAGGTGCACAACGGCCGTGCGTTCATCGATGTCTACGTCACCGAAGACATGGTGGGACACAAACTCGGCGAGTTTGCGCACACCCGCACGTTCCGTGGTCACACCAACAAGAAGGAGGGCCTGAAGGCACGTTGATCGTGCTGCGAGGTTGATCCCCTATGAGTTTCCGAGCGACCCACCGAAATGCCCGTATCGCACCGCGTAAAGCACGCTTGGTGGCTGACATGATTCGAGGCATGAACGCCGCTGAGGCCCTTGTGGCCCTCGAATTCAGCCCGCAGCGTGCTGCGTGGTATTACAAGAGTGTTCTCAAGAGCGCGATGGCAAACGCAGAAGAGCAGGATGCAGATTCATCCCGCCTCGAAGTGTTTGAAGTCCGCGTTGACGAAGGCCCGACCATGAAGCGCATCCACCCCAAGGATCGCGGTCGCGCCCACCCCATTAAAAAGCGCACGAGCCACTTGCATCTCGTGCTTGCCGAGCCGGTCACCGTTCCGGTTGAGGAGGCCTGATCCATGGGACAGAAGACCCATCCCTTCGGATTCCGCGTTGGCATCACCGAGACCCACAAGTCTCGTTGGTACGCCCCCAAGGCGCTCTTTGCTGAGCTCTTGGTTGAGGACTACAAGATTCGGAAGTTCCTCGATCGCCGATTGAACCGGACCCCTCCTTTTGCCGCGGTTGCCGACATTGTGATCGAGCGTACCCGTGAGGAACTCACGGTCATCTTGAAGACGGCCCGCCCTGGTTTGGTCATCGGACCAAAGGGTGTCGAAATCGAGAAGCTCCAGCGTGACCTCCAGGCCATCACTGGTCGAAAAGTCGCGGTGAAGATCGTCGAAATTCGCAACCCCGACTGCAATGCTTGGTTGCTCGCCGAGTCCATCTCCGAGCAGCTGAAGAAGCGTGCGAACTACCGCCGCTTGCTGAAGCAGCGTTGCGAGGGAGCCATGCAAAATGGTGCCAAGGGTGTCCGGATCCGTGTGTCCGGTCGACTCGGCGGTGCCGAAATGTCTCGGGTGTTCGCCACCCGTTTGGGATCCATTCCGTTGTCCACCTTGCAAGCCAATGTTGACTACGCCTCGATTCACTGCCGCACCACGTACGGCGTGCTCGGAATCAAGGTGTGGATCTACAAGGGCATGTTCGAAGACGGCGTGGATGAAATTGAATCAAGTGCTGCCGGTGGCCGGGCTCGTGCCCGGGGCCGTCGCTGAGCGAACGGAATAGGACAGGAGCAAAGCCATGCCACGTATGCCAAAGCGACTGAAGTTCCGCAAGCAAATGCGGGGTGTCATGCGCGGGAACGCCACCCGCGGCAACTATGTCGCCTTCGGAGAATTCGGTCTGCAATCGCTGGACACCCATTGGGTCTCCGCCCGTCAGATCGAATCCGCCCGTATTGCCTGCCAGCACTTCTTGAAGCGTCAAGGTCAGATCTTCATCCGGATCTTCCCCGACAAACCAATCTCCAAGAAGCCTTTGGAAACCCGGATGGGTAAAGGTAAAGCGGAGACCGATTTCTGGGCCGCCCGTGTGCTGCCCGGCACCATTCTTTTTGAACTCAAAGGTGTCGAAGAGGGTCTCGCCAAGCAGGCGATGGCTCGAATGGCCGCCAAGATGCCCGTGCGTTGCCGCTTTGTCGGTCGCCGGTTGGAACCGTAAGAAAGGACGTATGCGATGTTGATGAGCGATATCCGACGTCTGGATGACGAACAACTGAAGTTGGAGGCCGACAGCCTCCGACGCAAACTTTTTGAAATGCGGAGCCAGAAGGCCACCGCAAAAATCGAGGACACCAGTGTGATGCGGCAAACACGCCGTGATCTCGCTCGCGTCGAAACCGAGCGTACTGTCCGTCGGGCCCGTCCCCTGACCGAGGCTGAGTGAGGAGCTGATCATTGGGTAAGCAAAGCACTGTTCTGATTCCCGAGAAGTCCCCGCGTCGGGTCGGCATCGTCGAAAGCGATGCACGCGACAAGACCCGCAAAGTGGTGGTCCAGTGGGCTGTTCGTCACCCGAAGTACGGCAAGTACGTCCGGCAACGCACCGTCCTCCACGTCCACGATGCGGAAAACGAATCTCGTTTGGGTGACACCGTTGAGGTGGCCGAATGCCGCCCCATTTCCAAGACCAAGACCTGGGCGCTCGTCCGCGTGATGCGAAAGGCCTGATGCCATGATCCAAAATGAATCCCGGCTCGAAGTGGCCGACAACTCAGGTGCTCGCGTGGTCATGGTGATTGGTGTGTACGGCGGATCCACCGCTCGCGCCCGATCGACCCGCAAGACCGCTGGTGTGGGTGACCGCATCAAGTGCACGGTCAAGAAGTGCCTTCCCAACTCCGACGTCAAGGCGGGGGACCTGGTGACCGCGGTTGTGGTTCGATCCAAGTATCCCGTTCGTCGTGACGACGGCTCTTACGTTCGCTTCGATTCGAATGCGTGCGTCCTCGTGAAAGCAGATGGCAACCCCGTCGGCACCCGGATCTTCGGTGCCGTGGCTCGGGAGCTTCGCTTCAAGGATTACATGAAGATCGTGTCCCTCGCTTCGGAGGTGGTCTGATGCCACGCCATATCGTGAAGGGTGACACCGTGATCGTGACTGCTGGCAGTGCCAAGGGCTCTGTTGGTGAAGTCATTCGCGTCCTCCCCGATGAGGACCGCGTTGTGGTCTCCGGTGTCAATGTTCGGAACAAGCGTATTCCACGTTCGCAGCAGAACCCTCAGGGGGGCTCGATCCGTACCGAAGCGCCAATCCATATCTCGAATGTCAGCCCCGTGGTCGACGGCAAGCCCAGCCGCGTCCGGTTTGAGTCTCGGGACGACGGCAGCAAAGTCCGCCTCGCCGCCCGCGATGGCTCGGTGCTGCACGAACTCAAGAAGGCCCGTGACTGAGGATCCTCCCCATGAGTGAAGCCACCGCAACCCAAGCCGCACCAACCGCACGTCTGCAACAGATGTTCGAAGAGAACGTGGTCCCCAAGCTCGCATCTGAGAAGGGTCTCACCAACCCCCTGTCCCAGCCACGGATCGTCAAAGCCGTGGTCAACGTCGGGGTGGGTCGTTTGCTTGAGAACCAAAAGCTCAAGCAAGACCACGCTGAAGTCATCACCGACACCTTGACCGTGATTTCCGGCCAAAAGCCCATCATGATCAAAGCCAAGAAGTCCGTCTCGAACTTTAAGGTCCGTGAAGGTGCACCTTCCGCGTTCATGGTCACCATGCGTCGTTACCGCATGTGGTCCTTCTTGGATCGACTCATGAACCTCGCCATGCCCCGTATCAAGGACTTCCGTGGAGTTTCCCCCAAGTCGTTTGATGCGTCTGGTTCCTACTCCTTCGGTTTGACCGAACAGGCAGTGTTCCCAGAAGTGGACATGACCAAATCGTCCTTTATTCACGGCATGCACATCAACATTGTGTTTGCTCGTTCTAACCCCGAGCTGAGCCACTTTGTGCTCAGTGAACTCGGCTTCCCCTTCGCCAAGCCGGAATCCAGCAAGAAGTAAGAAACCGCTGATCCGGCCCCGCCGGAAAGGAATGCCCATGGCCAGCAAACGCGTCTTTGCCCGCATGAACAAACCACCTAAGTTCTCCTCCCGTCGCCAGAGTCGGTGTCAAATCACCGGCCGCGCCCGTGGGGTCTATCGCAAGTTTGGCGTCAGCCGCATTGTGCTCCGGGAACTCGCCCTCAAGGGCATGATCCCAGGCATGCGGAAGGCCAGTTGGTGATCTCTGGAGCGAATTGATATGTCCCAACAAGACACCACCTCTGATCTCCTCACCCGCGTTCGCAACGCGGTCCGCAACCGTGCTCCCAAGGTTCGCTGCTTGAACAACAAGCTGAACCGCGGAGTGTGCGATGTCCTGCGTGACGAGGGCTACATCGAGTCTTACGACGTTGTCGAAGACGGCCGCCAAGGCCTGATCGACATCTCGCTCCGCTACGGCAGCCGTGGCGAGCCCATCATCACCCGTATCGATCGCGTGTCCCGTCCGGGTCGTCGCGTTTACCGCGGAGCTTCTGACCTGCCACGTCCTTTGGCCGGTCTGGGCATCTGCATCGTCTCCACCAGTCGTGGTGTGCTGTCTGACCGAATCTGCCGTGAGCAGAAAGTCGGCGGAGAGCTCGTCGCCATCGTCCAGTAATCCGAACGTCGAGGAACCCACGATGAGTCGTATTGGAACCAAACCAGTCCCCGTCCCCGGCAACGTCAAAGTTGCGGTTGACGCGGGCTCCAACACCGTCAAGGTGGAAGGGCCCAAGGGCAAACTCGAGTTCGTGCACCACGCCGATGTGAGTGTGAACTACGCCGAGGCCGACAACCAAGTGGTCTGCTCCATTCCCGAAGATCGTCGAGATTCGGGTCGTGACAAGGCTCTTTGGGGCACCACCCGCGCCCGAATCGCATGCATGGTTCAAGGCGTGGTTGATGGCTACGAAAAGAAATTGCAAGTCATTGGCGTGGGTTGGAATGCCCAAGCCCAAGGCAAGACTTTGCGTTTGAATGTTGGGTACTGCCACCCCGTTGATCTTCAAGCCCCCGAAGGCGTGGAGTTCAAAGTGGATGGTGAATTTGTCAGCATCACCGGCCCCGACAAGGAGCAGGTGGGACAGTTCGCCGCCGTGGTTCGTTCCAAGCGTCCGCCTGAGCCTTACAAGGGCAAAGGTATCCGTTACGTCGACGAGTTTGTCATCCGCAAGGTTGGCAAGTCAATGGGCTGAGCCCAAGGAAGCTTCTCATGGATCGCATCAAGCTCCGAAAGCACAGTCGCGACCGTCGCCGTCGCGGTCTTCAGCGTCGCATCCGCGGCAGCGCCGCTCGGCCTCGCCTCGCGGTGTTCCGCAGCAGCAAACACATCTACGCCCAGGTCGTCGACGACCTCACTGGGCGCACCATTGCCGCCGCCTCTACGGTTGAGAAGGGTCTCGATCGTGCCGCTGGTGGAAACGTCTCTGCCGCTTCTGAAGTGGGCCGTCGGCTTGCCGACCGCGCCAAAGAAGCCGGTGTCTCCGCTGTGGTCTTTGACCGTGGCGGCTTCCTGTACCACGGCCGTGTGAAGGCCGTTGCCGAAGGCGCCCGCGAGGGCGGCCTGCAGTTCTGATCGGAGCACCGGCCAATGTCTGAACGTCTTGACGAATCCGGTATCGAGTCCACCACGGTCTCCATCATGCGTACCAGCGCCACTGTCAAAGGTGGTCGTCGTTTCTCCTTCGCGGCTCTGGTCGTGGTGGGGGACCGGCAGGGCAGCATTGGTTTGGGGCACCAGAAGTCTGGTCAAGTTCCCCAAGCCATCGAAAAGAGCCAGCGGGAAGCCAAGCGGAAGTTGCGGAAGTACCCCACCACGGGTTCGACCATTCCCCACGCGGTGGAAGGCCGCTTTGGAGCATGCAAAGTCCTTCTTCTCCCAGCTTCTCCTGGTACGGGTGTTGTGGCGGGAGCCGCGGTTCGTGCCCCATTGGAAATGCTCGGTATTCGTGACTGCATGACCAAGTGCCATGGCTCAACCAACACCTTGAACATTGTGAAAGCCGTGTTCAATGGCCTCGAGCAACTGAAGAGCCGCGAAGAGATCGAAGCGGCCCGTGGCCGTACCCTCGGTCACTCTGACACCGAAATTCAACAGAAGTTGGACAAGCCTGCTCCGGTCTCAACCGAAGGCGACGCCGACGCTGAAACCCCCGAAGCCCCGGCTGAAGCTGCGGCCAATGAGGCCACCGCGTCCTGAGGACGAGTGAAGGATCTTTGCCATGATGATTCATGAAATTACCGAGAAGGTCGGTGCTCACAAGAAGCGAAAGCGTGTGGGTCGAGGTCGTGCCAGCGGTTTGGGAAAAACCAGTGGTCGTGGCCACAAGGGTGCAGGTTCCCGTGCGGGTCACGGTGACAAGATCTACTTCGAAGGCGGCCAAATGCCCCTCGTTCGTCGATTGCCCAAGCGTGGCTTCACCAATGCGGCGTTCCGCACCGACTATCAAGTGGTCAACGTGCACGTGCTGTGCTCCCGCTTCGAGGATGGTGCCGAGGTCAACGCTGAAATGTTGGCCGAGAAGGGACTCATCCGTTCGTCCAAGAAGCCCGTCAAGATTTTGGGTCAAGGCGAAATCAACAAGAAGCTCTCCGTGACGGCCCAAATGTTCTCGGCTTCTGCCAAATCCAAGATCGAAGCGGCTGGTGGCACCTGTGTCTCCAACGCCAAAGTCAAGTGGACCCGCGCCGCAGCGGCCGCCAAGAAGGCTGAAGCCCAGTCCTCCGAAGGCTAAGAGAGAATCGCATGCTGCAAGCCGTCGTCAATGTGTTCCGAATCAGCGATCTTCGCACCCGGGTGATGTTCACCCTGGGGGCCTTGGTCCTGTACCGGATCGGCTTCTTCATCCCGCTTCCCGGCGTGGATCAGGAGATGTTGGTTGACGCTGCAACCAAGGCTTCCGAGGCATCCGCCAGCGGTTTTGGCCGGATTCTTGAGTACGCATCCGTCTTCTCCGGCGGCGACTTTGGCCAATCTACGATCTTCGGTTTGGGCATCATGCCCTACATCACCGCTTCGATTGTCTTCCAGCTCTTGCAGTCGATGATCCCCTCCTTCAAGGAGATGAAGAAGGATCCATCGGGGGCCCAAAAGCTGCAGGAATGGACCCGGTACGCCGGTGTGGGCATGTGCATGGTTCAGGGCTTCATGTGGCTGAACTACATCCGCGGCCAAGGCATGGTGGACCCCGTGTTGGAATCGGACCCCACCGGTCGGTTCTTCTTCATGGTGGCCGGCCTGACCGGCATCACCGCCGGCAGCGTGTTCTTGATGTGGCTCGGTGAGCAGATCGACAAGTACGGCATCGGAAACGGTGTGTCGTTGATCTTGACCGCCGGCATCATTTCCCGCATGCCAGATGCCATCTTCTGGGTGATCAGCAAGTTCAGCCTGTCGGCTCAAGATGACTCGGTCATTGGACCCGTTGGCGTGGCCTTCCTCCTGATGTCGTTCGTGAGCGTGGTCGCTGGTGCGGTCCTGATCACGGTGGCCCAGCGTCGGTTGCCCATCCAACAGGCCCGTCACGCTCGGGCTGGTTCGGCGGCGGCGTCCAGTGGCCGGCACTACTTGCCGCTTCGGGTGAACCACGCCGGCGTGATGCCCATCATCTTCGCGTCATCCCTGATGATCATTCCGACCGTTGCTTTGGGTTCGTTGGCCCAATACGCCGCGGCGTCTCCCGGCTGGCCCGAGTGGACACGCACGGCGCTCACGTTCTTGAATGCGAACTTGCAAATGGGTTCGTATCCCTACGTGCTGATCCAGATCGGTCTGATCTACTTCTTCAGCTACTTCTGGACCACCGTGGTCTTCTCTCCCGAAGAGATGAGCGAACAACTTCGCGACCACGGTTCCTTTATCCCCGGTCTCCGTCCTGGCCCGCGCACCGCGGAGTACCTTGAGACGGTGGTGGAACGCATCACGTACGTCGGGGCGGGCTTCTTGGCCATCATTGCCCTGATTCCTACCGTGGTTGCTTCCCAGATGGGGGTACCCATGCTTGTCTCCCAGTTCCTTGGTGGAACCGGGCTTCTGATCGTTGTCAGTGTGGGCCTGGACCTCGTCCAGCGCATCGAGGCCGCACTGCTCATGAGAAACCAGACCGGATTCCTCGATTCCGGTGAGGGAGGGCGGGCAGCTCGCATCCGTTCCGGACGCGGCTGAGTGCCTTCGGGCTTGACCCAACGCCTTTTATCGGTGACGATGGGGCGTTCCAGACCGAAAGGATTGAATGGCCAAGGAAGAAAAGATCGAACTCGAAGCGGAAGTCGTGGAGGCCTTGCCTGATGCACGATTCAAAGTTCGTCTCGAGAACGGTCAGGAACTCCTGGCCTACGTTTCCGGAAAGATGCGAAAGTTCTTCATTCGTATTCTTCCTGGCGACAAGGTCTCGGTTGAGATCAGCCCGTACGACATGACCAAGGGTCGCATTACCTACCGCCGCTAAGCGGCATCGGAGCAAACCATGAAGGTTCGCAGCAGCATCAAGCGTTCAACCAAGGATTGCCAGATCGTCGTTCGACGTGGCAAGCGATTCCTCATCAACAAGCGAAATCCCCGTCTCAAGGCCCGTCAGGGCTAATCGAAAGGCACCGAAGCATGCCCCGTATTGCTGGCGTCGATATTCCCGACCGCAAAAAGATTTTGTTCTCCCTCCAGTACGTCCACGGTATTGGTCCCAAGGTTGCCGCCGACATTCTGTCGCGCACCGGGGTCGACCCCGACCGTCGAGCGAACGAACTCACCGACGACGAAGTGACCAACATCGCTTCGCTGATCGATGATGAGCTGGTGGTCGAAGGTGCCTTGCGTCGCCAAGTGGCTCAAAGCATCCAGCGTCTGCGTGACATCAACTGCTGGCGCGGAGACCGTCACAAGAAGGGACTGCCCGTCCGCGGACAATCCTCCAAGACCAACGCACGGACCCGTAAGGGCAAGAAGAAGACGGTTGCCGGTAAGAAGGCCGTCGGTAAGTAAAGCGGAGTTGAGATTCCTTTTTGATTCTCTTCTCCATTTCGTGAGGTTCCCGGGCTCCCCAGTGAGTGCAGTGGGAACCGTCAGCAGCGAAGGAATAGACCATGAGTAAGAAAAACATTCGTCGCAACGTTCCCCGTGGCATTGGCCACGTGAAGGCCACGTTCAACAACACCATCATCACCATCACCGATCCCAACGGAGAAACCCTTTGCTGGGACTCTGCGGGAACCGTGGGCTTCAAAGGGGCCCGGAAGGCCACCCCGTTCGCCGCTTCGCGAGCGGTTGAGAAGTGTGTCGCCAAGGCTCGCCGTATGGGTATGCGTGAGATTGAAGTGCACGTTCGTGGTGCCGGTGCTGGCCGTGAATCTTCTATCACCGCTTTCGAGGCCAATGGCCTGAGCGTGATTGCCATTGAAGACCACACCCCAGTGCCTCACAACGGTTGTCGTCCGCCCAAGCAGCGACGCGTCTGATCCTGAACCATTCGTCTCTTTTCTGGCGAAAGAAGGTTGCCCCATCCCCGGCGTGATGGGGGGCCGCAACCCAGAGAAGAATCACCACCCTTTTTGGGACGCCGGAAGAAAGTGATGTGACCATGCACCTCAAGTGGCGTGGACTCGAACTCCCGGCCCGGGTCATCCCCGAGGCCTCCAGCCGAACGGAAACGTTCTGCCGTTTTTCAGTGGAGCCGTTTGAACGCGGTTTCGGAACCACCGTGGGGAACTCCCTCCGCCGGATCTTGCTGTCCAGCGTTGAAGGCGCCGCGGTGACGCGCATCCGTGTGAAGGGTGCCGAACACGAATTCACCACTCTGCCCGGAGTGATGGAAGATGTCTCTGACATCGTGCTGAACGTCAAGGGTTTGGTCTTGGCGATGGAAGGCGACGAGCCTCGCACGATTCGAGTCAGTGTCAGTGGTCCTGGTGATGTGACGGGAGAGCTTGTCCAGTCCGACGCCAACGTGGAAGTGGTCAACAAAGACCATCTCTTGGCCACCTTGACCGACGAAATTGAATTCACCATGGAAATGGTGGTTGAGCGTGGTCGCGGCTACCGACCCGCCTCCGAAACTTGGGCCAACACCGCCGAAGAAGACATGCAAATCGGGGACATCCCCGTGGATGCAGCCTTCAGCCCGGTCGAGCGTGTCCGGTACCGCGTCGAGAACACCCGTCTTGGCCAACGCACCAACTACGAGCGTTTGGTTCTTGATGTGTGGACCAAGGCCAGCTTGGCCCCCGAGATTGCCCTCGTGGAGTCCGCCAAGATTCTTCGCAAGCACCTCAACCCCTTCGTCCAATACGAAGAGTTGGGCACCGAGCAAGTCTCCACCGAGGCCGTCGCGGCGGCATCCGTGGACGATGAGTTGACCCGCAAGCTGGAATTGACCATTGGTGAAATGGACTTCTCCGTTCGGGCCAGCAACTGCCTCGAATCTGGTGGCGTCAAGACCGCCCGAGATCTCGTGTCTTTGACCGAAGAAGAACTTCTGGGCATGCGTGCCTTCGGCCGCACCTCCCTGCGTGAAGTGAAGCGTCGTCTTGAGGAAATGGGCCTGGAATTGGGGATGTATCCATCCACCGGTCTGGTCCTGCCCACCGACGACGATGACATGCCGGCCGATGAAGAGGGCGCTGTGTCCTTCTCTTCGGACGACCTGGAGGACGACGCCTGATCGTTCTTTCCTGACCTATCGCGTTGTGGCTGGGACACCAGCCACAACGTCTTTTTGACTGGAGCTTTCTTATGCGACATCGCATCTACGGTTACACCCTCGGACGCAAAAGCGAACACCGCCGCGCCCTTCTGCGAAACCTCGCCGCTGGCCTTTTTGAGCACGGTGAAATCCGCACCACCATGCCCAAAGCCAAGGCGGTGCAACCCTTCGTGGAACGGATCATCACCATGGCCCGGCAGGGCAACCTGCATGCCCGCCGCCAACTCGAGGCCAAGTTTGGCCGCGACCGTTGGATCCACGTGTGGGTCGCGGATGAGAACGTCCCTGAGTCCCGCAAATTGTCGAACCCTTGGTTCAATTTGCCCCGGGCTGAAGACATCCAGTTTGATGATCGTGGCGAAGTGGTCAAGGCCCCTCGTCTGGTCGAGCACATCATGAGCGTGGTTGCTCCCATGTTCGAGGGTCGAGAAGGTGGTTACACCCGGATCGTCCGAACCGGTGAGCGACGGCTGGGCGATGCTGCTGACGTGGTGATCTTGCAACTGGTCGGCCGTGAAGACGGCCCCCAGATTGGTGGCAGCGAAAGCCCACGCCGATCGAAGGCCTCCAAGCGGGCCGAGTTTGCCGCCAAACTCGCCGCCGGTTGGGGCGGCGCCGCGGTCGCCGAAGAAGAAGCATCTGAGGCTCCTGCTGAAGACGCTCCTGCTGAGGAAGTGGAAGCTTCCGAAGAATCTTCAGCTCCTGAGGAATCCGCTGCAGATGACGCTGCCGACAATGCGGCTTCTGAAGACTGATCACTCGGTCTGATATCCAAGTCAATGATGTTCGCCCCGCATCCTGCGGGGCGAACTTTGTTTCGCTCCGGAATCGATCCATCGAACCGGACTCTCGTTCAGATACACTGAGCGGCATGATTGAAGCGCTCGCAGATCTCGAATCTTCTGCCTTGGCCTCGTTGTCGTCGATCCAAGATGCCCCCGGCCTTGAAGCCTGGCGGGTGGAGCATTTGGGGTCCAAGGGCGCCCTCAAAAGTGTCATGGGCATGATGAAAGACGTCCCCAAGGAGCAGAAGCCTCTGGCGGGACAGCGGGCCAATGAAGTCAAGCAGCGTTTGGAAGGGGCCTTCCAAGAGCGGAAAGCCAACCTGGAACAGGCAAGCTCCCCGGCCGCGCTTTTGGATCCCACCGAACCCGGTCTGCCACCCGGTCGCGGACGCCGCCATCCCATTTCCACCACGGTGGATGCCATCTTGGACGTCTTCGGCCGCATGGGCTTTGACGTGGCCCATGGTCCTGAGGTCGAAGATGAGTGGCACAACTTCAATGCGTTGAATATCCCGGCCGATCACCCCGCTCGGGATCCCGTCGACAACTTTTACATGGGGGGCAGTGAGGACGATGTCACCCGGTTGCTCCGCACCCAGACTTCAACGGTGCAGATTCGGACCATGGAGGCCCACAAGCCGCCGCTGCGCATCGTTGCGGCGGGGCGGGTGTATCGGCCGGATACCCACGACGCCACCCATTACTCGATGTTCCATCAAGTGGAGGGGCTCTGCATTGATGAGGGCGTTTCCATGGTGGACCTCAAGACTTCTCTGATGCAGTTTGCGCGTGCCATGTTCGGGCCCGAAGCCGAAGCTCGCATGCGTCCCTCTTTCTTTCCGTTCACCGAACCTTCGGCCGAGGTGGACATGAAGATCACGGTCAAAGGCAAGACGCAGTGGATGGAAATCGGTGGCTGTGGCATGGTGGATCCCGCCGTGCTTGAAGCCGTGGGGATTGATCCCGAACGCTACACCGGATTTGCCTTTGGCCTTGGGGTCGAACGCATTGCAATGCGTCGGTACGGCATCGCCGACATCCGCTGGATGTATGAAAACGACGCCCGCTTCTTGGACCAGTTCTAAGGGAATACGTCATGACCCTCGAGTCCAACCTCAATCCCAACGATCTCCAGCCTCCGCCACGGATCACCGGATCTCTCATTCTGATCCATGCCGTCAGCGGTCTGTGCTGTGGCATCTTTGGTCTGCTTCAGATGATTCAACCCGACTTTTTTGCTTCCCAATTCGTTCCGGGGTACGAAGGGCCTGAAGTCCCACAAACCGTCAAAGTCGTTGGTTTCGTGGCGATGGCGCCTTTACCGTTGTTGGTGATTCTTGAGGCGATGGCCGGAATTGGACTCATCACGGCCAGCCGGAAAGCGGTTGCTCGGTTGCGTTGGTGGGCCATTCTCCGGGCGCTTTTGGCGGCGTTGGCACTGATTTTGGGCGTCTTGACCAAAGAGGCCAACATCAACTACCAATTGGAAATGAATGAAGCCATGCAGGCTGCTTTCGGGCCGGATGTTCCGCTCCCCAATGATCCCAATCAAGTGGAACAAAACTACAACTTCGGCTTGTTGGTGGGCTTGCTCCTGGGGCTCGCGGCACCAACCGGTGTGGGCTTGTGGTTGATGGGGGGGCGTGGAGCGCGTTTGCAAGAGCGTTTGGATCTGTGGCGGGTGGCCACGGGAGGACGGCCGTGACCGATTTCCTTGCCGAACTCAAATGGCGTGGTTTGTTGCACCAAACCACCGGTGACGAAGCCGTTTCAGATCATTTGGCCACTCCAGGTCGCGTGGGCTACTGCGGGTTTGATCCCACCAGCCACTCCTTGACCATTGGGAATCTCATCCCGATCATGTTGCTTCGCCACTTCCAAAAAGCGGGTCACCGGCCGGTGGTTCTTCTGGGTGGGGGCACCGGTTTGATCGGAGATCCCTCGGGGAAAGATGCCGAGCGTCAACTCCGCACCCGTGATGACGTGGCGAAGAACGTGGCCTCTCAACGAAAGATCTTTGAGCGGCTGTTGGATTTTGACGGACCCAATGCCGCCACCATGGTCAACAATTTGGACTGGCTGGAACCGATGTCGTACCTCGACATGCTTCGGGATGTCGGCAAGTACTTCAGCGTCAACCAAATGATCCAAAAGGACTCGGTACGCGACCGACTGCAAAATCGTGAGCAGGGCATTTCCTACACCGAGTTCTCGTACATGATTTTGCAGGGTTACGACTTCCTGCATCTGTTCCGAGAGGACAATTGCACGCTGCAAATCGCGGGCAGCGATCAGTACGGCAACATTGTTGCGGGGTTGGATTTGATCCGGCGTGAGCAGAGCGAACGTCCTGACGACCAACGACAAGAAGCATTCGGAGTCACCGCGCCGCTGGTCACCAAGGCCGACGGGAAGAAGATCGGCAAGACCGAGTCAGGCGCAATTTGGCTGACTGCGGACATGACCAGTCCCTACCGGTTCCATCAGTTCTGGTTGAATGCAGATGATGCCGACGTCGGAAATTTCTTGCGTTGGTACACCGATTTCCAACAAGGCGAAATCGAAGAAATTGAAGCCAAGCATGCCGAAGCGCCCCATGAACGTTTGGCCCAGCGCCGGTTGGCCGACGCGGTCACCGATCTGGTGCATGGTGTGGAGGAGCGACAAGCCGCCGAAGCCGCGGCCTCAGCGTTGTTTGGACGCGGGGAGTTGTCGGATCTGACGGCTTCCCAAATCGAGGCTCTGGCCCAAGAGGTCCCGGGCAGTGCTTTGGATGCAGACCAGTCGCGTGAGTTTGCCGCCGAAGGTCTTGATTTGGTCGATCTGTTGCCCACCACATCACTCGCGCAAAGCCGCCGTGAAGCACGGGAATTCGTGGGCAACGGGGCGATTTCTTGCAATGGCATCAAACTGGGCAAAGATGATCGGCTGACCACCGAGCACCGTTTGCATGGACGGTGGCTGTTGCTCCGAAGAGGCCGGAAAAATTGGCATGCTTTGGACGCGGCTGACCTGACTTAACCGTTCATCGATGCTTCGCGCCGCTGCGATATCACTCTGAGCCAAGCACCCGAATTTCTACGAGTTCTGATGGGGCATCCTGAAGCTTCCATCGCACCGGCTCCACCGAGCCATCGGCTCTGCGGATCACAAATTGATCGATGCGATGTTGGATGTTGGTGCCGGGCACCCGTTCGTCACGGCGAAGATGGATGATTCCGAGCACCACCACGTTGTCGAGGGCTTCCAATTCTTTCCGCACTTCTTGGTTGAGCTCCACCATGACCCCGGAGATGGCGGGGGGCGTCAACTCGTAGCCTGGGCTCGCTTCGGGTGAACCGGCCACGTGCAATTGAACGGGCGTGGGCACGGTGTACCACTGTGATGCAGTGGGGTTGCCTTGCACCTCCACCTCCTCCAGGGTGAACCGTGGCAGAGGGGGCTGGTCTCCGGCGTTGCGTAAGCCTCGCAGCCGGGCCGTGGAGGTTCCGCTGCGGGCCAATTCTTGGCGGACGCGGGCCCCAATTTCTGCTTCCACGACCAAGGCGGATGGTCCACCTAAGGATTCCAGCAGGGAAGAGGGCAGCCACACATCAACTTGTTCAGGCTCGGTCGTGACATCAGCCAGCGCCCGACCATCCGTTCCCACGGGCTGGATCCGGACGTCGTTGACTTGGACCACCTCGACAAAACGCACGCGGGCCGTTTGAGGCTCCACACTCAGCACGGTCACCCCGCGTTGACTGAATTCCGAGTTGTTTTCGAGGGCCGATTCCAAATCGACGTCCTGGGGTTCGGTTGAGGTGGGTTCGATCAGAGGGAGATTGACGGTGGGACCACCGTTGAGCCAGCGGGCGCCGGCTGGAGCCGCGAGGCCACGGACCTTGATTTCAATCACCTGTTCGTTGCGTTCGTTGTTCGCCACGCGCCACTGGGGACCAGTTGTTTGGTTCGGCGCCAACGCCTCACCGTCCCCCAACACCAACCGCAGGGTGACGGTCCCCAGCACTTCGGTTCGGGTGGATTGGTGGGCCAAAATCCACACCATCACCGTCAATCCAACCACGGCAAAGATTTTCGCCAATGAGGAAGCGTTGTTCATTCGCTTTCAACCTCCGAGAGCAAACCACGAAGTTTGGCGCGAAGCTGGTCAATCTTCACGTTGGAAGACAGGTCTCCCTCAACCGCCAGCGACAGATGTCCGGTCTCTTCTGAAACCACCAGCACCACCGCGTCGGTTTCTTCGGAAAGTCCAAGGGCCGCCCGGTGCCGGGAGCCCAAGGCTTGATCCGAAGAGCCTTCTTCGGCCAGTGGGAACTGCACTTTGGCGGCAACAATCCGATCATGACGCACGACAATGCCGAGGTCGTGCAAGGGACTTTCCTTGTGAAAGATCGACATCAGCAGGGGAGTGGACACGCAGGCGTCGATTCGAATCCCCGACTCCACCAACGGTTCCAGGCTCGCTTTTCGTTCGAAAGCCACGATCATTCCTTGGCGGATCGGTGAGGCTTGTTTCGACGCTTGGATGACCGCTTCGATGGCCAAAGCCGTACCGCTCGGACCAGCGGAACCGAACCATCGCGAAGGGTCCAACTTCATCAGACCTTGCCGCAGCTCGGGCTGGAAGGCGAACAAAAGGGCGATCAGGGAGCCTCCGATGACCCAGTCCACCACCGCCCGGAGACGGGCGAAAGCGTCGCTGGCGCTGCTGAGCAGATCCAAAATGACCACCAGAAGCAGCACAAAAATCGAGATGGGGATGACGACCGCCGCAGCTCGGGTCCGCAACAAGTAGCCCAGCAGCACCCAAATCACCGCCGCGATGAGCAGCAATTCAATGGCCACCTGGATCGGCTGCTGCCAGACGGCTTGGATCAGTTCGGTGAGCGCTTCGAGCACATTGCGAGTGTACCGAGGTCCGGGCTCTTTTCGGAATCGGTAGGCTGCACCATCTCATGCCAACCGCAACTTGGAAAATCGGACGTTCCACCGGGATCTGTGCTTTGACCGAACAGCCTCTGGGCCCTGGAGACCACGTGGTGGTGGGGCTCTTTGAGGATGCTGGTGTCGAGGGCTACCTCCGTCGAGACCACCAAGCCACTGCCTGGGAGGAGGCCTACGGGTCTCAAAAGCCCGAAGGGTGTGTGGCCCACTGGATGCGGGTCCAGCCGGACCAAGAGGCGCCACGGGGCGTGGCTCTTGATCCCGAGACCGTCCTGCAACTTTGTGATGCGTTGGGAGAACGGGATGATGCCGAGGCCGAAGCGTTCCGGTACGTCCTGGCTCTGGCCCTCTTGCAGCGGCGGGTATTCCGCCAGCTCCGAATGGAACAGGCCGACGGGCGGGACTGCTTGGTCCTCGCGCAAAAGGGCATGCCCGATGCTCCGCCGAGGCGCGTCATCCGGCCTTTGTTGACCGAAGAAGATGTCGCGCGCATCGCGGCTGAGTTGGCGGAAGTTCTGGACGGAGAACTGTGAACACCTCGCCGTGGCCTCGATATCCCGGCATTCTCGTGGTGGCGTTGCTCGGCCTGCTGGGTTGCCAAAGCCCCCAGAAGAAAGAGAGCGTGTTTTCACCCGAGGCCCAAGAATCTTGGCGGGAAGATCGTGAGCAGCTGACCAAACTGCATCGCAGTGGGGTTTGCGAACTCCGCTGGACCGATGAGGCGGGGCGTCGACATTTTGAACCCCAAGTGGACTGCGATTTGTGGTGGCAGCCGCCATCAGCATTTGCCTTGCAATTCAGCAAACTTGGAGAAACCCTGGGCTGGGTAGGCGGTGATGGCACCCAGCTTTGGCTTTTTGATTTGCTGTCGGAGCCCACCCAGCTCACCATCATCGAACCAGAAGCCGCCGCGAATACTTTGATCTTTGGTTTGCCGCTGGCCGGCTTGCTTGATGGCTGGCAGCTGCAACCCCTTTCGGCCGTCGGGCCGCGGTCCCCCGAACGTGTCCAAAGCCGGTTGGGGCCCGCCACACTTTTTGCGACCCAAGCCGGGTCGCCGCCAAGTCGTTTGGCCACCGTTGATGGGCAACTGGAGGTCTTGTACAGCGACTGGAATGTGATCGATCGCGCAAAGGACGATGCCGACGGGCGCTCCGCCGGACAGTGGTTCCCCGAGCGGGTGGAGTGGCGGCTGCAAGCCCCGGAAGCCACGGCCACGTTTTGGCTCCGCCAGCCTCGGCGCGCCTTGGAGCAGCAGCGTTGGAATCGCTTGTTTGATCTGAGTCGTCTGCGCCGAAGTCTCCGTCCCCAAAAGACTTCCGTCATTCCGGAGGGCCTTGACCCGGCGGGGTCGGCAAAAACTGCAGGCTCTTGAGCCAGTCGGCCGATATTGCTGAATCCCAACAGTGCAGGAGGCACTGGGGTGGCTTGCCACCGGGATACAAGTGGAGGATCCACGTTGAGCGACCCTGCGTCCAGTTCCACAACCAATGCATCGACCGAAACTGCTGCGCCCAAACTTGGGCCAGTCTGGTGGGGTCTGATGGTGTTGAGTCTGGGCATGTTGGGATGGGGGCTCCGCCCCTTCCCGATGGACACGCGAGATGCCACGCTGGAGCAAGCGTTGGCCCGAGGTCAGTTGGATCGCGCCACGGCCATCCTTGAGGCCCGACGAGCAGACCGGCCTGAAGAGGCTCCCGCTGATTTGGATGCGGCCCAATCAGACGATGCTGCGTCCGCCCCTGAAGTGCCAACTTCTCCCGATGCTTGGTCATGGGCGGAGGTGGCCTTCATCGGTGGCGCCTTGGGCGACATGCCCGCCCCTGAGGCTCTCCGCGCCGCTCGACCTTCCGAAGGCACGGTTCAGCGGGTGTACGCCTGCCTTTACGAGACCCACGACTTGGCCCGGCTTGAAGTGGTGCTCGATTGGATTGATGACGACCTCCTGAATTTCCCCGCGCCCGATCCCGACCGCTTGGAATATGAATTTGTCCACCACCCCGGGGCAGTCAATGTGTCCCGCTTCCCGGCGAGCTCTGGCTTTTCGGCAATGACCAGGCGAGATCTGTTCCGCACACCGTTGCGCCCCGATGATCTTCCCGATGTGGCCGCGACCAAGGACGGGCCTCAGGACGAGTGGCGTGAATGGTTGTTGGCCGCCTGCCTTCGCTCGCCGAATCAATGGTCCTCGATGGCCCAATCCCTTTTGGATGTGGGGCACGATGACCCCGATCTGGTCTTGTTGGCGGCGGGGCATTTCCCTGAGCTCGGTTTGGAACAAGATCGCCGGCAGTTTCTTGAGCATCTCGGATTTCTAATGCAGCCTGAGCGGGCGCCGGGCATTCCGGTTGGTCGCGGCCAGTACGTCGCCTTGCTCAATGCCTTTGCCGACGGTGTGATTCGCTCTCAAAATTCACCCGAGCAAGAACTGGTCAGCTTGGAGCGTTTCGACGCGTTGCTGTTCCCCCAAACCCAGTCGCTGCTTTCACGGATCTGGCCTCCGGGAAGCACCGCCGCTGAGTTTGCCGAGCGCACGTTGATTGCCCGGCGTTACCTTCGCTTGGCCGAGATCACAGGCAAGCAGCCCACATCCCTCGATCCGTACTTCACTCTGGGACGTGGACGCGAAGCGCACGCGGTCGGAGGTGAAACGGCAGGTCGGCTCCTTGATCGGGTTGAGATTCTCTTGACCCCTTGTTTTCAAACCCTCACGCCTGATGTGAAAGTCCTGACCCAAGCCCGGATGCTGCTGGCGACCGCCCGTGATCTTCATGGAGATTTGGAAGGGGCGTACCTGTTGCGTTCAGCGCTCGCCGACCAAGGCGATGCTGCGCACGGCGCCGAGGTGTTCTTTCCCCTCGCCATCAATGCTTTGGCTTTGGCCGCGTTGGAATCTGACGAGGAACGGTTCACCAACTTCTTGGTGGAAGCCGAAGATGCACTCGAGCGATGCGACCCCGACCGACAAATGCAGGACAATGTTGAAGGCTCAGAAGGCCAAGCCACTCAGGCGGGGATCAAAGTCGCGCGGACGCTGCTTGGTTTGTTGCAGTCTCAAGCCCAGCCGGAACGACATCTCGCCCAAGCTTCTTTTGATGCCACTCCCGAAGCGGTGGTTGCCCGGTCGATTTTGACCGCCCACTGTGCGTTGATTGGTGGCCGGAACGTTGTGGTCCCTGATGATTTTGAAGAAGGGGAGGTCTTGGAACACCACGCCGATGCGTTGCGAGCTTTGTTGACGGCTTCTTCCGAGTTCATGGCACCCAGCCACTCGCAAAAGCTCAAGCCTTATCAATTTGAAGTATGGCGTCTTCGAATCCGGATCGCGGCCGCCCAGTCGCCCCCTGACTGGGAGACGGTGCAACAGTTGCTTGGTGAACTCGAGCAGACCTACAACTTTCGTGACCAAACAGAACGCAGAACTTTTTTGAGTTGGCGCTACCGAGCCAACAAAGAACTTGGTCAAGATGCGGCGGCGGCCCGAATCAAAGAACAACTTGAGCATCTTGATCGTGAGATGCAAGAGCAAGCGCAAAGGGTGGCCTCGTGAGCAGTCCGGACTTCACCCAGCAAGCGCACGATTTGTTGCAGCAGATGTCTGCCATTGTTGATGCTTTGATCGTGGCCGTGGAAGAGTCACGGTTTGATGACCTCGAGGGTTTGCTTGGTCAGCGCGATGTTTGCCAAAACGCTTTGGAGGAATTGGCCCAAGCTCAGCCTCTGCGTCCGGAGTCGCTCGAGCCCTTCCTTGAGCAGATCCAAGAAAAAGACCGCCGTTTGGAGGCCATCTTGAAGACGGGGCAGCTTCGAAGCCGCGAGGGTCTGGATGCTCTCGCGCAGCGGACTCGTGCGCGTCAGGCGTACCAAGCCGGAGAATCCCGATGACGGCGGTGCAGCGAACCGATTTGGAGTCATTGGCGACCGCACTCTTGGAGCGTGTCGATGGTTTGGTGGAAAGCAACGCCAAGTTGCAGTCTGAAGTGCACTCCCTGCAGGCAGACTTGCAAGCAGCCCAAGCTCGTCTTGATCGGCACGGGGCCTTGGCCAGGTTGGGCGAGATGGCCGCGGGTATTGCCCATGAAATTCGAAACCCTCTTGCTGGCCTCCGCTTGTATGCCCAAGCCCTGCATGAGGATCTGCAAGCCATGCCGGAGTCGCAAACTCTGGTCGACAAGCAATTGGCGGCGGTGGATGCGATGGAGTCCATCGTTCGTGATGTTCTTGCTTTCGCCCGCGAGGAAAAGATCAACCCTCAGCCCTGTCTGGTTGCTGATTTGATGCACTTGGTTCGCGCTCGGTGCGAACCATTGGCCCAGAAATTTGACATCAACATTCACTTTGGTGAAGTGCCCGCAGAACTTGAGGCCCATGTGGAGTCCGAATTGGTGGTGTCGGCCCTGTGCAATTTGATCCGGAATGCCGCGGAGGCAATGCATGAGGCCGGAACCAAGTCAGGCTTGGTTCGGATCGAAGCCGGTTCCGATGAGTTGCCGATCCTTCACCGGGACGGTCGCTTGTTGGCTCGACCGGCCGTTCGATTCCGGGTTCAGGACAATGGCCCAGGGATTCCCGAGGATCGTGCGGATCGGATCTTCAATCCGTTCTACACCACGCGACCTTCGGGCACGGGTCTTGGGTTGGCCATTGTGCACAAGTTCATTCTCGCTCACCAGGGCGATGTGCGTTTGCTGTCCGATGGCGAAGAAGAACATTCGGGTGGGGCAATTTTTGAAATTCGACTGCCGGTTTCCGGCGGAGAGGAATCCTGATGGCTCGGATTCTTGTAGTGGATGACAAGGAAGTCGTCCGTGATGGTGTCGGTCTCACGTTGGCTCGATCGGGTCACGGTGTGTGCCCGGCTTCAGATGGGGCTTCCGCTCTGGAGCAACTGGACAAGCGAAAAATCGACTTGGTGATTACCGATTTGTCCATGCCCGGAATGGATGGGCTGGAATTGTTGCACGCCATCCGAGAGCGAGATGAACACATGCCGGTCATCTTGATGACGGCGTACGGATCCATTGAGAAAGCGGTCGAGGCCATGCGGGCTGGTGCTTGGGACTTTGTGACCAAGCCGTTCCACGGTGATGAATTGCAACTGGCGGTGTCGCGAGCACTCGAGCATGGGGCCATGCGGAAAGAAAACCAGACCCTGCGGGCTGCGGGGCAATCCGAAGAAGTCGACATGGTGGCCAGTGCTCCCGCCATGCAGAATGTGGTGGCCCAGCTTGAAGTCATTGCCGAAGCCAATGCTGATGTGCTCCTTACCGGCGAGTCAGGCGTGGGCAAAGAGGTGGCCGCCAAATGGATCCACGAGCATTCTCCACGAAAAGATGGTGGTTTCTTGGCCGTCAACTGCGCGGCTTTGCCGGGTCCTTTGCTGGAAAGCGAACTCTTCGGCCACGAGAAGGGGGCCTTCACGGGCGCGGCGGAACGCCGCCTTGGGCGTTTTGAGCTGGCTGATGGCGGCACCCTGTTGCTCGATGAAATCGGGGAACTTGATTTGGCATTGCAGTCCAAATTGCTCCGGGTTCTTCAAGAGCGAACGTTTGAACGGGTCGGCGCAAGCCGTTCGATTCGAACCGATGTTCGGGTGATCGCAGCCACCAATCGTGACTTGGCGGCCGAAGTCCGGGCGGGCCGGTTCCGCGAGGACTTGTTGTACCGCTTGAATGTGTTGCCCGTGCATTTGCCGCCTTTGCGTGATCGCCGGGAAGACATCATCGTTCTTGCCGACCGCTTCTTGGCGGCGGCCGCCCGTCGGGATGGCCGCCCGGTGCCGTCGTTGGCCGCCGATGCCCAGCAAGCGCTGGTGTCCTACAACTGGCCGGGCAATGTCCGTGAGTTGCGGAACATTTGTGAGCGGGCGGCGGTGTTGTGCCGCAGTTCAGAAGTTCCCGGGCGTGTGGTTGCTCCATGGCTCGGTGGAAGCAGCGGCGGAGAAGAAGTGGCGGTTGAGATTGAAATTCCGGCCGCTGCGAGCCCCGAATCTTCGTCGTTGCCCACTTGGGTGTGTGACGGTCAGGGCAAGACGCTTGAGGTTCTTGAGCGCGAAACCATCCTGGCCACGCTGGAGGCTTGTGGCGGCCATCGCCAGAACACCGCGCGGGCTTTGCGCATTGGAGTTCGGACCTTGGGGCTGAAATTGCGCAAGTGGAAGGATGAGGGGCTCATTGCCCAAGATCGATAGTCGGAACGCGATTTGCAGGACAGGAACATGAGGCCATGACCACACCAGTTCACAATTCGGCACCCGGCAGTCTCGGCGCCCTCCATGCCGCATTTCGGTTCAGCGCCCAGCGACACGAAGTCCTGGCGGACTCAGTGGCCAATTTGGACACCCCAAACTTTCGTCCCCAAGATCTCGATGTGGCCTCGTTTGAAGCATCATTGTCCGAGGCCATCGAGGCCAAGCGTGATGTGGATGCTGCCCGCTTGGACCCCAAACTGCTTTCGGCGACCGCACCCTCCCAGGTTGCGATTGGGGGCGAATTGCTGTCACACGATGGTTCTGACCGGTCCCACGAAGTATTGGCCCAACGAATGACCTCAAACCTCCTTCGGTTCCGCGCTTTGGCCGGCATGATTCGTGGCCGCTGGGACATGCTTGGCACCGTCACCCGAGGACGACTTTGATCTGCCCACTGGGCGAACGCATAGGACAGGATGAACCATGGATCTCTCTCTGAGCATTTCGACCAGTGGCATGATTGCCCAGCGGCGCCGTCTGGAAGTGGCGTCGCAAAATCTGGCCCACCAGTTCACCCTGCTTGATGCTGAGGGCAACTACGCCCCCTACGAACGGCGTGAAATTGTCTTCGAGCCCAATGAACAAGGGGGGGTTCGCGCCGCCGAGGTTCGCATCAGCGATGCGCCGCTGCGGATGAAATTTGACCCAACCCACGCCTTTGCCAACGCCGATGGGTATGTTGAGGTGCCCAACGTCGATCCGGTTGTGGAAAATCTCGAGGCCATGGTGGCCCTTCGCTCGTATCAAGCCAACGCGCAGGCCGCCGAGATTGGCAAGTCCATGATTCAAACGGCCATCGAGCTTATTGCCTGAACAGGAGCATCAGAATGACCAGCCCAGTACCTCCTGATCCCATTGGTTTGATTCGACCCGCCGGACTCCCCAATCCCACTGGGGCACCTAAGTCTGTTGATTCCAATGGGAAAGAATTTGGAAATGTTCTCCGCGATCAGCTCGAAGCGGTCAACGCCCTCTCGGTGCGAGCTGAGCAGGCCCAAGAAGATTTTGCGGCCGGCAAGCGAAGTGATCTTGAAACCGTGGTGGAACAGACCCGAGAAGCCGATGCCGCGGTCCGGATGGTGGTCCAAGTTCGGAATCAATTGCTCGAAGCCATAGAAGAAATCAAGCAAGTCAGGCCGTAATGCCGATGAATCTGTGACCACATCGGGCAGGAGGCCCGGTGGTGCGGCACTCATGGTGTCTCACCGGTCGGCACGGAGGCCCGCATGGCGACAATCGCTGATTCTGTTCAATCTCTCCGCACCAAACTTGGTGCCCTTGATCCTCAAGCAAGAATGCTTGCAGCCATGGGCGCGGTGGTTCTGGTCGGCGTGGTCTGGTTTGCCGTCACGGCTTTGCAAGGTGACCCCTTGGTGCCCGTTGGGCTGAAGAACCGTGACCCCAAAGCATTCCAAGTCGCCCTGACCAAAATTCAACAGGCTCAGATCACCCACGAGGTCCGGGGTGACAACGAGATTTACGTTGCCAATCAAGACCGGGCCCTGGTCGAAGCACGTCTTGCGGAGTCGGGGGTTCTTGATCCTCAGCGATTGGACATGGAGAGTGCCATCGGTGAGCGCAGCCCGTTCGAATCGGATGAGAGCTATCGCACCCGCTTGCTGGTGGCCACTCAAAACCGGCTCTCCAACATCTTGTCCAACTTTGACGATGTGTCGGCCGCTGAAGTGGTGATTGCCCAGCCCAACCGCCGTGGGCTGGGACGCAGTGCGGTGGTACCAACCGCTTCCGTTCAGTTGCGTTCCCGTTCTGGTGAAGTTTCCGTCGAGTTGGCCACCAGCGCGGCTGGTCTGGTTGCTGGTGCGGTTCCGGGTCTGGTGCTTGAGACCGTCCGCGTGACCGATGCCGCCAGTGGCATGCTGGTCCCAGTGGAAACCCCGAGCCGCAGTGGTTCCGCGGCCCAGCGGTTGGCCCAGTCGCTTGAAGATCGATACGAGGCCGACATTCGAGATTTCCTCAGTGATATTCCTGGGATCAAGGTTCTGGTTCGGGTGACGACCAATGCCGATCGGCGCCGGACCGAACGGAGAAGTTTGGAGGATGGGAAGACCGTTGAAATGGAATCCACCGAGTCTTCGGCCGAGCCGGTCGAGCCTGCGGGCGGTACGCCAGGCATTCGGGCCAACACCGGTACGTCCGTGTCGCCGCCAACCCGCATGGCCCGTTCGGAACGTGAGCAGTCTCGGCGAATGTTGAACGCATTGCCCGGGGAGTCCACATTCAGTGAATTGGACTCTGGCACCAAGATCGAACGCATCTCGTGCTTTGTTCGCATCCCTCGGGCGGTGTTTGCGGCTGCCGCACCAGCGGCGGATTCAAGCGATGGTGAAGTTGCGGCGTATGACCAAAGCATCGAAGCCGACATTGCCAAAATTCAAAAAGGCTTGGAAGGCATCATTCCTCCAGAAGAAGGCACGGTCGAAGTCGTCTTGGATGACCTGGGCCGTCTTGCGGGCAGCCCCTTGCCATCGAACGGCGTGCTCACGGTCGGTGAAGCCTCGGGCTTTGCCGCTTGGACCGACAATCTGCTGGCGGGGGTGTTGGGCGTGGCGGTGTTGTTGGTGCTCTGGCGGGTTCTCGCGACTTCAGGTGGTGGTGATGCTCCGGCCGATTCAAGCTTCTTGGAAGAACTTGATCTCGACGAAGCCGAACAAGCCCGGTTGAAAGACATCGAAGCCCTGATCAAGGAAAATCCGGATGAAGCGGTGGCGGGCTTCCTGGGACTGGTCCGTGGGAAGGAGCCGGCCGCATGAAAGATGCCATGGATTCCAAGCGTCAAGCCGCTCTGGTTTGGCTGAGTTTGTCGCCTGAAGCGAAGCAGGTGATGCAAGATCGGCTGGGTGACTTTCCCGAAGAAGTCCGAATGCTGGCCGAAGAGCTGAATGCCATCGAATCCGCCTCTCGTGAAGAGGTCAAAGTGGCCATTGATGGCTTCTATGAGACCCGCATGGAGAACCGATACGTCCGTCACGGTGGGCACGCACAAGCGCGAGCGTTCGTCGAAGGCGCCGTTGACTCCGAAGAGGCGGGTCGAATCATGGCCCCAATCGAACGGAAGGCCCCGCGCCGCAAGCCATTCTCTTCGGTGGCCAGCAAACTGGGAGGTGCAAAGCTCTTGGAGTTCATCCGAGACGAACATCCCCAGACGTTGGCGGTCATCCTTTCTCACTTGCCAACCACCCAGCAGCAAGATGTCATGGCGGCTTTGGAAACCGATTTGGCCGCCGAGGTGGCCCAGCGCATCGCGACCATGGATCGAATGGTTCCGGAAACCGTTGCTTTGGTTGAAGATGCTCTGAACAGTCGCTTGCAAACCATGACCAAAAGCCAGGCCGAGGAAATCGGAGGGGCCGACACCGTGGCCAGCATGATCGGTGGTTTGACGCCCGAACAGCAGGTGGCCATCTTGGAGCAGTTCGAAGAGCCTCTGCGTAGACAGATTCAAGAGCTGTTGTTGAAGTTCGAAGATCTGTTCGCTCTCGAAGGCAAAGAATTCGAAGAAGTATTCACCAAGGGATTCACGCCCCCCGAGTTGGCGCTTGCGACGTACGAATCTCCCGAACAACAGGACATGGTGTTGGCCAACCTTGGCGACAAAGCCACCACTTCGTTTGAAGAGGCCTTGGACGAGTACCGATCGGGTCGGGTCAAAGTGAAGGACGTCCGTGAGAAGCAGGCTGAAATCATCAAGCATGCCCGTCAACTCGAACAAGAAGGCACCATCTCGCTGGGTGGTGACGAGGAGTTCCTTTAATGGGTTTGCGGAAAGCGGCATCTCGAGCCGAACCTCTGCTGATTGACCTGTCTGAACTCGGCGACTCCACCCGCCGAGTTCGTCAGCAAGCTGAAGCGCAGGCCCAAGTGGTCCGAGACCGGGCAGCGCAAGAGGCCCAAACGCTTCGTGACGAGGCCAAGACGTCTGGGTTTGACGAAGGCTATGCCGCCGGTTTAGAGGAGGGACGTGCAGAAGGAATACGACAGGCGGAAGCCGCTCGATCCGATGAATTGCAGGCTCTGATCGATCAACTTCAGCAAGCTGTTGTTGATGTGATCGCGCAAACCGAATCATGCGAATCAGCCTTTGCCCGTGTGGTGCCCGAAGTGGTGGAGGATCTGGTGCGAAAGATCCTCCCCACCGCGGCCCTCGCGCGTCCCGAGTTGGTTCGTGACCATGCGTTGGCTTTGGCGCAGCAAGTCCCGGCTCCAAGAAGCCTTCGTCTCTATGTTTCGCCTGATGCCCACCAGCGAATGCAATTGGATTTGCCCTCTTTGCTGCAGGCTCTTGGTCCCCGTGAACGGGTTGAGTTGTTGCCCGACGAGGCTTTGCAACCGGGAGATGTTCGACTGGAGCATGGCACCGGGGTGATCGACGGACGGATCTCTGAAGCGATCGATCGATTGGCGGAGGAGCTGTTGTCGTGACCGTGACGGCCCACAAGACCTTGTCCGAATTCTCCGGTCTGGTCCGAGACCGCATTGCCACCGTCGATCCATTTCTTCGGTCGGGGACGGTCTCTGAAGTTCGCAGCGACGCCGTGAAGGTTCGTGATTTGTTGGTGGGCGTGGGGCATCCAGTGTGCTTTGCGTCTGGTGTTGGGGGTGAGGTTGTCGCCGCTTCTGAAGAGGACGTGGTCGTGGCCTTGGATCAACCCGCTGATGGTTTGAAGCCCGGTGATCGCGTGGTTGCAGCTCAACTTGGCGTAGGGATTGGTTTTGGCCCCGAGTTGCTGGGACGCGTGATCGATGCGCGGGGCTGTCCGATTGACGGAGGTCCACCTCTGACGTCTTTGCCCCAGCGCCCATTGGCCAACCCAACACCTTTGGCGTTGGAGCGTCCATTGATCGAAGCACCTTTGCCAACCGGTGTCCGCGCCATCGATGCGATGGCCACCGTGGGGGCGGGCCAACGCATGGGGATTTTTGCGGGACCAGGCGTTGGAAAGAGCACCCTTCTGGGGCAAATTGTTCGTCATGCCGAAGTTGAGGTCAGTGTGATCGCTTTGGTCGGGGAACGAAGCCGGGAAGTGCGAGAGTTCGTTGATGATGTGCTGGGACCCGAAGGTCTCGCGAGGTCGGTGGTGGTGGTGGCGACTGGAGAGGAAACACCTCTGCGGCGATTGCGGGCGGCCAAGGCAGCATGCGCGATCGCCGAAGGATTCCGGGCTGGCGGACAAGAAACATTGTTGGTGATGGATTCCTTGACGCGCGTGGCCCATGCCGTGCGTCAACTTGGCTTGGCGGCCGGTGAACCGCCAGCCACCCGTGGCTACCCGCCTTCGGTCTTCCAACATTTGGCCGAACTGGTGGAACGGGCGGGACGAATCAATGGACCGCAGGGTTCAGTGGGCATCACTGGTCTGTTTACCGTGTTGGTTGAAGGGGATGATGAAACCGAGCCCATCGGAGATGCGGTCCGTGGTTTGTTGGACGGTCACATTCGGTTGGATCGGCGCCGCGCGGATGCGGGTCAGTTCCCGGCCATCGATCCAGTTGGGTCCCGTTCCCGGTTGATGGAGCGGATTTGTGATCCCATTCACCGACAGAGTGCCCGAACGATGCGAGCGGGCTTTGCCGAACTGGACGAGGTGGCCGAGCTCCGTGCGGTGGGGGCGTACCAACCCGGCAGTCATCCCTTGCGTGATCGGGCGGTCCAACTCGAATCGGTCTTGCAGCAGTTTTTGACCCAGGAGCCAACCGAACAATCGGATTACCCCGCCACCCTGGCCGTGTTGCAGAAAATCGCCGGTGCATTGGAAGGTGATGGATGACAGGTTTCCGATTCCAGCTTGATGCCCTTTTGCGGAAACTTGAGGCCGATGAGCGTTCGGCCCATGAGGCATTGGCGGTGTTGCAGCGATCCCGAACAGCGCAGCAAGATCGACTTCGGGAGATTGCCCAGCTGAACCAAGAAGATCTGCAGCAGCAGGCCTCCGACCTGGTTGGTTTGGTGAATCCAGACCAAGTTCGTCAACGGGCGGCCCGCACTTTTGCGCGGACCCGTGAAGCGGACCAGCTGGTTTTGGAGATCGCGGCGGCCGAGCCCGCCTTCCGAGAAGCCGAGCAGCGTCTGGCGGTGGTGCGTCGTGAACGCCGTCAGTACGAAAGACTCCGCGAGCGTCGCCTTGAGGCCCACCGCCGGGAAGTGCAACGCCGTGAACACATTGAAATGGACGAGATTGCCCAAAGGATGGCGTCTGAATCAACCCAGCAACGGAGGATGGCATGAAGCAAAGCGAGAATCCATGGTTTCGGGTGCTCGGAGGAGTCGCCATCGTCAACGTCCTGCTGATCGTGGCGTTGCTGGCTTGGTTGCGGGTAGAAGGTCGCCTTGATGCCAATCGAGTGCAGCAGATTGCCGCCATCTTGCAGCCCACTCAACCAAGCGACAACATTCAATCCGAGCCCCAAAGGCTGGTGGCCGAATCTGAGGACGGGCAGGTCTTTGCTTCGTCGCATTTTGTGATTGGCAAATTGTTTGACCAAGTCAAAGAGCAGGAGCGTTTGATCGCCGAGAAAGATCTGGAATTGGCCAGCCAGCAAGATGACATTTCATCGTTGGAAAGCGTGGTGGCCGCACAACGCAAACAACTCGACGAGGATCCCGAAGTGGACTTGTTTGCCATTGGGGAGGCGATGGCGGCGGATTATGCCGGGCTCCCTTCCGAAGCCGCGCAGCAATTGCTGATGCTGTACACCGAGAGCCCCGAAAAAGCGGCGGGGTTGTACAGCACATTGGGTGGTGTCGACCTTCAGGATGTCATTCGGGCCCTTCACAAGGAGGATCGGGCGGAGCTGGTACAAGACTTGCAACGTCTTAAGCATGAGCATGCCTCTCGTGCCCGCCAGCCTGCCACCATCAGCTCTGCCGAGTCGCCAGAGTCCGTCTCGCCCCGCTGACGCCTCATCGGAATTTGTTGTTCCAGAGGTCAGTACTGCTCAGGTGGAAGATTCTGAGCCCAACGCTCCAGCAGTGGGCAGCGGTGCCGCCGTGGAAGAGAGCGTCGAGTCCGGTGAGGACTTCGGTACCCAAGAAGAACATGCCACGGACACTTCCTCTGTAGGGGAGGGCGGCGATGAGGAGATCTCAGCGCCCATCCCGGGAGGTGCTGAAGCTTCTCCTGAGCCGGCCCCAGAGTCTCTGGTCGGGGATTCACGGCCTCCCGCAACGGTGCATTCGGTATCCAATCCTCTCCCCGAGTTGGAGTTGGTGCCTCAGAGCGATGTCCAGCGAAAAGCTGTTGCATCCGCATCGAACGGAAAAGTTACTCCGCGTGTGAACATACCGGTCGCCCGTGTTGATTCAGCGGTGCTCCAGCAAGGGGAGTTCGGTTCCAATCTTGCCCCAACCGGTACGGCGGCCGGCTCGTCTGCGGAGGTTATTCGCGATCCATCCTCGATCTCACCGAATGAACTGGGTTCAAGGACACCGCCGTCATCTGATGTTTCAGGATCTCTTGAGCCCGATGTTGGTCCCCGTGGTCCAGACGTGAACACCACTGGTCGGGCACCAAAATTCTCGGCTGGCGAGGTCAGGCCAGCCTCAAACCGTCCCGCGGGAAACCAAACCAAGCTTCTGCCTGGGGATCTTCCTGCCGCTGATCAACGTGTCGGTCAGGATGGTTCCGATGCCACACGCCCCGCTCATTCAGAGCGTCCAGAAGTTTCTCGGGCCCAGACTCCGGTCTCCGCGGAAGAGGGTTCTCAGCGCGGCGAAGCATTCAAATCATCAACTCGACCCGAGGGGGGAAGCACGCCTTCTTCTTCGGTTGAGACTGCTGTGCCAGTGCGCGAAGTGGCGGGAGATCCAGTGCGTACGGCTCCGCAGGGCAACGCGCTTCAGTCGACAAAAGTGAATGCCCCGACCCAAAGCGTGAATTTCAGCGGCGGTCTGGCGGAGGCGGTTGACGCCGGAGCCGCGGACGAGGTTCCAGCTTCCGTCAACCTCACCCGACGGGCGCTTCGTTCGCTGGGACGCGGGCATGGTGGGGCAACGGTGGTGCAACTTCGTCCGGCGCAATTTGGAAAAGTGACCGTTCGGGTGCAGATGGATGAAGGGCGGGTGCAAGCCGACTTGGTTGCCCGCACGCCTGAGGCCGCCCGAGTCCTTGGCGAACACCTTCGGTTGCTGCGTGACAGTTTGGAGCACAAAGGTCTGGTTGTGGATCGACTCGAAGTTCGTGAGGAATCGAAAGTCGAGTCATCTCGGTTGGACCAGCACAACGAGAACGACGCCGATGAGGATCGGTCCGGTGGTGAGCGTGATCGTCGGGAGGGTGAGACCTCCTCCAAACGATCTTCGCCACAGATATTGGATCAGCTCGACGATCGGGCAGATGAATTTGGCCAAGTGTTGATGGCCGCAGAGGAGCAAGCATGAGTGCGATTCAATTTGGTGGTGCCTCTGGCGCTGGTGGAACTCCTGATGCCTTTGGGGCCCTGGGAAGTGAAGAGTTCCTGCAAATTATTCTGACGGAACTGACCAGTCAGGATCCTCTTTCTCCCAATGACACGTCGGCCCTTCTCGATCAGATTTCGACGATTCGTTCGATCGAGAGTGACATCGCTTTGGGGGATCGTCTGGATGCGATTGTCACTGAGAATCAACTGACCAGTGCCGCCGGAATGATCGGGAAATTTGTCTCGGGGTACGCAGAAGGTTGGGGCAATGTGACGGGCTTCGTCGTCGCAGCTCTTCGGCAAGGTGATTCGGTTGCGATCGAACTCGATACCGGCTGGATTGTCCCTCTGCAAAATGTGGAAGTCGTCTTGGAGCCCGAGTCCATTCCTGAAGGTCCTGAGGTTCCAGAAGAACCAGAAGAGCCAACCACTCCGGATTCTCCTGAAAATCCGCCAGTTGTGCCCGGCAATACTGACGCATCCGCGCAGCCTTTGCCGCCCCAAGTGGGTCCAGGGATGCCTCCAGAACTCGGATGACTCTGGCACGGGGTTTGCACTTATCCCTCTCAACGACTCATTGAACGTCGATTTGATTTCAACCATCTCCGCAGGAAGCAACGATGCCGTCAACCACTTCGCTTTACACCGGACTTTCCGCCCTCTCCGTCAACTCCCAACGCTTGGACTCGATTGGTAACAACATTGCCAACGTGAACACCACGGCGTTCAAAAGCAGCCGGATGCTGTTCAGCAGCCAATTTGCTCGAACACTTGGAGTTGGGACGGCGCCCGGTGCTTTCACCGGAGGAACGAACCCAAGCCAAGTTGGTCTCGGAGTGGGCGTCGGCGGAACCCAGAAGAATTTCTCTTCTGGGGCCATCAGCGTCACCGGTCGTGCGACGGATGTGGCTATTGAAGGTGACGGCTTCTTTATTGTCGACCTCGCTGGCGAACGGTTGTACAGCCGCTCTGGCGCGTTCGAACTGAATGAGAACAACGAGTTGGTCAGCATCAATGGGGGGCGAATTCAAGGTTTTGGCGTGGATGAAAACTTCCAAGTCCAAGCGGGTGAACTCGCACCTTTGACGATTCCGGTTGGCACTTTGACTCTCGCGGAAGCCACAAATCAAGTTGAATTCAATGGCAATCTTGATGCGGATGGCGAAGTGGCCACGACTGGAGCTGTTGCCACAAGTGCGGGTCTGTATTCCGATGTATTGCTCGGAACGCCCATCGACCAAACATTCGATCTCACGGTCCCGGGAAACACCATCTACATGGCCGATTCCAATGGCACGCCCGCGATCGCGTTGGAAGGCGGTGAGCCAGGCCCCATCATCACCATTGGTGGTATTGAAAAAGCCGGACAAGATCTCGGAACCCACACCTTCCAATTCACCACAAACGCTGCAGGTTCCACCGCAGACGCCACTGGAACCACCATGGGTGATTTCATGAATTGGTTGGAAGCCACCCTCGGTCTGACCAGTGAGGATGGCTTGGGTGGTGGCATCGCTTTGGATCCAGCCACTGGTGGATTGGTCATCAACAGCAATGAAGGAACCGCCCAAGCTCTCGACCTTGAGTCCAGCGATTTTACGGTGACCAACAACGGCACCGGCGCGACACAACCATTTATGTTCAGCGACACGGCGGAAGCCACCGGTGAGTCGGTTCGGACGTCCTTTGTTGTCTACGACTCATTGGGAGCCCCTTTGACGATCGACATGACCATGGTGCTTCAGTCGACTGATCCCAACGGGGGCTCAACCTGGGCATGGATTTCGGAAACCGATGACAACGACGCGTTGGGTCGTATCGTTGGGTCGGGGGAGTTGACCTTTGACAGCGAAGGCCGCCTTGATTTTGTCGACGGCAATGCTCTTTCGATTGTCCGCGACAACGGTGCCGATTCGCCGCTGGACATCACCATTGAATTCGGTGGTGATGAACAAGGGGAACTGTCAGCATTTGCCTCTTCCGTCAGCTCGCTCGCTGCGGTCAGCCAAGACGGCTCGGCTTTGGGCACTTTGGCCAACTGGTCGGTTGCCGAAGATGGCACCATTCTGGGGGCATTCACCAATGGCCTGACGCGTGAATTGGGAGCCATTGCATTGGCCCGGTTCTCGAACAACGGCGGCTTGGTCGATCAAGGTGGCGGATACTTCGGAGTGGGGCCAAACTCTGGCGAACCTTTGGTGGGTCGCCCTCTTGACTTTGGCAACGGTCGATTGCTTGGCGGTTCGTTAGAACTGTCCAACGTGGATCTGTCTCAAGAGTTCATCGACATGATTTTGGCCCAGACTGGGTACAGCGCGGCCTCTCGTGTCATCACGACCACCGATGAACTCATGGAACAGCTTCTCCTGATCGGTCGATAAACCGTCAGGTCCGTTCTTTCGCTGCTCTCAACTGGGGTCAATGCCGTCGATTTGATCGGTTGGTGATGCCCGGTGCCGGAAGGTTGCACGCTCGATCATCAGTTCGAGCGATTGGCACACCAAATCAACTTCTCGGCTGGAGAGCCCAGCGTAGAAGGGAAGTGCAATGGTTCGTCCGGAGATGGAGTTGGCCACGGGGGTGTTGCACGCATTGGGCTCGCAACGGCCTTGCCAGGCTGGAGTCTGAGGGATGGAAGGGAAGTACTTGGCGCACGAAATCTCGTGGCCGGCCATCGCTTGGATCACTTCGTCCCGCACGGTGGCGTTCCATCGTCCGGTGAGACGAACGCAATAGGCGAACCAAGAAGGTCGACTCGCCGTCTCGACACTTGGCAAAATAAGATCGACGTTCCCAGAGAGTTGGGCGGTGTATTGGGCCGCTACCGCTTCACGTTGATCAAGAATGTCATCCAGTCGTGACAGTTGCGCGTTTCCAAGTGCGCCTGACATTTCGTCGAGACGAAAATTCCATCCCGGACGGACGAAGGTTGAGCCATCTTCTCCCCGGCCATGGTTGGCCAAGGAGCGGCACCGTTCAGCCAGCCTGGTGTCGTCCGTGACGACCACGCCGCCTTCCCCCGTGGTGATCTGTTTGTTGGGATAAAAGCCAAAGACCGAGGCCCGGCCAAATCCGCCCACCGGTCGTCCGGAGATTCGTCCCCCAAGTCCTTCACAAGCATCTTCGATCAAGGGAATCTCATGTGCTGCGCACAACGCTTCCAGTTCGGGCATCCCCGCAGGGTTGCCAAAGGTTTCCGCCGCCAAGACGGCTCGAGGCTTCAGTTCCAGAAGTTGGGCGACCGAATCCAGGTCCACATTGAGGGTCCGTGGATCGCAGTCCGCGAACAGAGGCGTGGCCCCCAGCGACCAGACGGCATTGGCCATGGCCACAAAGCCGAACGCAGGGACCACGACCTTGTCTCCGGCTCCGATGCCCAGTGCGGCCAGCACCAATGTGAGACCAGCAGTGCCCGAAGAACACGGGATCCCACAGTCTCGCTCGGTGAGTTCGGCGATCGATTTGGCGAAGTGTTCGACCCGAGGCCCGCTGGCCAGTACGGGGGATTGCAGCACGTCCAATACCGCTTGACGTTCGGCTTCGCTCAAACTGGGTTTGGCCAATGGAATGGCGTTGCTCATCGACGTTCAGCCTGCAAAGCACTTCGACGCACCCGGTCGATCAAGAGCCGCATGGGGACTTCGCCTTGCTCGGGGAGCGAGTGGGTGGACTCGTCGAGCTCCAGAGCTTTGGTGATGCGCTTGGCCGCGCCGTGGACGGTGGAGTGACGCTCTCGCCCGAGTTGGTGGGCAATTTCTGGCCAAGACAATGTGGTGAGGTCACGCAGCAGATAGGCCGAAACCCCTCGAGCCAAGGTGATGCGTCGGTGCCGGCTGTTGCCAAGAAGTTCGTGTCGGGGGATGTTCAGGGCCTCGCATGCCGCATTGACAACATCGGCCGGTCGAACCGGTCGGGGCGCGGCGCCGAGCGTTCGGGTGACCAATTGCAAACCGATGGTTTCGCCCGTGCCTTCGAGCCGGGCCATCGCATCGAGGCGGGTGAGTGCGCCTTCGAGTTCGCGAACCGTCCCGAGGGTCCGTTCCACCACCAATTCGGCGGCCGCGGGCTCGAGACGCAACCCTCGGCGGCTCGCCAAGTGGTTGACGATGGCCAAACGGGTGTTCACGTCCGGTGATTCGATGTGCACCACCATGCCCGAGACACAACGAGAACTCAACGCCCGTGAAAAAGCTTTGAAGCGATTGGGGTGCCCATCTCCAGCGAGCAACAGCTTGGTGCCATGCAGCAGGCACGCGTCCAGCATGTGCAGGAACTCGTTTTGCGTGCCTTCTTTGTGCGAGAAGAAGTGAACGTCATCGATGGCCAAGAGGTCCAGAGTTCGCAGTTGTTGTCGGAAGCGTTCCAAGTCGTGTTCCCGGACGGCCCGAATGTATTCGTTGGTGAACTGCTCCGCTGAGTAGTACCGGATGCGACTGAATTGGGTGGAAGCCGCCCGCACGGCGCCTTGCAGCAGGTGGGTTTTGCCGACGCCGCAATCGCCGTGCAAGAACAATGGCGACATGGGGGAGGCATGCTGGGGGTCTTCCAGCAGTCGACACACGGATCGGTAGGCCAGCTGGTTGCTGGGCCCTTCGACGAAGTGCTCAAGTTGCCGGTACGCGGCCATTGGTCCGGCCTGGCCGCGGTGCGTCGGTTGATTGGTGGCGGGGCCGCGGCTTGGCTTCCAAGCGGAGTGGGAAGACGGCGTGGCTGGCTGTGATGGGGAAGGCGTTCCCGCGGACGTTGGGCCTGAAGACCCGGTGGCATCACCGGCTGGGGTTGAGGCGTCCGTCGATTCCACGGTGTCGTCTTGGCGAACACGAATGCGCCAAGGTGGTGTCTGTTCGCTGCGGATTCCTTTGCAGGCCACCCGCAATTCGGGAATGAACTTGGTTTCCACCCAGCGGGCCGCAAAGGCGTTGTCGACCTCGATGACCACGGAGTGTGGGTCTTGCCCTGAATCTCCAGCTTGAACGCTGGCGCTGGCGTTGCCCAACCAACGGTCGTACTTCGTCTCGCCGAGTTCTCGTCGCAACGTTCCCAAGATGGCAGCCTCGTGTTCGCGGTGGCTCATTCCAGGTGATTGCGACATCGGGGGCCTCGTGCAAGAAAGGGGCGTGGTTGTCATGCATCCAAGCTTTGGCAAAGGACACAGGGACAGCGGATCAACATCAGAGATGTTGACTTGGGAAAACTCGTGATTGGTGATCTGGTCGAAGCCTGGTCACGGACGAGTAACGTCGATGGGCAGCCATGCCTGTACCGGGCGGTCTCGCTTTGAATGAATTGGCTCAGTTTCGAAGCCAATGTTCAAGGCGAACCGGTCGGTGTCGACGAGTCCATGTCGAGGAGCGGAACTTTACCGAAAGTTGACATTGCTGCAAGTGGGTCGATCGATAAAAACCATCCTTGGTATTCCTAACTGGATGGAGAGCATGCGGTAAAAGATTTTGGGCTTGTGTTCTTCCCGAACCACCACGTGTTCGGGCAGAAGATGTGGATAAGTCGTGTTGAATCTCAAGATGAAAAGTCGCACCGTTCGAACAAACGATTCAAACTTCCCGCCGCTTCGGCAATCGCAACTTTTTCTTTGGTTGGCTACCGAATTTCTGCAATCCATGCAACTCGTGATTCGCGTGGTTGGAGGTCAAATTTGCGATACAGCTTGAGAGCAGGCGCGTTGCGCCGGTCAACGTGAAGTGAAAGTGGCAATTTGCGTGAGATCGCGACCTCATTGGCCTTGGCCATGAACTGTTGCCCCAACCCTTTGCCGCGAAACTTTGGCACCACGCCCACGTAGAGCACTTGCAGCAGGTGCCGCTCGGGGGTTTCGGCCAAAAGCAACACTCCGGCTGGTTCCTGTTCGACTTGGGCCACCATCCAGTGGTGCCGCACCCCGGATGCCTCATGTCCAATCAAAATATCTTCTGGTTCCCGGCGCCCTCGAAGCCCCGGGCAATCCTGCGCGTCAACGTACGTCTCCAAAAGCACGCCGTGCAGCGCTTGGTCGTCAAGATCATCACAGTCGCACCACGTGATGCTTGATTGGAGGGGGAGGGACGAGGCAAGGGATGTTGTTGGTTCTGGTACCGAAGCTGTACGAAGGAATTGCAACTCAGCCAACCATTCCATCCCACCCAACTTGGCGGCCTCGGCGGTCCCCACGGCCTCAGGGACGTGCACCAGTTGGGCCAAGTGGTTGTCGCTTTGGCGTCCCGATGCCAATGCCGACTGCAGACAACGTCCAGTGGGGGCTGGATCATCAGCTGGACCGAGTGGCGTGCCCAAAAGCATCTCAATTCGGCCAGGACGGGGTAAGGTCAGGACGGCTCCAAGGGGGGCACCAATGGGCCCAGCGCACCACAGGCGGGCCCGCTCTTCCCGGAGGGTTTTTCGCAGTCCCCGCACCGTGGATGGTGCCGGGGGGGGCGAACTTGGTGGTGTGAGCAGCCTTCCCAAAGCCGCATCCAGCTCTCTGGGTTCCGGTGATCGGGGGTGAAATGGATCTGTCATGGAAAGATCTGGCCTTGGATGACGGGCAATCGAGTGATTTTGGGTACAGTAGCCCGTCTCAAAGGGAGCCTTCGAATGTCATTGAAGACCGTACTTTCCGCTGCCATGTTGTTGTGTGCCTCCACCGCTTTGATTGGAGTTGACTCTGCGGCGGCGTATCCGGTCCCCAAGCCGGTTCCAACCGCGTGGGAACTGAAGTGCACACCTGGGGTTCTTCGATTGTTTGCCGACCCTGCGGACGGCAAGCTGTACTGGTACATGACCTACCAAGTGCAAAATGCCTCGGGTCGAGACCAAATCTGGGTTCCCGATATGACGCTGTTCAGTGACACCGGTGTCATCAGCAAAGCCGGTGTAGGCGTTCCCGGCCGAGTGAGCGAATCCATTCGTGCCCTCCAAGGCAACCCTCTCTTGGAAACCCAAGACGAGATCATTGGTGACCTTCGGCAAGGTGCGGAATATGCCCGAGACGGATTGGCAGTTTGGCCGGTGCAAAATGACCGTGCCAACGAAGTCAGCATTTTTGTTGCGGGTCTTTCGGGCGAGACGGCCCGTGAATTCCATCCCGTCAGCGGTGAAGCCGTCATTTTGCGAAAGTCGCTCCATCTCAAATTCATGGTGGATGGGGACCTGGAAGGCCGTTTGGCCATGCCAGCGACTCTGATGGCCTCAGAATGGGTCATCCGGTAACCCGTTCAAGGGGGTTTGTCAGGGGAATTTGCCTCGGGGTCCTGACGGGCGTCCTGAGAAACCAACGCTGGACAAGAGGCCCGTCCTCGTCTACTATCTGTGGTTCGGCTGATGATGGCCGCTGGAGGATTTGCTGTGGCACACAAGAAGGGTCAAGGCTCTACTCAAAATGGTCGCGACTCCAACCCGCAGTTCCGGGGCATCAAGCTCTACGGCGGGCAGGTCGCTCAATCCGGCAGCATCATCGTGCGTCAATGCGGCACCAAGTTCCACCCCGGACACCTCGTCCGCATGGGCAAGGACAACACGCTGTACGCCGTGGCCAATGGCGAAGTGCGATTCCGCGGCCGTTACGTCGACTTGATTCCTTCCGATGAAGGTGTCGAAGCGTTCGTGGCTGCCGGTTCTGCCGCCAACTGATTCAGGCAGGTCTTCGTCCGCTCTGGATGGATTGCCTCTCCACTTGGTAGGGCGTCTTGATTCAGCTGCTGGTGGACCGCTCTGATTGAAGCCAAGAATCCATGTTCGCTGATCGGGTCAAAATCTTTTGCCGAGCCGGTCGGGGTGGTGATGGTTCGTCATCGATGCGCCGGGAAATGTTTGTCCCCAAAGGGGGGCCGGATGGTGGAGATGGTGGACGTGGCGGCTCGGTCTGGTTGGTGGCGGATGGCTCTTTGAATGAGTTCTCCCACCTCATGCACCGACCACACCTCCGGGCCGCACATGGTGCACACGGTCGCGGTCGAGATTGCTTTGGTGCCTCGGCGGAAGACTTGGAAGTCCTCGTACCAGTTGGCACGATCGTTCGAGATGACCAAGGCAACCAATTGGCTGATTTGGTGGAAGTGGGCCAGCGATTCGAAGCGGCCAAAGGGGGCCGTGGTGGGTTGGGGAACCTGAATTTCGTCTCCGCCACCAATCAAGCCCCAACCGAATGCACGCCGGGGGAGCCTGGAGAAGAGCGAGAGCTCGATCTTGAATTGCAGTTGATTGCCGACTGTGGTCTGGTCGGTCTCCCCAATGCCGGCAAAAGCACTTTTTTGGCGCAAGCCACCTCGGCCGACCCACGCATTGCCGATTACCCGTTCACCACCTTAAGTCCGCACCTGGGCGTAGCCGCCCTCGGCGGCGATCGCAGGTTGGTTCTGGCGGACATCCCTGGTTTGATTGAAGGGGCCGCAGATGGTGCCGGACTGGGGCATGATTTTTTACGTCACGTCGCCCGGACCAGAGTGTTGATCCATGTCGTGGATCTCGACCCTCCGGGTGCTGATGCCGCTGAAGCCCACCGCACCATTCTTGGCGAATTGAAAGCGTTCGACGCGGAGCTCGCCACCAGGCCTCGTATTTTGTTCTTGAACAAAGCGGACTTGATTCCAGAAGACCTCCGCACCGACATGGTGGAAGAATTGCGTTCCGCGTTGGGGGCCGAGATGGAAGCCACGGTGGTGTTGGGGTCGTCCGCAACCGGCGAAGGTGTTCGGGATGTGCTGGAAGCCTGCTGGCCCTTGCTTGAACGTCAACCGGACCGAGGCTGGTCGGTCAATCCTGAGTGATTGAGGCCCGACCGTTCTCTGCCGTGGATTGGCCCAGATCTCGAATCCGAAGGATGGCTGGACCTCGACGGTAGGCCATGATCTTTGCCATTCGAACGCGTCCACGATCAATTCGGCGGAGCAACTCCTGCAGAGCAAGGAGGCCGACCAGAACGGCCGCCAGAATGGGGATCAAATCATGAACCATGGTGCTTGGATCGGTCTCTCTTGGGGCGAACTTCACATCGAATTGCCCCATAAACTTCAAACATGCGTTCGGTTGTAACGATCCTGCAGTGTGTGCTGGCTTCCCTTATGGGGATGGGAACGCTTGCGACGGCCCAAGATCAAATTGTGGGCATCGGTTTGGCGGGGGCCGTCCGGGAGAGTGGCTGGGTTCCTTTGCAGGTTCGTTTGTCATCGACCGGGACGGCCCGGGAAGTGGAGGTCATCGGCCTGGGCGTCACGCCCGACGGCGATGTGTTGCACACTCCACAACGTGTGGGCGTCCCACCGTCCTCGGATGTGGAGGTTTCGATCTTGGCTCTGCCGGCACCTGATGCCACCAAGGTGGAGGTCTTGATCAAAGACCAGGGCACGACGGTTCGTTTGGTCGCCCCGATGCCGGGTCGAATTCCAGTGGCCTCCACGGTGGTGCTTTGCGTTGGTTCCATACCAAACGGGTTGGGGCAACTCCGCGATCCTGACCCCCGCGTTCGAGGCTTCACTTCGCCAGTTGAAGTCAATGCCTTGGCGGATCTCAACGCATTGCCTTCAGATTGGCGAGCTCTGGATGCGGCCGATGTCTTGGTGCTTCCCGCCGAAGGGCTGCCGTCGGCGCTCGGCAGCGTGCGTTGGCAGGCCATTCAACGTTGGGTCCGTGAGGGTGGACATCTGGTGTTGCATGGCACGGAGACCGGATGGACGGCCAGCGATCCCATGTGGTGCGGGATTGACCCCGTCCGTCGCACCCACACTTTTGACCAGTTGCGTGAAGTGGTCAGCGCGAGCAACGCCCTTCCGATGCTGGCCGATCGTCGCCAAAGCGTGGAGGTTCTGGACCGAAGCCAAGCGCCGTTTCCTTGGTCAGGAAAAATGAAAGTGGTCAACACCCCACTGGTGGTGGGGCGTCCTTGGGGGCGGGGCCGGGTGGATTGGTTGGGCTTGCCGCTTCGATTGCCACCGGTCCTTGAATCAGATGGACAGAGCAGACCTTGGCCAGATGCACCGTTCTTCGCCGACCTGTTTGTTCTTGCCGGGGATCCGATTCCCCGGTTGGCCTTTGACGCCAGTCAGCCCTCGGACCGACTTGTCTTGTGGGATCAGACGATTCTCTTTGGTGATCGGGATCTTGAGTCCATGGTGGCCGGAACGACTGCCGGATCGACCGTTGCCAATGTCGCCATTTTGGTGCCGTTGTACGCCCTGTTGTTGGGGCCCGGTCTTGCCTTTTGGGGGCGGGTCCGTGGCCGGTCGCATCAGGTGTGGCCGGTGGCTGCCGGTGCCTCATTCTTGGGAGGTCTGTTGATGCTGTTGCTCGTGGGTCGATCTGGGGTGTCCGATGTCTCGTTGCGGCACTTCACCATGCTTGATCAGACTTTCGATGGCCCACACCAAGTGGTCGGCTTTGGACAAGTGCAGACCACAGGATTCTCTCGCATCGATCTCAAACATCCTCAGGGTTCGGTTCGTCCGTGGGTGCCCAACGGTTCTGTGTTGTCCTTTCCAGATCGACGGGTGGTGGAGTCTGGGCCGACCGCATGGAGTCTGCCGACCCGCGGGGTCCCCGTGCCATTTGCTTGGACGGGGTCACTTGCCCCAGATGAAACATGGGGGGTGGTCCGGCTGAAATCAGAGCCTGCACCATCCTTGGATCCAGTGGCCAAAGTGCAGGGGGAGCTGGTGCATTCATTTCCTGCCCCTTTGCAGCAGGTTCGTTTGATTGCGGTGTTGGGAGACGCGGCACCGCGACGTCGACAGTCGGTTGCCGGTGAAGATCTTCCCACGTTTGCCGACCCAGGACGTTTGCCGGTGATGGCCTTCGAAGCCAATATCGCCGGAGAATGGGCCCCTGGGGTTCCACTGGATCTCAGCGAAGAAGACTATGCCCAAAGTTGGTCGCGACTGGATGACAGGCTCGAGGAACGAGGTTGGCGTCCAAGAGAGTCTTTTCGAGGCGATTTTGGTCAGCGGCCCACCATGAATCTCAGGAATCGACTGCTCGATGCCGCACTCTGGCCTCTGGCGCACCCCACACCATGGTTGAATCCTGGAGAACTCTCAATGTCGGTGAGTCCCTCGGTCATCGGCAGTTCTCGACGGTTCGGTGGGGGCTTGCGCTTCGGCTCGCCCGGTTTGATGGTTCTTGGATTTCTCGACGAAGTCAAAGCACCGGGCGGTCCCTTGGTTGAAGGAGGAGAGCCAACCTCATCCGGTACTGTGTTGGTGAGGGCTTTTCTCCCTCTACCCGTGAAGGAGCAGTGAATCTGTGGCCATCCTTGAGACCCATCATCTTTCTCGACGCTACGGATCTTTGGTGGCGTTGGATGATTTGAACCTCAAAGTTGAGGCCGGCGAATGCTTTGGTTTCATTGGACCCAATGGGGCGGGGAAGACCACCACCATCAAAATTCTGGCGACCTTGCTGAAGCCGAGTTCAGGGGAGGCTCGAGTCTGCGGTTTCACGGTGGGGTGGCAAAACACGCACATTCGACCTTTGATCGGATACGTCCCCGATTTCTTGGGGGCCTACGACGACATGTTGGTGCGGGAGTACCTGCAGTTCTTTGCCAGCTGTTATGGCATCACCGGATCCCGACGGACCCAAGTGGTGGATGACGCGCTGTCGCTCACCGACCTTGGTGGCAAAGCAGAAGCGCCCATTTCTGGTTTGTCTCGGGGCATGAGCCAACGGTTGGCGGTGGCTCGCGTCCTGCTGCACGATCCCGAGGTGCTGTTGCTCGATGAGCCGGCATCGGGTTTGGATCCCCGGGCCCGCGTGGAAATGCGAGAGTTGCTCCGTACGCTCCGTGACCTCGGAAAAACCATCTTGATTTCTTCCCACATCCTTCATGAATTGGCCGAGCTGTGCACTTCGGTTGGCATCTTGGAACGGGGCAAACTGGTGTTCGCCGGTTCGGTCCAGTCGGCCCTGGATGCGGCCCGATCGGGGACCCGGTTGGAGTGTGAGCTCGACGGGGGAATGGACACGGCCTTGAGCCTGCTTGGAGCCTTGGGTGGGGTTCGGTCGGTGGCGGTTGACGAGGGCGCTAAAGATCGCTTGGTGGTTCATCTGGAAACCGGAACCACGTTGGATGCCGCGGGCATCAACGCACGTCTGGTCACCGCTGGGGTTCGGGTTCGCGGACTCTCCGCCGAGAGAATTGACCTTGAAACCGCGTTTATGAGGCTTACTCAAGGCCTTGTGTCATGATTGAGGGGGAATCCAGATGCGTGCTCCGGTACGATGTTGGATCCCCATGACCTCCCCAACCTTTGAACTGGTGATTGGTGAAGGCTGCGACACCAGCGTGGCCGAAGGGGTCCGATCCGCCCTCGGCGCGAACGTGCCCGAACGGGCCGTGCATGAGGTGGGACAAGCCGACATTGTGGTTGCGGTGGGCGGGGATGGCACCATCATGCGGGTGGCCCGACAGGTCCTCGACGCTGGAGCTTCTTCAAGGATCTTGGGGGTCTCGGGAGGTCGTCTGGGTTTCTTGGCCGCGTTCGAAGTGGAAGAATTGCCGCTGTATCTGGACGCCATCCGCGCGGGGACATTGAGCATTGAAAACCGTCATGCGTTGCATTGGCGGTTGCTCCGAGATGGACAAGAAGCAGCCACGGGATGCGCGGTCAACGACGTGGTCTTGGCGGCGGGGCAACCCTTCCGGGCCATCGAACTTGAGGGCGAAGTGGACGGAGGCGCTATCCCTCGATTCTTGGGAGATGGGTTGATCGTGGCTACGAGTGCAGGCTCGACCGCGCATGCCGCCAGTGCTGGAGGCCCCATCGTGGCCCCAGGTTTGGAAGCCACAATTTTGGTGCCTCTCGCCGCTCACTCTTTGGCTTGGCGACCGTTGGTTCTTCCCGCCGAAGCGAGTGTGGCGTTGAACGTCCACCACGCCAATGAAGGATCTTCTTTGGTGCAGGATGGTCGATTGGCCGAACGTCTCCAAGCCGGAGACCGGGTTGAAGTCGCTTCCCATTTTCAAACACTTCGTTTTCTTCGACACCCCGAACGACCTTTCGGGGCCACTCTTGCGGCCAAACTGGGCTGGGCCGCACCGCCGTCTTGGCGTCGCCCTGGAGATGATGCATGATCGATCTCAAAGCGTTGCGAAACGACCCCGACCATTTTCGACGGGGCGCTGAGGCCAAGGGCACGGTGGTTCATATCGATGAACTGCTGGAGCTTGATGCCCAAAAACGAGCGTTGTTGTCGCAGATGGAATCGGCCCGCGCTGAGCAAAAGAAGTTGGCGAAGGAAACCGGCCCTCGAATGGGGCAGTTGAAAGGCGCCATCAAGAAAGCTTCCGATGAAGAGAAGCCAGCCCTCGAGCAAGAGTTGGCCACCTTGGAGGCGCAGCCCGCCGCGTTGAAGAGCAAAGTGCAAGAAGCAGAGGCCGCGATCGCCGCGATTGACCCCAAGCTCCAAGAATTGCTGTTGACCATCCCGCAGCCTCCAGCCGCCGATGTGGTGGTCGGACCAGACGCATCGGCCAACGTCGAGCGGCGCCGTTGGTCATCAAACTTTGATCCCGATCAGTCCTTTGAAGCCCAACGAGGATTTGCGCCCAAGACCCATTTGGAATTGATCGAGCAGCACGACTTGGTGGACTTTGCCCGCGGGGTCAAGATGGCGGGGAGTCGCCACTACGTCTTGAAAGGTGATGGCATGCGTCTGCACGAAGCCGTCATGCGTATGGCCTTGGAAATGATGACCGAACATCATGGATTCACTCCCATGAGCGTTCCGGTCATCGTTCGCGAGGAGTGCATGGTGGGCACTGGGTTCTTCCCCGGTGGACGAGAGCAGGCCTACCACGTTGCTGAAAAAGAACGCGGCGGTGGCCACGACCTCTTCCTCACTGGCACCGGTGAAGTGGGTTTGATGGGGGTCTACGCCGATGAGATTTTGGATCTCGACCAACTGCCCATCACCGCCACCACCAGATCGACGTGCTTCCGTCGAGAAGCGGGTGCTGCGGGCCGTGATACAGCTGGCTTGTATCGCATTCACCAATTCGACAAGGTGGAGCAGGTGGTGATTCATGCTGCCGACGCCGAAGAGCATCGCGCGTGGCACGAAAAGATGATGGGCTTTGTCGAAGGATTCCTCCAAGCGTTGGAGTTGCCGTACCGACTGCTTGATTGCTGCACCGGCGACCTGGGGCAAAAGAATGAAGCCATGACCGACATCGAATGTTGGATGCCGGGACGCGGTGAACTTGATGGGGACGGTCGCCCGTGTGGTGACTGGGGGGAGACGCACTCCGCTTCGCGTCTCTCTGATTTCCAGACCCGTCGCCTGAACCTCCGGTACCGCGACGCTGAGGGCACCATCCGTTACCCGTATGCACTCAACAACACGGTGGCGGCAAGCCCCCGAGTGTTGATTCCGATTTTGGAAATGCACCAACAGGCCGACGGTCGAATTCGCATTCCCGAAGCACTGCAGCCCTACCTGAATGGCCGCACGATGATCGGCGACTAAATCGGTTTGGGACCCAGCACCGCCCGGGCGGTCACCTCCATCATTCCTCCCTGCACCGCAAAGCGGCGAGGTCGATCCTCTTGGTCCGCAAGAGCTCGGCACAAGGGACGAAGCTGGGTGTTGGGGGTGTTGGGGGCGCGAAGTTGAAGGGCCGCCAGTCGCAAGCCTTCTGAAGCGCTTCGCCAAACTTCTCGTTCTTCTCGTGGGGCCAACTTCTTCGCCCGGGCTTGGAGGGCTTGGCCGGCGGCTTGCATCAAGGCTCCGTTGTTCACCATGGCCATGCCGCACCCTTGACGCAGCGATTCCAGTTGAGGACGGATGAGCGTTCGTATGCGTCCCCGCGCGCTCTGGGGATCAAGATTGCCTGGTTCATCATGGAATGGCAACTGGTGTTCGAGTGCATGGTCGCGGAGCAACTGTCCTGGTGTCTCGAGGAAGGGGCGAACCACCTGAATTTCGCCGCCCAAGTTCCGACGATCGCGCATGCCCCCGAGGCCCTTGGGGCCTGCGCCTCGAACCAACGCCAACAGGATGGATTCCACTTGGTCATCGGCGTGGTGACCCAGCAGCACATGGGGAAGGTTCTGTTCGGTCGCGACGGTGAGGAGCGCGTGGTAGCGAGCGCGTCGTGCGGCGGCAGGATTGACCGGAGGCTCCAGGTCTTGTCGGTGGTGGGGAATGTCACGGGCTTCGCACCACGCACGCACGGCCATCAGTTCGTTTTCTGCTTCGGCACGCAAGTGGTGCTGCACCGTGACGGCATGCAGTGCCCGCGGGGTGCGGTGTACCGATCGATGGGCCAAATCAAGCAATGCAAAAGAATCTGGCCCTCCTGAAACCGCGACCAGCCACCCCCCATTTGCAGCCCCCAATCGCCGCATGCGGGCTTCAAAATCTCCCAGCAAGGGGATTCGACCAGATTTGTCATCAGGTTTGGCCAAGGTTGATGGATGATAGGGACTCGATTGTGCCGATTGAGAAAGACCTATGCCTGATCCTCTCTTGCTGTTGATCGCGTTGGTGGCCGGAATCGCCGGGGGGGCGACTGCGGCTTGGATCTTCTCTCTCGTACGAAAACCAGAAGCGTTGCCAACGCCACCGCCTGTGGTGGCGGCGCCAGCACCTTCCCCGCGTCCGGTCCATCCCGACCGTATCGAAGTGCTGCTTCGGGACGCCGAGCAAGCTTCGCGTCGGCTTGATCGACTGATCCGTCGAGCGGAATTGCTCGACCCCGCGCACGACAGCAGTCTTCCCGGAGTGAGCACCACCGACATCGAGAGTGATCCGATGGAAGTGGCGGTCCGTGAGGGGTTGTCACAGGGTGAATCGGCCGAGAGTTTGGCCGAGGCTCTTGGTGTGTCACCGGCTGAGATCGAAGAGATGATTTCGCGTTTGCAGTCCACGACCGCTGGAAGCGAAGGTTCTGACGCCTGATTCTGATCCGGTGCATTTCAGAAAGAGGTCGTGTTCGGACATGCTGGC